>JBLWZN010000001.1:0-51919 GCA_048266425.1 Sediminicola sp.
GCACAGTGCGATCAACAAAATGAACCCAGTGGAGTTTGAAAATAAAAAAAGCTGTTTAAAGAAAAAAGAACCAAAAAATGTATATTAACAACCAACTAAAACCAGTCAATGCTATTTAGGCATGGACAAACCCCTTCCCATCAACCATCAACTAACAACCAACAACCAGGAACAAAATCTGCCAACTGCAACTGCCAACTTTTCTAGTTTCGTATTTCTTAAACCTTGAAACTTAAACCTTGAACCCTTCCCATCAACCTTCAACCAAATCTGCCAACTGCAACTGGGAACTGCCAACTTCATTCTAATTTCGTATTTTCCCTGAACCTACTTCACGGTGTCCTTTTTCTTTTTACCTCCCAACAATCCTCCCAAAATGTCCTTTGCGGCACTCTCCACCTGATTGCTTTTCGGCTGTACCGAATCTTTTTTGGTTGTCGAGGTGTCTTGGGTTTTCGTATTTCCACCCAGTATGCCGCCAAGGGTTTTTACAACCTCGTCCGAAGTCGTGCTTTCCTCTTTTTTTAATGAATCTTTTTTAGCGGTATTGCTTCCTAGAATGCCCCCAATTAAATCTTTAGCCTTGTCCGTACCTTGGGCCAACAGTTTTTGTTTTTCAACCTCGATAAGCTCTGCGGTAAGTTTTTTGACTCCCGAAGTGAGGTCGGTCGTTACCGTAGGATTGGAATACAATCCTCCAATACTTGCCGTTACCGGGATGGTCATCGATTTCAACGATTTGTCGTCTATCTTCGCTATCAAACTATTTATTTCCTTGCCCAAATATTTTACGGGAACATTGATCGTGGCCTGATAGTTCAATTTTTTATCGAAGGTATGGCTCCCCGAAACATCAATGGCGATATCCTGGTAGTCTATGGTAAAGGGCTTTACCTGGACGGTGCCGTCCTTAAATGCCAATTTGGTCTTAAACCCGTTGAGATGTAACTTATCCAAATCGATGAAATTGAGCTTGCTGTCCAAGGCGGACAATAGGGGGGAATCACTTGCGTCAATGTTCGTTGTGGTTATTGCGGCCAACACGTTCCCCGATATAGTATTCAGGTCTGGCGTAAAATCATCATTAAGGTTTCCGGATATTTGGATATCCGAATTGAAAAGTCCTTGAAGATACCCGGCTATGGGCGCCAAGGCCTTCAACAAATCCAAGGAGGTAAAGGTCTCCGCAATGTTCAACTTGTCCATCCCCAAGGTCATGGCGAATTCCGGCGTCGCGTTCTTGGTCGAAACTTCCCCGTTAAAGCCCAGTTTGCCATCAAAAATTGAAGACGTCATATTACTCAAAATGGCTTTCTCGTCCTTGATCTGTAGGTTGCCCGATACATTTTTTAGGGTTAGGTTATCGTAAATTACCGTGTTGGCCGTTGCGGTTATATTACAGTCCAAAAAGGATGGGATTTTTATTTTTTCAGTATTTCCAGATGGAGGGGGAGAGGTGGATTCTTTTTTATTCGATTCTCCGGATTCGGCCACCATAAAATCGTTCAGGGAAAAAGTGTTGGATCTCAAATTGAATTTGCCCTCCACTTTTTCATCATTGAACATAAAACCCAACAAGTTGTTCAAAGTTCCGGTGATGTCAAAATCCGTTTTGCCCGTACTGCCCTTTAGTTCCTTTAATTCTACCGTTTTTGGGGTAAATAATACTTTGGTATTGTCCAATTTTACCACGCTGGGAATTTCATCGGACTTGTATTCGAATCCCTGCAGGTCCAAGGTGCCGCTGGTCTTGGTATTTTCATATTGCTTCTTCTCTACGGAAGCCATGTCGAAGGCAGTAGAAATATCGGCATTTAAAATTCCTTTTAAGTTTAAATCGGAATCTATGGGGTATGCCTTCGATATGTTCGCCAAATTAATCCTTCCATCAACGTTGGCGCTCACCTTTGGGTTGCCCATTAGTTCCGTTATTTTTGAAGTCGCGTTAAATTTATCCTGATCGATCATAAATGACAATTTCCGAATGTCTACCTCGGTGTCCTCAACAATCCCGGTAGTATTCGAAATCTGGGTATCTATATGTATGTTGCGAACCGATTTTGGCAGATCTGGATATTGAAAGGAAGCATCGTCGGAATTTATTGCAATATTGAAGCGCGGGATATGCTCCTCGTCCACAATGCCTTTAAATTCCCCTACCACCGTAAAATTCCCACTGGTTTTAACTTGTTGGATATCTTTGGAGTACACCTCCGGAATTACGGCCAAGAAGTTCTTGAAATCCGAGGATGGGGTTTTAAAGTTGAGGTCGACTTCCTGATTGTCGTCGTTCAGTTTTATAAACCCCTCAAAAACCAAGGGAAGTTGATTCAACAATAATTCGTTCTTTAGAAAAGAGTATTTGTTCTGGTTAAGATCTACCCCGATCAAGGCATCCCATTGTATCTTGTTCTTGTTCAGGTAATTGGTGCTATCCATTTCAAAAGTGACCAGGGCATTGGTATGGGTGTCCAGTTCCGAGGTCTCGGCGGAAAGATCGCCCTTTCCCGAGTGATCCATATTTAAAATTTCCAGATTTATTCCAGAGTCCTGGTCGTCATATTTTATGGTAGACTTGTTTATTTCGTACGACTGCAAGGAGAAAACAAAATTGTTATCGGTTGCTTGGCTGGCATTATTCGTGTTTTGTGATTCCTTGGTTACATCGTAGTTGGCGTTTCCATCTTTGTCGACTTTTATATTTAGCAGGGCATTATCAACGCTCAATCTCGTGATATTGATCGGTTCGTTGGCACCTTTAAATAGTTCCTTTATGGACATGTTCAGGGTTACTTCCTTGGATGCAAAGAGGGTGTCCCCTTCAAATGGCGCCTTGTTGATCAAGGAGATGTCATTTAATTTTAAAGTGGCTTGTGGAAAACTACTGAACAAGGTAAGGTCTGCATCGGCAAAGTCGAAAGTGGCATTGATGCTGCCGTTGACCTTGTTTTTTATTATGTCCGCAATCTTTCCCTTTAGAAAAAATGGTGCGGCAATCAATAATCCGATAAAAAGCAATAATATAATCCCTGTAATCTTAAAAATTTTCTTTTTCATATGTTTCATAATAGATATAATATTAACGATGTGCTTGGGGCAATGTTGTATTAGGATGCACGAACAATGATCCGCAGAGTTAAGAATCAAGAGCCAAGAGCCAAGACCTTTTGAATTTTTAAATAGATATGTTCAAGTTGGAAAATTTGTTGAGATCGTGATAATTCAGATTAAGGATATTTAGTCCTACTTCGTTCTGATTCTATTATCTAACAAGCTTCATAAACAGCGGATATTTAACATATTGATTTTTCATAAACTCATAAACCTATAAACCCATAAACTAATCCATCAATGTTCGCAATCACTAACCACAGGGTCGGATGAGGGACTTGGCTATTAAATCTTACGATTAAACTTCCAGTTCAATTTCCTCGCCAATGGCTAAATTAAAGCGCTTTCTAAGGGTATATACGAAGAAATAGAGAAAAGGGGTGTCCAACATGGCAATAAAAACCTTAAAACAGAAACCGCTAACAATCAGTCCAAAATACATGCTCCAAGGAATTACACCAAAAACACACATTAAGCTCACTACGGTAAAGGTGTCGATGAACTGGGAGGAAAATGTTGAAAAATTGTTCCTGATCCACAGATATCTGCTATTTGTAAGCCTTTTCCAGTAATGGTAAATGGCAATGTCTACGTATTGGGCAAAAAGATAGGCGATCATTGAGGCCAGTACGGCGATAGGCGAAAGGGCAAATACGCTATGGAACATCCCGTCGCTTACCGGGGATTCCGGGATTGCAGGAACATAATTGGCCAAAAGAACGATTCCCATAGAAAAGAAGGAAGCGAAAATACCAGCGGTTACAATTTGGTTCGCCTTTTTTGCCCCGTAGATCTCGGAAACTAGATCGGTGATCAAAAAAGTTATTGGATAGGGCAAAACTCCTACCGAAATGACGAAAAGCGGCGCTCCCAAAATGGTGACATCCCCAAAAGGGTGCCAATAGAAAAATTTTTGAAAAATGAGATTGGAAACTACAAGCGCGGTAATAAAGAGGGCTCCGAGATACAAATAGATTTTATATGCGTGTTTCCTGTCCTTTAAGGTCATTGTTTGATTGGTATTAAGTAGTTGGTACAAGGTATCAAGCAGTCTCGAAATCCTTACTAGATTTTTATTTTGAACGTTCCAGGGTTTTCCGATTTTATTGCCAAATACTCATTACTCAATACTTTGTACTTCAAAAAATCTATTTGATATCCAGCGCAAACGGCATTCTAGCCTGCACGCCTTTTTGCTGTATTGCCGATTTTATTTGCTTAAGGATGGTGTAGGCCTCTTCCCCGATTTCCTCTTGAACCATACTCTCCCTGCTTTCCGAGCTGCTGCCCTGCATATCTTCCATAAATCGTTCGAAACCCGATTTGTATTTCGGAAATTTCTTGATGCCGTAGTTCTCCAGTCCGGCCATGGAAGCCGCTTCCTCGATGGCATCATCCAAGTTGCCCAATTCGTCTACCAATCCCAATCGCTTGGCATCTGTACCGCTCCAGACCCGGCCCTGGGCCAGACTGTCCGCTTGGGCAACCGTAATGTTCCTGCCTTCGGCTACACGGCTTAAAAAAGTATCATAAGTACCTTCTACGCTTTCACGGACAACCGATCTAAATTGATCGGACATGGGTTCAAAAAGAGAGTAATCTACAGAGTTCTCGTTGGTGCCTACCTGGTCCGAATGTATTCCTATTTTTTTTGCCAGGCCGCTCAAATTGGGAATTGTGCCAAAAACCCCGATGGATCCGGTTATCGTTGTAGGCTCTGCAAAAATCTTATCCGCACCTACGGAAATGTAATAACCGCCAGAAGCCGCAACGTCGCCCATAGAGACCACCACAGGTTTAACCTCTTTGGTCCGTTCAATTTCCCTCCAAATGATATCGGACGTAAGTGCGCTTCCCCCTGGGGAATTCACGCGAAACACAATGGCCTTGACCTCGTCGTCTTCCCTTGCTTTTTTCAACGCTTCGTTGATGACTCCCTGTCCTATAACATTGGGTCCTCCTTCCCCGTATATTATTTCACCTTGGGCATAGATAACTGCAATCTTTTCCTTTCCCGTGCTGATTTTCTTAAGGTTGGAAAATGTGATATAATCCTTAAGTTCTATAGTGTTTAAATCGTCATCGTTGTTGAGGCCTACGGCCTTCTTTAGTTTGGCCTCGTACTGGTCATAAAAGAGGGTATCGTCGACCAAGCCCGATTCCACCGCCATTTTTGGGGTACGTCCACCCAAGGTATCGGCAATCCTGTTAAGGTTCTCCGGGCTAATGTTTCTTTCGTTGGAAATGTCCGAAACCAGGGAGTTCCATAGCGATCCTATCAGTTCGGATATCTGCGTTCTGTTGGCTTCGCTCATCTCGTTGGACAGGAAAGGCTCCACGGCGCTTTTGTATTTTCCATGACGGATGACTTCCATCTTGATACCTGTTTTGTCCTGCAAGTCCTTGAAAAAGAGCACTTCAGAGGATAATCCCTTAAAAATGAGCCCCCCAACCGGATTGATAAAAAGACTATCGGCCACGCTGGATAGATAATAGTCCTTTTGCAAATAGTAATCGCTATAGGAATAAACGAATTTTCCTGCTTCCTTAAAATCTTCCAACGCCATTCGGATCTCCTTGGTCTGGGCCCAACCGGCAAGCAAGTAATTGCCGTTGATGCTTATACCCTCGATATTGTCGTCATTTTTGGCCACTTGGATAGCATGTAAAATGGCATCCAAACCTTGGGCTTTCTGGAAAAATCCTGTAAAGGGATCGGATCCATCGTCCCCGGTATAGTCATTTATGGGTTTTTGTAGCTGTAGTTCCAGGACCGAATTGTTTTTAACGACCACGGTTTCTTCCATGTTCCCCAAAAGGCTAATGAAAATTATAAACATGAAAAAGCAGATGCCGAAGGCTATAAGGCAACCGATAATGGCAGCCAACAGGTTTCTTAGAAAATTCATTCAAATGAAAATTAATATTCGCACCAAATATAACCATAAAGCTTAAGTCCAAGTGTCAATTTCAATTTCAAATACCAAAAATTATGGGGCTTAATTTGAACTCCCGGAAATTATTTCTCCCCAAATGGATTTCTTTTGTTTAATTTGTTTCCTCAAAATGAAAACTACGGAAACCGCATATATTTCCTTGGGCAGCAATCTAGGGGATAGGTTGAGCAACTTACAAAATGCCTTGTTTTTGATCCAGAAGAGCACTGGGGATATTACTGGGATTTCCCCTGTTTACCAAACCCCGGCTTGGGGCTTTGAAGGTGGTGATTTTCTCAACGCCTGTTTGGCATTGGAAACGGGAATTGCCCCCGAGGATTTAATGGATATGCTACTCGGGATAGAGACCAAACTTGGACGGGAGCGTAGCGAAGAAAAGGGCTATCAGCCAAGGACAATAGATTTGGATATATTGTTTTACGGGAATGAAATTCTCCGGTCCGAACATCTGACCGTTCCACACCCCCAATTGGAAAAGAGAAAATTTGTACTAAAGCCTATGTCGGACATAGCTCCCCAACTTTACCATCCCGTATTGGCCAAGGACATGAGAAATCTATTGCAGGAATGCAGGGATGACAGCGTTCTTGCCAAAACCAAATACAAGCTTTATAAGAATAGGGAGCAATTGTTTTCCAAAATTCAATTTATGGCTATTGAAGGGAATATCGGGGCAGGTAAAACCACCTTGGCCAGTAAAATCGCGACCGACTTTAATGCGAAATTGATTTTGGAGCGTTTTGCGGATAATCCTTTTTTGCCAAAATTCTATGAAGACCAAAGTCGATATGCCTTTCCTTTGGAAATGTCATTTTTGGCCGATAGGTACCAACAATTTACGGATGATACTTCCCAGTTTGATTTGTTCAAAAAGTTTATGATAAGCGATTACGATATTTATAAATCGCTCATATTTGCAAAAGTCACCCTTCAGGCCGAAGAGTTTGCCCTTTATCGCAGGGTTTTTGATTTTATGTACAAGGAAGTCAAGAAGCCTGATGTTTACGTGTTTCTATATCAGGGTCCCGAACGCTTGTTGGAGAATATCAAAAAAAGGGGCAGGGATTATGAACGAAATATATCCCAGGAGTATTTGGAGAAAATAAACCAGGGTTATATGGAATTTTTAAAGAGTCGTGCGGACCGAAATTGCATCGTCATTGATCTGGAGGAATATGATTTTGTGGCATCCAAGGAAGATTATGAAAAAGTCTTGACCAAAATCCAAAATTTTATTGTCAACCTGACACTTTAAGATATTTTTCACATTTTTTCTTGCAAATTACGAACCGATTTACTTAATTGCACCCGCAAAACAGCAAACTAACTAACTCAAACTATATATCCTGCCCAACTTCGGTTGGGTTTTTTTTGTCCCCTCCCCAAGCTGTGACATGGTGCAGTTCCTTACAAAGTCTTCAAAAATAAAGGAAAAAAGACCATTTACAGTACGTAGTTCTAGGGAGCCAAAATATAAACGAAGGGGATTTCTTTATCGAACGCTATTTATTTTCGACCAAATATCCCAGACCGTTATGCCAACGCTTACGGCAATATTGAGGGAATGTTTGGTGCCGTATTGGGGAATTTCCAATACTCCATCACATACCGACACCACTTCCTGGGATACCCCTTTTACCTCGTTGCCGAACACTAATGCAATTTTCATTGCGGGTTCCACCCTAAAATCATTGAGCATTATCGCGTTTTCGGCCTGCTCCACGGCCAATGTATGGTACCCTTGGGATTGGAGGTTTTCTATAAGGCTTCTGGTATCCTCCCAATATTCCCATGACATGCTTTCGGTTGCTCCAAGTGCGGTCTTATGGATATCCTTATGGGGGGGAGTGGCCGTGATACCACATAGGTATATCTTCTCCAGCAAAAATGCATCGGCGGTTCTAAAGACCGAGCCAATATTGTTGAGACTGCGGATATTGTCCAAAACTAGGACCAGTGGAGCCTTATCTGCCTGTTTAAATCCGTCAACGTCCAATCTGTCCAGCTCGCTGTTCTTTAATTTTCTCATAGCGATATATCAATAATACTTGTCAAAGTTGAATTGAGACCCCGCAAAGTGGCGGGGTTAATTCGAACATCCTAATTTCTACAATTAGGGTTCTCATTAACTTATCCCAAAATATCAACAAAGGTTTAAATTCCCTTGGGAAAATGGTATTTTCGTTGTTATTCCGGTGTTGGGCCGAGCCATTTCGGGATTAACCTACCAATGGGACAAAAATAAGTTAAACGAGTTCGCTAAAAAAATCGCTTTGGGCAAGGAAGAAACAAAGAAGGTGACCCCTTTGATGAAACAATACAATAGCATCAAGACTAAATATCCTGACGCCATGCTGCTTTTCAGGGTAGGGGACTTTTACGAAACATTTGGTGAAGATGCCGTTAAGGCCTCGAGGATTCTTGGGATCGTGCTAACCCATCGCAACAATGGGGGCGATCGCACGGAATTGGCAGGTTTCCCCCATCATTCCCTTAACACCTACTTGCCAAAATTGGTAAAAGCGGGTCAGCGCGTCGCTATTTGTGACCAATTGGAAGATCCCAAACAGACCAAGACCATAGTAAAAAGGGGGGTTACGGAGCTAGTTACTCCAGGAGTGGCCATGATTGACGATATACTCAATGCCAAGACCAACAATTTTTTATGCACCGTACATTTTGGTAGAATAAAATTGGGCATTTCTTTTTTGGATATCTCTACCGGGGAATTCCTAACCTCGGAAGGCAATGTGGAGCAGATAGATAAGTTGCTTCAAAACTTTGGGCCCAACGAGGTTCTGGTTTCCAAGGCCAATAAAAAGGAATTTTTAGAAGTTTTTGGTAATCAATTCCATGTTTTTTATACGGAGGATTGGATCTTTCAGGAAGATTATGCACATGAGACCCTTACCCATCACTTTAAAACAAAGAATCTCAAAGGTTATGGCGTGGATCATTTGCCACATGGTATCGTAGCCTCGGGGGTGGTGCTTCATTATTTATTGGAAACACAGCACAAGCAATTACAGCACATCAACAGGTTGCAACGTATAGCCGAGGAAGAATATATATGGATGGATCGGTTCACCATCAAAAACCTGGAACTTTACCAGTCCAACAACTCCAATGCGGTTACCTTGTTAGAGGTTATTGATAAGACCATTTCGCCCATGGGGGGGCGTATGTTAAAGCGTTGGCTAGCATTGCCCCTAAAGAATCTGGAAAAAATCCGTAGAAGGCACGAGGTGGTCTCCCATCTATCCAAAGGGGATGAACTTTTACAAAAACTACAGCATTACTTTAAGCAAATAGGTGATCTGGAACGATTGATTTCCAAGGTAGCCACCGGAAAAATAAGTCCCCGGGAGGTAATTCAACTCAAAAATTCCCTAGAAGCCATTGTGCCCGTTAAGCAATTAACGGAGCAGAGTGGGAACGAGGCGCTTAGGCTGATCGGGGACCAATTGCATTCCTGTGACCTCCTTAGGGATAAGATCAAAGAGATGCTGGATGAGGATGCCCCGGTAAACCTAATAAAAGGAAAGACCATTGCAGATGGGTATTCGGACGAATTGGACGAGCTGAGAAATCTTGCCTTTTCTGGGAAAGACTATCTGGATCAAATGTTGGAAAGGGAAATAAAACGTACCGGGATCTCCTCGTTGAAAATAGCCTCCAATAATGTTTTCGGATACTATATTGAAGTGCGCAACAGCCATAAGGACAAGGTGCCCCAAGATTGGGTACGGAAACAGACCTTGGTAAACGCGGAACGTTATATCACAGAGGAACTCAAGGAATATGAGGCCAAGATTCTAGGGGCCGAAGAACGTATTCTGGCCTTGGAACAACAATTGTTTTCCCAACTTATCGTTTGGATGCAGGAGTATATTGCCCCAGTGCAGGGCAACGCCTATCAAATTGCCCAATTGGATTGCCTTTGCGGCTTTGCCCAATTGGCCGTTGAGAACAATTACATTATGCCTATCATGGACGAATCCACTGACATGGTCATTCGTGGGGGGAGGCATCCCGTAATCGAGAAGCAATTGCCCTTAGGGGAAACCTATGTAGACAACGATGTAGAATTAAACCGGGAAGACCAACAGATCATCATGATAACGGGCCCGAATATGAGTGGTAAGTCGGCGCTTTTACGCCAAACGGCACTTATTGTCCTCTTGGCCCAGATGGGCAGTTTTGTCCCTGCGGAATCGGTGAAGATGGGCTATGTCGATAAAATTTTTACCCGTGTAGGGGCAAGTGACAACATCTCCATGGGAGAATCTACTTTTATGGTAGAGATGAACGAAACGGCGTCTATCCTTAACAATCTATCGGAACGAAGCTTGGTGCTTTTGGATGAAATAGGACGTGGTACGAGCACCTATGACGGTATTTCCATTGCTTGGGCCATATCGGAATATCTCCATGAACATCCTGCCAGGGCCAAAACCCTTTTTGCCACCCATTATCATGAACTCAATGAAATGGCTGCAACCTTTGCAAGGATTAAAAATTATAATGTTTCCGTAAAGGAATTGAAGGACAAGGTACTTTTCTTGAGAAAGTTGACCCTTGGTGGTAGCGAGCACAGTTTTGGAATCCATGTGGCCAAAATGGCCGGAATGCCGCAACAGGTTATCCAAAAGGCGAATAAAATATTGCAACGACTGGAGAAATCCCATTCCAACGAGGAGTTAACCAACAAACTGCAATCTACGCAAAACGAGATGCAGCTTAGTTTTTTTAATCTGGACGACCCCCTTTTGGAGCAGATCAAGGAAGAAATTTTGGACCTGGATATCAATACCTTGACCCCTGTGGAAGCCTTGATGAAACTGAACGAGATAAAACGGTTGCTCACGAATAAGAAAAAGGCAACTTCATAACGAATTGATAGTATTCTTACTGGGTTAATGAGGTCTCCCAGTTTTTGGTCAATAAGGTGATTTTTTTCTTTGCTTTTTAAAGAATTGTATTAAATTTGCATCCGCATCGGAGAAGGATGTGAAAGTTCATTTTTTAATGCGAAAATAGCTCAGTTGGTAGAGCGCCACCTTGCCAAGGTGGAGGTCGCGGGTTCGAATCCCGTTTTTCGCTCCAATCCAACGCCGCATGTCGGCGTTTTTTTGTTAAAAGTCCAACCCTCCTTGGTTAAAGCCTAGGAGGCCAAGCTCGAGTGGTGGAATTGGTAGACACGCCGGACTTAAAATCCTGTGACCATCTGGTCGTGCGGGTTCAAGTCCCGCCTCGAGTACTTTAATCCCTGTTAATCGTTTGATTTTCAGGGATTAATTATTTTCTAATCCTTATTTTTCCCGCATAATACCCAAGCTAAACCCAAAAATTGAATATGTCCAAATTTAACCGCTCACAATTCATAGGTTATGGATTACAGGAATATGGGTTTTTAGATTTCTCGTTGTTCAAGTTTTTATAAATTTATGGATTAACTTATCCAAAAATGACGAATATTATCAGACTCGGAATATTGGGCATAGCGTTATTCATTTTTAGCTGCAAAAAAACCTCCTCGGAAAGGGATGCCAAAAATGCAATGGAGGATACGGATTCCATTAAAAATTCAAAAGTAATAGTAGACTCCATGGCCGGACGATCTTTTGGGCTGGATGCGGGTGACGCCGTAAGAAACTATGGGGGATCTACGGGAGCAGGAACAAAGGCAAGGCCAAACCACGATAAAGTGCTCAGGTTAAAAAATTAAATTATTGAATGACACCGCCTAAGGAAATTTTAAACCACCTGTCCCAGGATCCGATACTGAAGATGTTGATCAATAAATGTACTCTGCGGGACAGAACGGCACAACCATCGGTATATGAGGCCCTCTTGAGGTCCATTAGTTTTCAACAGCTTTCCGGTGCTTCGGCAACCGCAATCCACAATCGGTTTTTGGATTTGTTCCCTGATCAATACCCGGATCCTTCCAAATTGGTCACTTTGCCATTGGAAAAATTGAGGGAGGTGGGCCTCTCCCGTCAGAAGGCGGCCTATCTTCGGAATACCGCAAATTTTTTCCTGGAAAATAAGCTGATGGAAACCTCGTGGGATGATCGATCGGACGAAAGTATCATCGAATTGCTTACACAAATAAAGGGAGTTGGCCGGTGGACGGTAGAGATGATTCTTATGTTTACCCTGGAACGGCCCGATATTCTTCCCTTGGACGACCTGGTAGTAAAGGCGAGTATAATTGAACTTTACCAATTGGAAGACTGGAAAGGAAAAGCACTCCGCAAAAAATTATTGGATGTTGCCGAACCTTGGCGACCCTATCGAACAACGGCAAGTTTGTACATGTGGCAATGGAAGGGAACCAAATTATTGGAATAAAAATTGGAAAATTGCCTAATAAATCATTTATTTCAACGTTGTTATTGTATTCAATCCTATATTTTGGCCTTATACATAAAAAACTGAACCCTAAATTTACCTATGCAGCGATTTAAAATCTTGGTAGGATCTACGCTTTTAATTCTTATAATTTTTGCTTTATCCTTAAGTGCAACAAAACCAGAAACCGATCCGAAGAACAAGGCGGCAATTTCAGCTGCCGGACCCAAAAAATCTTTGATCGATCAAAGGGAGGTGCAGCGCTACAAATTGCTTCAACATAATTTGAAAGCGGCGCTCAAAATTTACTTTGATAAGGCAATTGCAACTGGCGATGTGGTTGGTGCTGGTGTTAGTGTCGTGAAGGGTGATTCCATAGTGTTCTCGGACGGATTCGGCAAAAGAAATAGCAATCAAAATTATAGGGTAGACGGGGAAACCGTTTTTAGGCTCGGTTCACTTTCCAAAGGATTTGCAGGAGTTTTGGCCGCTGAGGTAAAGAATGAGGGCAAATTGGATTGGTCTTCCAAGGTTGTGGATTACTTGCCAGAATTTGAACTTGGAGATCAGGAAAACACTTCTAAAATTACCCTGGAAAATATCTTATCACAAACTTCGGGAACCCCGTATCACAGTTTTACCAATCTCATAGAGGCCGGGTTGCCATTGCAGGATATTGCCACACGTTTTAAGGATGTGGAACCCGTTGCCAAGCCGGGTGAAATGTATAGCTACCAGAATGCGATGTTCGCCCTAAGCGGGGAAATGATGAGCAAGGCGACCGGTAAAAAATTGACAACGTTAATGAACAATAGGTTATTAACGCCTCTGGGTATGTGTAGTACCTCCATGGATTATGAAACCTTGGAGCATTTAAGGAATGTTGCCATGCCATATGTAAAAAGACGGAACGGATGGAAAATGTCATCCCTAAAAAATGATTATTACAATGCCATTGCCGCCGGGGGCATCAGCTCCAGTGCAGATGATATGGCCAAATGGATGCGATTTTTGTTGGGGCATGACCCAGAGGTAATGAATACCGCCGCCCTGGAGGAAGTTTTTAACCCAATTATTGAAATTCCGGGTCACGTTAAATATTATCAGCGATGGCCTGGTCATTTAAAATCGTATTATGGTTTGGGATGGAGGATCCATAAATTTGTGGAGGACGATGCCACTGAAGAGAAAACCATTTGGCACCATGGGGGGAGCGTTAACGATTACAGGAATGAAATTGCTGTTTATCCTGAGGCCGATCTAGGAATCTGTGTCCTTATGAACTGCAACTCCAAAATTGCGAGGACCGTTATTCCCGACCTATACCAGATCGTAAAGGATGTTTATGGAGAAGATGCCCCACAAATTGAACTAAATGCAAGTGCAAGTACCGCATCCAAGAAGGTGTCGCTCGCTGCAAACTAGCGGTAGGGGGGGCGTATTGTTCTCTGTTTCTTCTAAAGATAATGGATATTCATCTCCTTAAACGCTTTTGATATCAGCGCTAATCCGAACCGTTAAAGGTCATATTCCTTCACTAAAGTCCCACTTTCTTGAATAAGAACAACAGACGGCGGCCCACAATGCTCCTGCTTATTCATTTCCCAGAGCCGAACGTTAAATAAAGGAAATTAGCCATTTCTTTCAATTGTCCCCATCCCATATCGTTGCGGCAATATGGTGCAGACAATCTTTAGTAGACCAATAATAAAGTGCAATCATTTTGCCATCTTTCCTTCTTAGTAATTGGGGGTAACCAAGATCGATCGTTTCCATATCAACGGAACCATAACCATCTCTTAAGATCTTCGGTTTGCTCCAGGATTCTCCCTCGTTGTCACTGTAAACAACCATCATAGTCCCCGGCACCTCTCGGTTGCCAAAAATTGCAACTAGGCGTCCCTTGTCAGTAATATTGAGTGCGGGAGGATTCCCATTGCCTGCTCCAGCATCCCCAACTTCCGACAGGAATGTCCATGATTTGCCCCCATCCTCGGAAACATAGGCATCGACCCAATTGTGATCCTTGTACCTTCGGCGCATTGCGCTGATCAACTTCCCGTTTTTAAGTTTGATGGTTTGGGACATCACGGCACGGCACTCATCTGGATGTGGATTTTGGGCATTGTCTTCTTCTAATTTAACTTTTACTGCATGATCTACCTTGCTATCATCAAAAGGCGGTACCACCCAGCCCACGAACTTAAAGGTTCTTCCCCCATCCACGGTGCGCATACAGAAAAGTCTGTCTGTACCAAATTTGCCCTTCTCCCTTACAGACATAAAAATAAGGCACCGATCCTTTCCTTCCACAACATAATCTGTCCTAGGGGTTAACTCTGTTTTATTGGTAAGCGAGGTGTTTTTCAGTTCCGGCCATTCCCGGATATCATCGGCCCCCAGGCGATAGGGGCCTTTCCAGGACTTTCCTGCATCATAGGAAAAAAAGAGGTGACCTCTCGCATCTTCGGCACCATGGTAGGAAGTGCCCACAAGACGCATAGCAAACTGGGGTCGGGAAAAGTCTATAGGGTTCTTTAAGGTTATAAGTTCCGGCTCGTCTCCAAAGTCGCCGACATAATTGACCGGATCATACCCCTTCCAAGTTTGCCCCATATCGGTACTTCGAGCCAGCCAGCTTACCCGATTTCCTCCAATATTGTGGTTGTCTTTAATAAGTTCATAATCTCCACGGGTAAATCCAACGAGCATATTCACTCCATCTGCAGACCATGCCCCGTTATTTGCAGGCCATCCGAGAAATTTGCCTTCTTCGTGATAGACAACAACATGTTCGGCATTTTCAACTTTTTGATAATCTGATTCTTTAATATTGCCTGTTTGGGCTTTTGAATCTTGAAAATTCAAGATAAAAAGAACCATAAAACAATTGATCACGGTTATGTTTTGGAGTTCAAACGGGTTTGTCTTCATTGGTTGGCCTTTACTTTTGTACTTGGCGGCTTTATTTTACGCTTTACCGCAAATAGATGCTAATTTAGGATTTTGAATGGCATAATTTATATACGTTCAAGTATTTCATTACTTTTCATTCGGCCCTGCTTTGATATTCCTTCCGTTTATTGCATTTTTGCCTAAAAATATTATTTAAAACAGCGACTCGCTAATAATCTAATCACACGTTAACACAATGGGTTATAAATTACAAATCCCGAATGGATATTATCCGCAAATAAATTTGCAGGAGACAGAACAAGCGATCAAATTGATTAAAGACTTTTTTGAGCTTAATTTATCCGCTGAATTGAGATTGAGAAGAATCACTGCTCCGTTATTCGTACGAAAGGGATCTGGAATTAATGATGATCTAAGTGGTGTAGAACGTCCAGTAACCTTTCCAATAAAGGAAATGAACGATGTTGAAGCCGAAATTGTTCATTCGCTCGCAAAATGGAAAAGACTTGCTTTGGCTCAATTAGGAATTGATTCCGGCTATGGCGTATATACGGACATGAATGCCTTACGCCCGGACGAAGTTTTTTCAAATATACACTCTATTTATGTGGATCAGTGGGATTGGGAAAGGGTCGTCGACAATGAAGAAAGGAATATCGATTTCCTTAAATATATTGTAACGAAAATTTATAGCATTTTTAGAAGGGTCGAATATATTGTATATGAACGTTATCCCCAATTGGAGCCCGTTCTTCCTGAGAATATAACTTTTATACATTCACAAGAGTTGGCGGAACTGTACCCTAACCTTTCTCCAAATGAAAGGGAAACGGAAGCTGCAAAAAAGTACGGTGCCATATTCATAATTGGAATCGGGGCCCAACTTCCGGAAGGACAAAAACATGATGGAAGAGCTCCGGATTATGACGACTGGAGTACTGAAGCTGAAAATGGTCAAAAAGGGTTAAATGGCGATATCGTTCTATGGAACCCGGTACTTGAAAAGGCATTCGAGATCTCCTCAATGGGAATTCGGGTGGATAAGGAAGCATTGAATAAGCAATTAGCGCTTGAAGGTGCAGAAAATAGGAAAGAATTGATGTGGCATAAAATGTTGCTCAATGATGAGCTTCCATTGTCCATTGGTGGTGGAATCGGCCAATCCCGGTTATGTATGTTTTTCCTGAAAAAAGCGCATATCGGGGAGATTCAAACAAGTATCTGGCCCGAAAAAATGATTGAAGAATGCAAGAAGGGAAACATTCCGATTTTATCATAGAATTTCAACGCTTTTAAACCAATAAAAAATGGTTGCCGGTACTACTTGGCAACCATTTTTTATATGTCACGGCCTAGATTAAAATCCTGCCAGAACGAATCTTTCGGGCTGGCCTGCCGGAACAAATCTTTCGGGCTGGCGCTAGTGGAAGAAATTAGGCTTTTGCCGTAAGCGATTTAAAGAACACAAATCCAAAACCTAGGAATAGCATTAAATGGAACGGGAATAGTCCAAAATCATTTAATGGTACTGCACTGTACATTCCAAAGAGGAAGTAGACCATCAATAGGGCCTCCAGTATCATGTTGGGCGATAGTTTTGTTGCCAAATATTTATTGCCTTTCCAAGAATCGGTAAGATTATTTATGTTGAATTTGGGAGTTCTAACAAATTCGCTTCGTTTTCCCATATGCCCCTCCAATACCGCCATGGAATTGTGCAGGGAAAAACCTAGGGCAACAGAGAAAAAGGTAAAGAAGATCTTTATATAGTCGACAAAATTGTCAAAACTGCTCCCTTGGATACTTTTATAGGTAAACCAATAACATACAAAAAGAATGACTGTACTTAAGATAAAGAAGGAAGTCAGCTCGAACAGCCAGCCCAATTGCGGAAACATATTTTTAATGTAAAGCATGGGAATGCTCAAAAAGGCAACGATAAAGACACAAAGGAACATGGAGCTGTTGAGCAAGTGCATTACACCATGGAATTTGGTCTTCAAGGAAATATTTTTTGCGCTTAAAACGCTCCAAACGGATTTCCTAAAATTCTCGGCCCCGCCCTTGTTCCATCTAAATTGTTGAGATCGGGCAGCACTTATAACCACAGGAAGTTCTGCTGGAGTCTCGACGTCTTCCAAATATTTGAATTTCCAGTTCTTTAACTGGGCACGGTAGCTCAAGTCCAGATCCTCTGTAAGGGTATCGCCTTCCCAATTTCCGGCATCAAGGATACACTCCTTGCGCCAGATACCGGCTGTACCGTTAAAGTTTATAAAGTGGCCTTTGGCATTTCTGCCCACCTGCTCCAATGTAAAATGTGCATCCAGGGCAAAAGCTTGAATACGGGTAAGCGTGGAATAATTTCTGTTGATATGGCCCCAGCGGGTCTGAACCACCCCTATTTCTGAATCCTTAAAATAAATAACGGTCTTTTTGAGCCAGTCCTTGGCCGGCATAAAATCGGCATCAAATATGGCTATAAAATCCCCTTTGGCTATTTTGAGGCCTTCTTTTAATGCGCCTGCCTTAAAGCCTTCCCGATTTTCCCTGCGTATATGCACAATGTCCAATCCGGTTTCTTGCAGGGCCTTAATGTGTTTTGCGGTATCAATTACGGAGTCATCGGTAGAATCATCCAAGACTTGTATTTCCAATTTGCTGTTCGGATATTCCAATTTGGCGATATTCTCCAAAAGACGCTCTACCACATACTCCTCGTTATAGATAGGGAGCTGAATGGTAACAAATGGAATTTCGCGTGGATCCAATAGATTGAATTTTGGGGCAATCTGAATCCTTTTTTTGTAACCCAAATAGTTGATCAAGAGGTTTAATTGAGCCAAGCTGTAAAAGAAAATCAACAGAAGGGCTACGGTGTAAATGACGATAATTAGGTAAGTGATTATTAGTCCCATTTTTATTTTAAAGTGTATTTGAAAATCCAACCTAGGATTTTTGCGCCTGCAAAGATACTACCTTTTAGCGTACCTGATACTTTTGAAGTGCCAATTCTTTTTTTATAACGTACGGGCACTTCGATATATGTGAAATTATTTTTCAAAACCTTTAACTGCATTTCCACAGTCCACCCATACGTTTTGTCCTCCATCTTCAGTGCCAACAAGGTACTGTACTTTATTGCCCTAAACGGACCAAGATCCGTGAATTTGGCCTTGAACAACAATTTCATCAGGAAGGTGGCCAACCTATTCCCGAAAATTTGTTGTGGAGTCATGGAATCGTCTTCCCGTAGTTCTTTTATTCTGGCCCCAATAACCAAATCTACATCATGTTTTATGATGGGATCTACCACTTTGGTGAGTTCTTCCGGAAAATCGGAATAGTCCCCGTCCATAAATACGATAATATCGGGCTGTTTGGATTTTTTGGAGATGTAATCCATTCCACAAAGACAGGCATAACCGTACCCGCCCCTTGCTTCAAACAGGACCGTAGCTCCCTCTCTTTGGGCATTTAGGGCCGTCCTGTCCGTCGAATTATTATCCACAACAATAATTTCCGAAACGATATCTGGAATTTCGCGAATGACCTTAAAAATGGAATCGGCTTCATTATAGGCCGGGATGATTACCTTGATATCTGCCACTGACGGTTTATGATTTTACGGTTCTGGGTATGCTGATTCTGGTTTCAAGTTTCTTTTTTGAACTTGCACTGGAACATTTTGCCTTTCTGCCCGACTGCGTCATTCAGGTGCCCAAAGCAAAGTTCGTGCTTTTTTCTACCGACTTCCAACTTTTAATTGCTAACTGCCCACTGCAGCTGCCCACTGCCTACTTTCTTTTGATCAACTCCATAAGATCAACGTCATTGCCCAATAAAACCTCGGTCGGATTGATGCGTCCACCTAATGGGCCGTTCTCCAATTTTAACACGCCCCTCGGACATACGGCTGCACAGATGCCACAGCCCACACAGCTTGATCTTACGATATTTTCTCCTTTTTGTGCATAGGCCCGTACATCGATGCCCATTTCGCAGTAGGTGGAACAATTGCCACAGGAGATACATTGACCTCCATTGGTGGTGATCCTAAACCGCGAAAACAAGCGTTGCTGGAACCCTAAAATGGCCGCCATAGGGCATCCGAACCTGCACCATACCCTACTGCCAAAGATGGGGTAAAAGCCAACCCCGATTACCCCGCTAAAAATGGCGCCGATCAAAAAGGCATAGGTGCTCCGAAGGGTTTCGGCCCTGAACAAGAATACGTGTCCGTTACCGCTGAGGTAGTGGAAACCGATCAGGGAAATTATAATTATAAAATACCCTATAGCTCCATATTTGGCATCTTTTTGCAATTGTTCCCGTTTATAGATCATGACCCAGGAAAAGACCAAGGTCAAAATGGTAGCCACCCCGATCAGGAACACGTTTTTGGTCAACCAGTACTTGGTACTATCGTTCCCCAGATAGGAATAAATGACGGCCGTGGTCATCAAGGTGACAAAAACGACCACACTGTGCACGACCCACCTTTCCACTCTCCAGGCAAAAACCGATTTGTCGCTCAAATGACGGAAGGGGTCCCCAGCGGTTTCGGCTAGTCCCCCACAGCCACAGACCCAAGAACAATACCAACGTTTACCGTATTTGTAGGTAAGGATAGGGGTGATGACAAAGATTGAAAGTATCCCAAAAATGAGAAGGGCGATCCCAATATCCCCGGAAGAAATAAAACTGTCCACCCTATAGCGTTCAAAATTGTAATAATTAAGCGGCCATATATTTTTTAGGTCGTAGTAGGGTAGGGAAAACGACTCGCTGTTTAAACGCGACATGAGTTCCGGGATGATAAAGGCAAAGGAGGCCTGGAAAAACATCACACTTATAGTTCGAAGGATCTCGTATCTGTTATGGCGATATTTCCATATGAATTTGATGCCAAAGCCTAAGATGGCCAAGGTGTACAAAGTACCGTAAACAAACCACTGACTGGCGGGATTACCGCTCAAAAACTTGCTAAAAGGGTCAAACAGGGCAATGACCCCAGTGTTTTCACCGTTTTTGACGAGGCCCAAATATTCTGGATAAAAGTAGAGAACGATATAAAAGGCGGTCAACCAAATGCCCAGTAACCAGCCCCAAAGTCCCCTTCCAGAGATCGATTTGAACCAAACCCCATTATTTTTGATGCCTTCGGTCTTGTTGCCATAAGCCATCCACGAAAACCAAGAAATACCTGCAAGAATGGCCAAAAGGGAGATGGTTAGCCATAACGATTTGTTGGGAAAATTCACGTTAAAAAGGGCCAGGACCAAAATAGAAAGTCCGGCCATTCCCAAAGCGGAGGCCAATTTTTGTCCCATCTTCAGCGCCTTGGGAGGCTCTCCCGCAAGGGACATGCTTGTGTGTTCGTTGTTCATTTGAATGTTGTTATCATATCAAGTTAGCTCTGACAAAATTTATATGCATCGAATTAATTGGCCAATAGACCCCTCCGCCCTTTGGGCACCTCCCCTTGGCAGGGGAGGACGTTAAATTTCCCTGATGGATCCTCCCCTTTATTAAGGGGAACCAGCCCGACAAAATCTTTCGGGCGGGGTCCAATGAGGTGGGACAACACCGAACAATCAAACCCTTCCTAAGATCCTTTTCCAACTTTTTTTCCTTGGTTCGATGTTGGTCCCGAATTCCGAATTGAATTTGGCCGCGATTTCGAATTCGTAGTTTTTATAAAACTCTGGGTCAAAGTTGGCATCCTTCAAATATTCAATTGCGTAATGTATGGTCCTTTTTTCGGTTAACCATCGGTCCAAAATTTCGTGCCGCAACCGCATCCCAAAGGTATTGATGCCCAACAACCGTTTGTTCTCTAAGTGGTATGCCATGGTAAGGCATAATTTCTCCTCGGGATGTCGCCAATGGAAATGCGCTTCATTTTCCATTTTGTCCATTTCTGGAAAAACCCAACCGTAGGTTTGATATTCTATATCCAAAAATTTGGCCGAATTGAACCAATGCCCCGGATTATAGGGCATTCGGTTGCCCGTTAGGGTCTGGGCAATTGTTTCCCCCATTATCCTCCCCGTGTACCATACCGCTTCCACAGTTTTGCGGTTGTCAATGGCCTCCCGTTGTTCCGCACAGTCGCCAATGGCATAAATATCGGGAATGTTGGTCTCTAGAAAGCGGTTCACCAGGACGCCCTTACCTAGGTCGATACCGGAATCCCTTAAAAATTCAATACTTGGGGAAACCCCGGGGGCGAGCGCGACTAGGGTGCATGCAATGGTTTCACCTTTATCTGTAGTGACGGCCCTTGACCGTCCATTTTCATCCGCTAATATTTCTCTGAGATTGGTATCCAATTTTAATTCGATATGGTGTTCCCTGATGTGTTCGTTGATCATTTGGGATTCCCCGGAAGGCAGAACATTGTTCCAATAACTTTCTTCCCTTACCAGCATGGTGGTGGGTATGCCCCTACTTTGGAACATTTCGGCAAGTTCTATTCCAATAAGTCCCCCACCCACAATTACGGCTCTTTTGCAGACTTCCTTGTTGGGCGCATTGATTTCCAAAAGTTCCAGGTCTTGCTTGGAGTATAGTCCTTGAACACCATCCAAATCCTGGCCGGGCCATCCAAATTTGTTGGATTTGGAACCTGTGGCGATGATAAGTTTGTCGTAATCCAGGCTTTTGGAATTTTTCAGAAGCACCTTTTTGTTGCCCGTGTCCACGGAGGTTACATAGGCTTGGAGCAGCTGGATATCGTTCTTTTTCCAAAACCAATCTTCATAAGGCCTTAAATGCTCAAACTTCATATGTCCCATATACACGTACATCAAGGCGGTACGGGAAAAAAAATGTTTGGTCTCAGCCGAAATCAGGGTAATTTTGTCGGTCGACTTCTTTCTAATATGTCGTGCTGCCGTAACTCCTGCAATGCCGTTCCCGATGATGACGATGTGATTCATTGATTTTTCAAAGTTTGGGAAGTAGCTCCTGGTTTTTGTCGTACCTAAAGGTAAGAACTTATCTTAAGTCTTCAATTTTGGAATCGATTTAATTAAGTTGGGGATAATGGTTTACTTAAAAGTGTTATTTTTAGAAAAGCGAACAGAAGCAGGGAGCAAAGGCCATTTTATCCTTAAAATTGCTTTTCTAACGGCTATTTTCATTTCGCGGAATAGCCTAAAGCCAATTGTATTGTACGGTCTAAACCAAAATCATTTTATGAAGCCATACGGCCTTTTAATTGTGTGTTGTCTTCAATTCTCCTGTTCTAATAAGATCCAGGAGAAAATTGATGGTATCAGTCTGGTCGCTTCCCGGGAAATGGTGACCCATGAACATGTGGATGAACTTTTAAAAGTGAATGCCAATTATGCCTGTGTTATGCCATTTGGGTTTATTAAAGACCTTAAATCCCCGGAAATCATATTTAATTCGGAAAGGCAGTGGTTTGGGGAAACGGTAGAGGGGGTCCAGCAGTATATCGAAGTTTTGCAGGATAAAGGAATCCAGATAATGGTAAAGCCCCAGATTTGGATTTGGAGGGGAGAATTTACCGGGAAATTACAAATGGCCACCGAAGAGGATTGGAAAATTTTGGAGGAATCTTATGGGAAGTTCATTTTGGCCTATGCAGTGGCAGCACAGGATGCCCACGCACCCTTGTTCTGCATTGGTACCGAATTGGAGCTATTTGTACAGCATAGGCCGGAATATTGGGAAGAACTTATTAAAAAAATAAGAAAGGTCTATCATGGAAAGCTCACCTATGCTGCCAATTGGGACGAGTACCGCAAAGTTCCATTTTGGGTTCAATTGGATTTTATTGGGATCGATGCCTATTTTCCCTTATCGGACGCCAAAACTCCTACTTTGGAGCAGTTACGGGAGGGTTGGGTAACAGACAAGGAAGAGATGGAAGCATTTAGCAAAAAGTTAAATAAACCCATCCTGTTTACGGAGTTTGGTTATCGAAGTTGTGACTATACCGCTTGGAAACCCTGGTTGGTGGACAGAAATAATACGGCTATAAATCTACAGGGGCAAGCTAATGCGACCCAGGTAATTTTTGAGGAATTTTGGAAAGAGGATTGGTTTGCAGGTGGTTTTATTTGGAAATGGTTTATAGACCATAAGCAATCGGGCGGGGGAGAGGACAATCGCTTTACTCCCCAGAACAAACCTGCGGAGGCTATCATAAGGGAGTTTTACGGGAAAAATTGATCTATGGATGCCACCATTGCTGTGCTGGGATTGTCGGTATCAAGAATTTTTTGCCACAAATAGTTTAGACCGCTGCATTGTATAGGCTATTGAACGCAATTAATATTTTGAATCTATTCTTTGGGTTCAAGATAAGTGTTTGGCCATTCATTTGGATTTGGCTTTAATATTTGATAATCTTTGTGGAAAAGTTTTCATGGTGCCTCTTTCTAGTCTAAAAGCAATCTTTTTTTTTATAGTCCTTCTTTTTATTGGTAGGGTATTTTCACAGGATTCCCAACAAACGGTAACCGCGCAGCAAGGCGATGGAATATATTCCTTACTTCGAAAACAGGGAATTGATCCTACAAAGCACTATCAGGAATTTGTTGACCTAAATCGGGAGAGCTTAGGTGCGGATAACCAACTGCTTGTTGGAAAAACGTATCGAATTCCTTCCGTGCAAATGGACTCTGTTAAGGTGGTGGACTCAATTCAGAAAATATCCAAGGACCTTAGCCCCGTAAACGGGACGGAATATTCCATCTTTGGCCCAGACCATGCCATGGTGTTGAACGTAAGCAACAAACTAAAAGGAGCTGTGTATTACTTGGTTTCTGGCCATGGCGGCCCGGATCCAGGGGCGATCGATCAGTATGACGGAAAGATAATCGCGGAGGACGAGTACGCTTATGATGTTACCCTCAGATTGGCCAAGGAATTGCTGGCCAATGGGGCAACGGTATATATCATAGTTCGCGATCCGGATGACGGGATAAGGGACCAGATGGCATTGGAGATAGATAGGGACGAAGTAGTTTACCCCAATGAGGTAATCCCATTAAACCAATTGTCACGTCTGGAACAGCGTGTAGAGGCAGTGAACAAATTGTATAAGGAAAATGTGGGCCAATACCAACGATTGATTGTTACCCATGTGGACAGCCGAAGCGAAGACACAAATATTGACGTGTTTTTTTATTATCACGAGGACAGCAAAAATGGACAGCGGTTAGCAGAAAATATCCATGGGACCTTTGATAAAAAATATGCAAAATATCAGCCAAACAGGGATTATGTGGGAACTTTTACGGATCGAAGTAACCTCTATTTGGTAAAAAAAACATTGCCAGCCATGGTGTATATAGAATTAGGCAATATCCGGAACAAAAAAGATCAAAAGCGGATTTTGAACCCAGAAAACAGGCAGGCCTTGGCCAAATGGATTGCCGAGGGGGTTATGCTGGATTTTGAAACGAAATAGGCCCCAGCTTTAAAGCCCGATAACCGCGATACGGTCAATTTTAAATAAGTCCCTGGGATTCCTGCCCTACCTGGACATTCTACCGGGTGTTCCTTTCATTCCATTTTCATGGGTAAACGCCTTGGCTCCCATAACATTGGAACCTAGCGGACCCTAAACCGCGATCTTTCTTTTATAGTATCTGTACAATTCATCCGGGCCGGCCCCCAAGAATTTCTTTAAATGTATAACCCCAAAGTGGTACTGCAATGCGATCATCCCGTTGTCGTGATATTTTCTAGCGGAGGTCACTACGCTTTGGGGTAGCACCTTAAACGCTGTCGCTTTGTACAATCGACCGACGAACTCACTGTCCTCATAGATGTGGTAATCTTCGTTGAATCCCCCTAACTTATAAAACAGTTCCCTAGTAACGAAAAGTGACTGGTCTCCACCCCTGCAAACCTTAAAATTGAACCTTGTAAAAGTGGCAAAAAAGGAAAGAAACCAATGGTCGCTGTCAAACTTCATCCTAAAACATCCGGACAAATTGCCGTGGGCTACCGCGTTGCGGATATGGTGGTCAAAATGTGGCGGCGGTATGGTATCAACATGTAAAAAGTAAAGGATATGCCCAGTAGCGCGCTGTGCCCCGATATTCATCTGTTTGGCTCTGCCCTTGGCCGACGTTACCACAGTTGCTCCCTTGTTTTCGGCAATTTTAACGGTGTTATCACTACTGCCCCCATCAACAACCAAGATTTCATGGAGCTGCCCTGCCCTAAGTTCCTGGAGCCGGCTTAACAAAGCCCCTATATAATTTTCCTCGTTAAGTGTCGGGATAATGACGCTGATCGTGCTGGTGTTATTTGCAGATAAAAAATTCATTGGGTTGCCAATCGTTTTGGGTAGGTTATTGTAAGCGGTTGTCAAAAGTAAGCAGTCGAACGAAAACAATTCATATTGTGTTGGTATGGATTTTAAAATTTTCCCACTTTAAACTTTATCCCTTTTTTTCGTGAACCTATTTAGCATTAAGTAAATGGTCCTCAATCTTGGAATGACACGGTTTTTTGTCCAATACAGGATATGGGTTCGGTAACGATATATTTTAAATTCGGACTCCAATGGGATCAGAACTTGAATTGTTCATAAAGTTATGTTAACCAACCCCTTGTTTGTTATACTTCACGTTATTTTTGGGGTTGACCAAAATTGTAAATTCTTTAAACCCCTAATTTCAAGGGGTTTTTCTGCCAAACCCATCGAATGAACAAAATCGTTCCCGTCCTTATATTGTCCCTATTTTCTGTTTATTTCTCCAATGCACAAGAGTTTCATATTAAGGGCAATATAGTCGATAGCGATACCAAGGCCCCCCTGGATGCGGCTACCTTATATGCCGAATCCGTAAATGACAGTACCATGATTTCCTATACCATTACGGAGCCCAACGGAGCTTTTGAACTGGAGGGAAAGACCCATTTGAAGGAAATGCGGCTCAATTTTTCTTACAATGGATACAAGCCCTTGGTCATGAAAGTGGCGCTTAAATCTATTATAGATCTGGGAACCGTGCAAATGGAGGAAATGGCAGAGCAACTTGAAGGTGTCCAGGTCGTTGCCGAAAGGGCGCCGTTGACCATAAAAAAAGACACCTTGGAGTTTAATGCAGACTCCTTTAAAACCCGTCCAGATGCCACGGTAGAAGACGTGCTTAAGAAATTACCGGGGGTAGATGTAGATACCAATGGCAAGATTACCGTAAACGGAAAGGAAGTAGATAAGGTGTTGGTTAACGGTCAGGTATTTTTTAGTAACGATCCTACGGTGGCTACTAAAAGCTTGCCAAAGGACGTAATAAGCAAAATACAGATCATGGACACCAAGACCAAGACCCAGGAATATACCGGACAGGAGGGCGATGGCGATAATAAGACCATCAACCTAACGATCAAGGAGGATAAGAACAAAGGTTACTTGGGAAGGGCATCCGCTGGGTATGGTACGGATGATCGCTACCAAGCAAACGGATTGTTGAATTACTTTAAGGATAAGGAACGCATCAGTTTTATTGCTACCGCAAACAACATCAATAATGCCGGCTTTTCCTTTGATGAGGTTTATGATATGGTAGGAAATACCCGGGGAGGCTATAATTTTGCCAGTCAAGCCGGTCTCTTCAATGGGTACGGTAACGGCATTACCACCTCCTCCACCTTGGGCGCCAGTTATGCCAATAAAGAAAAGGACCAATATGAGGTAAATGGAAATTACTTTTTCTCCTATAGCGATTCCTACAACAATCAAAAGACAACACGGGAAAATATTTTGCCGGATAGTAAGTATTACACCGAGTCCATCTCTAATTTTAACGGGTCTACCAACTCCAACATGGGTTCTGCTGGTCTGGAATTCGATATCGATAAAACGTTGAGGATCAATTTGGAACCTTATATGAACATAAGCCGTACGAATTCAACGAACTTAAATAACACGGTTTCCACCGATGAGAACGGAGAGAAAATAAATAGCAATGCGAATTTATCCGTAGACGATGGTATGCAGCGTAATTTTTCCAACCGATTTGGCATCATAAAAAAACTGGATACCGTTGGAAAATTTGTCCGCCTTGGGTTTAACAACAGAAATATTAAAAATAATACGGTTTCCCAGTTAAATTCCAAAAGGAATATTTACGGGGATGACCCCAGTGAGGAAAATTTAGATCAGCAGACCTTGGTCGACAATAATAATGACAACTACGAACTGGAAGCAGCGTATAGGCAACCTTTGGGCAATAAATTGTTTTTGGATGTTGAATATTCATATGATCACAATCAACGTTCCAATTCGCGTTCGGTTTATGATTATGACGAGAATACCGATGACTATACGCTCTTTAACGAACTACTCAGTTCTGATTTTGATTTTACGGATATTCAACAAACACCTTCCCTGTCCATTAGAAAGGATGGTAAGGAGTTTCGGTATGGGGTTACCGCGGGCTATACCTTTACGAATCTTCACAATCAGGATTATATAAAGGATATTGGCTTTGCAAAAAAATATGAAAATTTGCTCTTTGATTTGTATACCCGCTATAACATAGGTAAGAATAAACGATTGCGTTTAAATTATAACAGCAACCTCAATGTTCCATCGGTTAGCCAGATGCAGCCCGTGCCAAACGTGAACAACCCATTGAATATCATTATAGGTAATCCCAATCTAAAACCGGCAGTTTCGCACAGATTGCGTTTTAATTACAGTGATTACAACTGGAAGGAACGTACTGGCATGTATGTGTATTTGGGAGTAACCATGGATGAGAACCGGGTCTCGCAGGTGACCGTAACGGATGAGGACTTTATAAAAAGGACCACCTTTACCAATGTTAACGGAAATTATGACGGGTATGGGGGATTCGGGTATTCCATGCAAATTAAAAAGGACAGCACATTTACAGCCAAATTTAATTTTAGACCTTCCATGAATTTCGGGAAAAATATTGGGTTTACGAACGGGGTGCAGTTGGAAGCAACCAGTATTGAAGTGTCCCCTAGCGTTTCTTTCACCTTTAATTTTGGGGAATGGATGGAATTGGAGCCCAGATACACCATATCCTTTAACAATACCAAATACAATTTGGAAGATAGGGAGAAGGTAAAGTACGTTGCCCATAACGCCACTTTGAGGTTTACTACCTATTGGCCGGAAAATGTGATTTTCGGCAATGATATTACGTATCAGTATAACGGCGACGTAAGTCCAGGTTTTGATAAGGATGCGCTTTTTTGGAATGCCAGTCTCGGCTATCAGATGCTGAAAAAAAACGGTACCTTAAAAGTTAGTGCTTATGATTTATTGAACCAAAACAACAATACGCGTAGGACTACAGGGCAAGATTTTATCCAAGATTTCCAAGGTACGGTGCTCAATCGATATTTTATGTTGAGTTTTTCTTATAAGTTCGACCAATTTGGGGGTAAAAAACCTGGAGGTAACGGGGGAAGGTATAGAGGGTAATGTTATAGGAAACCCCGATTCTGGATTAATCAGGCATATTCAGGAGTAGGTCGATTTTTATTAAATTCTGGACAGAACGGATCCTGGGATTTCCATATTCCCGGGATTTTTTATGATTTGGTAGCTGCAAGAAGGTTTCTGGTAGTCCTTGGGTGGTTTCCGCACTGATTTTTTGGGGTCGGGACATGCCTTTCCCATCGGCCTTTCAGATCGTCGCCGTCTAAGCTGCTTTTTCCAGTGCCGTGGCAGCCATCCGCCTGCCGATCTCCAGGGCGTTGCCCGTATGGATGCCGAAGAATATCCATAGGACCTCGGTGGGCTTGGTTCGTGCCCTTATCCTTTTCAGGTGGTAGTGTTCCTTGTCCTTGCCAAAACTGCCCTCCAGCCTGCTGGCCCGTTCCTTGGTGATGGCGCCCGCCAATTTGATCCGTTGTTTTTCGTGCTTGCCGGCCCTGCCCTTTCTCTTGAAATCGGTCCTGATACCGTATTTGGTGGCGAACTTCCGGTTCTTGTTGGTGGCATAGATGGCATCGGCTCCCACCAATCTCGTTCTGGTCCTGGTAAGTCGCTGGGCCTTGAAGACCGTGTCCTGGAAACGGTTGCCCTCGTGGAAGGCATCGAAGCCAAGATGTTCCAAAAAACTGATCCCGTCGATCTGGAACTTGTGGGCCTTGGCCCCGAACTCCACCGGCTTTATTTCCTTGCCCCTTACGATGGGCCTGATGTAGGGCCTGTCCATGCTCACGATACGGTCCTTCGGTTTTTTGCCATGGTGGAAATATCCGTGCTGTTGGGCGAGCACCTTCTTGGCCGTCACCCTTCGCCGATATTGGTCCTTGGTCATCGCTACCGCGTGCCGCGCCTCCAACCGGTCAACCTCGCCGCCGAGTTTACCGAGCAACAGGAGCAGGCCCCGGGTCAGCGCCCTTCTCTTCTTTTTGGTCTTCCTCCTCATCTTGCTATAGGACACGTAGCGCTTTTTCCATTTAAGGTATTTGCTACGGGGCAGCGTCTCCCCCGTCTCTTTGCAGATGTCCTTCATCAGGGAGTGGAGCCAGTCCACCGACTCCCATAAAAGCTTTACGTTGGTGGGGTGCCGTAGATGGCTCTCGTAACAGGTGGCGTCCATGGTAATGGAGCCCTTGTCCTTCATACAGGGGGACCAATGTCCGTAGAAGGCCTGTTGTACCCTGTCCATGTCCAGTTTCCTGGCCAGCTCGCAGCGGACCTCGCTGATAATCTTGAAATTGTCCAGCCGGTCGGCACCCAGATAGATATCGCAGAAAAACTGCCAGTCCAGGTTCCCGTTCAGCTGTTCCATAAGTTTGCGGTCCGAGAATCCGGAATAGTTCTTAAGGAACATAAGGGCCAGTTTGCCCTTGGCCGAGAAGATGGACCTAGGGCCCTTTTTGGGCTCCCCCAGTTTGAAGGCCGTTACCAGTTCGTCCCACGGGACGGCGATGTAGATCTTGCCCAGGTCGCCCTCGAGAAACCGTGCATAAAAGGCATCGAACTGTTCGGTCTGGGAAGAAAATGTAAAGCTGTGCTGAAATCCGGATAATCTTCGTACTTTGGTCATGGTATTTAAGATCAAAACCCCGTTTTTCGAGCTGAAGACTCATTTTCGGGGTTTTATTATACCTAAATATACGGATTAATTACTTGATTTACAAGTGATTATGCTACTTCTGAATGTGCCTAATCAAATAACGGATTGCCCAAATTCAAAACGACCGAGGTGCAATCATTGATCATTAGAGATGGCCGCTAAATAATTGGCAAGCCTGTCGATTACCTCCGCATTGATATTTATCTGCTGCTGCGCTTCCTGCCAATTGCGTTGTTCGATCGCTTCACGGATTCCCGGCATTGTTTTTACCCCATAGCCGGTATAAAATCCTGGCGCATAGATGGTATGCTTATACCAATCACGACGGGGCAATCCCTCTTTATTCAAAAGTTGTTGTTCGGCCCTGTATAAGGATTGATTAAAACTTGGATTCGCCTTTTTGTCGCTAATATTTTTTTGATAGGCTATCTGTAAACTATCGGCATCCCTTTTTAAATTGGCAAGCGCATTTTGTAGGGGTGAAAAATCCAGAAAGGGCACCTCTGATTTCGCCTTGGGCACCATTAAATTTTTGGCTGGATCCTGGGCTAGTTGGTAAGCATTGGTAGCGATAAGCTCATTTTCCAATTGGGTCGATTTCCTGGAGTCGTTCAAAAGCTTTTCCAGTTCGTCTGCATATCCATTAATGGTTTTGTACAAATGGGAAAAGTCAAACGGTAGCACATCGGCATTGGCCAGTCTCAAAACAGCCCTGCCGGCGGTTTGTGCCAAGGTAACCTCGTATTTTAATCCGGGATCTTTAAAAGTGGTAAAATGATGGTATGTATCGTATATGGAATGGTATTCGCCCCCATTTCCTTCGCCCCCGAAACCAAGGTTCAAAGCCGGAATACCCGCATGTTGGATGAAGGCCGAATAATCGGATCCCGAACCCATGGCGCCCAATTTTAAACTAGTCTCGTTCATTTTATCCTCCTTGGTCGATGTATTATCCGCAAAAATTGCGCTGGCAGCTCTTTTTCGATCAAAAATGCTCACATTGGTCTGGGGATCTATTACCGTTTTGGCAATCCCATCCATCAAAGGTTCCAAGGCGTGGGACCCCTGAGCATACAAAAAACCACGCTCGTTGTTGTCGGAATTAATGTAGACCACTGCCTTTTGTTGCAATTCTTTTTGGTGCGTTTCCAACCATTCCGTAGAGCCGAGGAGCCCAGGTTCTTCCCCATCCCAAGAACAATAAACCAGGGTGCGATCTGGTTTCCATCCGGTCTTTAGAAGATTTCCTATAGATTTGGCCTCTTCCAGCATAGCGGAAAGGCCACTAATCGGATCAGCGGCACCGTTTACCCATGCATCTTGATGATTGCCTCGAATTATCCATTCATCCGGATATTTTGATCCTTTTATTTTGGCAATAACATTGTAACAGGGTACAATATCCCAGTTAAATTCTACTCTTAAGCGCACCTTGGTCTTCCCAGGGCCAATGTGGTAGGCAAAGGGAAGTCCACCTTGCCAGCCATTGGGTACAACGGGACCTTCAAGAGCTTTTAGCAATGGGGTCGCATCGTGGTAGCTGATGGGCAAAACGGGAATTTTCAAAAGGTTGGGAGCTTCGTTTCGATCATATCTTTTGGCATCTTTTGTAGCGCCAATCCCAGGGGTCAACGGATCACCGGGATAAATCACCATATCCATTACGGAACCACGCTGTACCCCATATTCGTTTTTAAAGGCGCCTTTTGGGTAGACATCGCCCTCAAAATAGCCATCGTCCATGGGGTCGCTGTATATAATGCAGCCAATGGCCCCATGTTCTTGGGCCACTTTGGGTTTGGTTCCCCGCCAGCTATGGCCATATTTGGCGATCACGATCTTGCCTTTGACATCAATACCCATTTTATCCAACTCCTTATAATCGTCAGGGAGGCCGTAGTTTACGAATACCAGTTCCCCAGATACATCCCCGTCCGCGCTGTAGGCGTTGTAGGTGGGCAATTGTCCTTTTTGACCGCTGTCTGGATCTTCGGATATCCTGGGCTCCTTTAAAATGGCTTTATATGAAGTGGGGGATGTCATCTCCAGCACCCTTGTTTTTGGAGTAGGAAAAAGAACGTGGGAGATCACAATTTCTGCATCCCATCCCCATTTTTTGTATAATCCCAAAATGTATTCGGCATTGGCCTTACTTCCCGGTGAGCTCAAATGATGTGGTTTGGAAGAAAGAAATTTTAAGTTTTCGTCAATACTTTCAATATTCAAATTTTTGTCAAATGCGGTCTCTAATTGCAGTTGTTGCTCGATATTCTCCTGAAAAAAGCCGGTAATATTTTGATCTTGGGCCGTGGAAAATTGAAATATAAGGATGAATATAAAAGGGAAAATCGGGTTTTTCATTTTGGAGAGGGGGTTTTTGGCGGTTTTGAGGATTACAAAGTACGAAATTTTAGGAAGCTTTTAGAAATGAAATATTTTGGTGTATGATAAAGCCCCGTTTTTTAAATAACCATATTTTAATTTTCTGTCCTGTATGGCTAGTCTCCCCCAGCCCCTCACAAGGAGGGGAGTCGATCCCGCAATCATGGTCGACTTTATTCCAACGAATTCAAGTTCCCTCCCCTTGCAGGGAGGGTTAGGGCGGGGTCAGATGTGCAATTGGTTAATTTTGTATCAAAAAATATTCTTCTTGTGCTTGGTCAATTTGCCTAAAAAGTGTGTGTGATTATTTCGATTCAACGACAAAGGATAATTTATCGACTTGGCCCTGGACTACACCCCTACCTTAAAATATTGCGAATTGAGTTCGTCTATATATTTCAATAGTTCTTCCCTGCCCAAACCATTGGAAGACGAGGTGACAAAATATGGCGGGGCTTCCAGCCATATGCCGTCGAGCAGATGTTGCAGGTAGGTTTCAACTTGGCTCTCCAAGACTTTGGGTTTTATTTTGTCCGCTTTGGTAAAGATTATGCAGAAAGGAATGCCGTTCCCACCCATCCATTCCATAAATTCCAAATCGACCTTTTGTGGTTCATGACGAATATCGATCAGGACAAAGGCACATACAAGTTGCTGTCTTTGAAGAAAATAATCGGTAATGTATTTTTGAAAGGTCTTTTTGTCCCGCTTGGATACACGGGCATAGCCATAGCCTGGTAAATCTACCAAAAACCAGTTTTCGTTGATCTTAAAATGATTGATGAGCTGTGTTTTTCCAGGCCTACCGGATGTTTTGGCCAAACCCTTTCTCTGGGTTAACATATTGATCAACGAAGATTTGCCCACGTTAGATCTTCCAATAAAGGCATATTCTGGCAATGGCTCGTTTGGGCAACGATCTACCTTGGAATTACTAATGACAAAGTCGGCCGATTTTATCTTCATAGGAGGTGGATTTGTAGTGAGAAAAATGAAAACAGGTAAAAAAATAAAGGACGCTATTGTTATTTTAACCCTTAACCCTTAACCCTTAACCCTTGAACCCGGAACCCTGAAGTCTATTTTCCCTGCCCTATTTTCTGTGCTCTTGGAACTATAGTTTACGCTTCTCCAACCAAGCTGCGAGAATTGTATTGAATTCTTCCGGGTGCTCCATCATTGGGGCATGGCCACATTTAGCGATCCAGAACAGATCGGAATCGGGCAATAATTCATGAAATTCAACGGCAACGTTGGGTGGGGTGACGGCATCGTCCCTGCCCCAAATAATGCAGGTAGGGGTGTGCATGTGGGGAAGTTCCTTGGACATATTGTGCCGTATGGCACTCTTGGCAATGGCCAGGGTCTTTACAAGTTTAATTCTATCGTTTACCGTGGCAAATACCTCGTCTACGATTTCTTTGGTTGCCACCGCAGGGTCGTAGAAAACATTTTGTGCTTTCTTTTTGATAAACTCATAATCCCCGCGCTTGGGATATCCATCGCCCATGGCGCTTTCATACAATCCAGAACTACCTGTGATTACAAGAGCCTTGACCTTGGCGGGGTATAACTTGGTGTACAGCAGACCAATATGTCCTCCAAGGGAATTTCCCAAGAGGATTACGTTGTCCAGGCCTTTAAACTGAATAAATCGCTCCACAAACTTGGCAAAGCTTTTTACGTTGGTCTTTAACAATGGCATATCGTAGATAGGAAGCTCAGGTACCAGCACCCTATAGCCCTTTTTGGGGAATTGATCCATAACACCGCGAAAATTGCTCAATCCTCCCATGAGACCGTGTAATATAATAATAGGAGTACCTTCTCCAATTTCCATATACCGGTATCTTCCCTCTTTAATAATTTTTTCCTGCATTAAAGTTGCTTCTGGTCTTGGTTGGCAAATATAGGTATTTCCATAAAATACAACTGCATTTCATTCAAAGGGATTAATTCTGGAGTTCAATATTTTTAGTTGGTCCCAAGTATTTTCCAAAACTGCGGTTTTGTGTTTTCTGCCAGATCAATACCCCTTTTTGACCAAAAAAACAACAATTTATCAACAAAGTGGTAAATTGTGGTAAATTGTGGTAATAATTTATATATATTTGAGTTGTAATAGAAAAACCAGCCATTTAGGTGATAAATTTTATTGGGACATATGACTGTAAGGCTGATGCCAAAGGTAGGGTAATGCTCCCCGTTGCCCTAAAAAATCAGATGTCGCCGGTATTGACCGATGGTTTTGTGCTCAAACGTTCCGTTTTTCAGCCTTGTTTGGAACTTTATCCCATGGCGGAATGGAATGTGCTTATGGAACGGATGAACAAAAAAAACCGCTTCAAAAAGAAGAACAACGACTTCATAAGACGGTTTTCTGCAGGTGTAAGGGTAGTAGAAATCGATACGACCGGAAGGTTGTTGATCCCAAAGAATTTAATTGCCATTGCCGGTATAGACAAAGAAGTGGTGCTAAGCTCCGCTATCAACATCATAGAAATCTGGGATAAGGACAATTACGAAAAAGTGTTGGAGGAAACGGCAGAGGATTTTGCAGACCTGGCTGAAGAAGTAATGGGAGAAGATGGCGACGAGTTATCATAACCCTGTATTGTTGCATCCGTCCGTGGATGGGCTGAATATAAAGGAGAATGGGGTGTATGTGGATGTCACCTTTGGCGGCGGGGGACATTCCCGGGAAATATTGAAGCGTTTGGGTAGTGGCGGAAAATTGTTCGCTTTCGATCAAGATGAGGATGCTGCGGAAAATGTGATCGAGGATAGTCGATTTCAATTGGTCCAAGAAAATTTTCGTTTTATGGCCCAATTTTTAAAGTTCTATGGCATTCGTAAAATAGATGGGGTCTTGGCCGATTTTGGGGTTTCATCGCACCAGTTTGATGAGCCTGAACGCGGTTTCTCGACTCGTTTTGAGGGCGATTTGGATATGCGGATGAGCAAGAGGAATGCGGTTTCTGCCTATGAGGTGGTCAATTCCTATTCCTATGACGATTTGCGATCTGTCCTTTTTCAATACGGGGAGTTGCGCAATGCCAACACCATGGCCCAGGTCCTGGTCGCGGCGAGGGAAGTGGAGCCAATTAAAACAACCGAACAGTTAAAACTGGCACTGCGGCAATTTTTGCCAAAGTTTAAGGAGCATAAGATTTTGGCTCAGATCTATCAGGCCATACGGATAGAGGTGAACCAAGAATTGGAGGTGATAAAGGAATTTTTGACTCAATTGCCGGGGGTTTTGCAAACAGGTGGCCGGTTGAGCGTCATCAGTTACCATTCCCTTGAAGATCGGTTGGTAAAGCGGTTTATCCAAACGGGCAAATTTGAAGGGGAGGCCGAAAAGGATTTTTATGGAAACACAGATGTCCCCATGAGAAAGGTAGGGAGGTTGATAGTACCGACCAAAGAGGAAATTGCATTGAACAATAGGGCCCGAAGCGCAAAGTTGCGGATCGCGGAACGGAAGTAACTAGAAAGTAGAATAAAAATTAGCTTGTTGTGAGAAAAGGTATTCTGGACATATTAAGAGGTAAGTTTTTAATCAGTGGGGACGCTCCTAAAAATTGGCTTTTTATCATTTTCGCTTCGGTGCTCGCAACGATAATGATTGCCAGTTCCCATGGTGCGGACAATAAAGTACATCGTATTGCCGCTCTCAGCAATGAGGTAAAGGAACTGAGAAGCGAGTTTGTGGATTACCGTTCCGATGTCCAACGATTGAGGTTGGAATCCACCATTTTAAAATCCATGGAAGAGGATGGTCTTTTTCCCTCCGAAACCCCCCCTCAAAAAATTAAGGTAAACTCTCGGTAGAAAATGGCTACTACGGATAAAAACATATTGACCCGACTCTATATTGTCTCCGGCGGATTGTTTCTGTTCGGGGCGGCGGTGCTTATAAAGTTGGTAAGTATACAATTTGTGCATGGCGATCAGTACCGTGAATTGGCGTTGGAACGTACCGAAAAGATGTTCACTATAGAGCCTAAGCGCGGTAACCTTTACTCCGATGACGGTAGTTTATTGGCAACATCAGTATCCCAATATACCATCCATTTTGATGCAGTGACGGTGAGCAGCAAAGATTTCGAAGCCCAGGTAAAACCCCTTTCGGATGCATTGTCCAAGCTGTTGGGCAAATCCTCCGCCCATTACGAACAACTATTGAGAAAAGCTAAGGTGAATAAAAACCGCTACACTTTGGTCGCTCGGGATTTGGATTATTCCGATTATATGAAAGTAAAGACCTTCCCGCTTTTTAATAAAGGACCTTACAAAGGGGGGCTTATCGTAGAGCAGAAAACGGTACGGGAGCATCCCTTAGGGAAGATAGCGGAACGCAGTGTAGGCTATGAACGTGTCGACGAAAATGGATATTATACCCGGGTTGGCCTGGAAGGGGCCTATGGGCAGTATTTGCGGGGGGTAGAAGGAAAGAGACTGAAGCAAAAAATATCAAAAGGCCAATGGAAACCTATTGGGATGGATAATATTGTAGAGCCAAAAGACGGCTACGATGTTGTTTCTACCATAGATATTAATATTCAGGATATCGCACATCATGCCCTGTTAAACCAGTTGGAATACTACAAGGCCGATCACGGTTGTGTAATTGTCATGGAAACCAAGACCGGGGAGGTCAAGGCCATTTCCAATCTGGGCCGGACGACCGACGGGAATTATTACGAAAGGCTCAACTACGCCGTTGGGGAGTCTACGGAGCCAGGATCAACATTTAAGTTGATGTCCCTTGTTGTAGCCTTGGAGGACAAGGTAGTAGATACCAGTACCGTGATAGATACGGAAAAGGGGTATTGGAAAGTGTACGATCGTACTGTAAGGGATTCGCACAATGGTGGATACGGTAAAATATCGGTTGGCAAAGCATTTGAAGTGTCATCAAACACCGCCTTTGCCAAAATGATCTTAAACAACTATAAGGACAAACCAGAAAGGTATGTGGATCGATTGATGAACATGAATCTGGATAAAAAGTTGGGATTGTCGATCAAAGGGGAAGGCCAGCCAGTAATTAGGTACCCCGGGGATAAAGGATGGTCCGGAATTTCCTTGGCTTGGATGTCCTATGGTTACGAGGTTTCCCTGACACCACTGCAGACCTTGGCTTTCTACAATGCCATTGCCAATGATGGCGAGTTGGTAAAACCTAGACTGATCAAGGAGGTAAAGGAATGGGACAGGTCCATTATTAAATTTGAAAAGGAAGTTATAAATCCTTCCATATGTTCCAAGGAAACCATCGCCAAAGTAAAGGCCTTGATGAAAGGGGTCGTCGAGAAAAAATACGGAACCGGACACAAGCTGTATTCCCCCAATTTCTCCATGGCCGGAAAGACAGGTACCGCCCAAAAGCATTATGAATCCAAAGACCCCGACAAACTGAAGTATATTTCCTCCTTTGCTGGGTATTTTCCAGCCGATAATCCTGAGTATTCCTGTATCGTAATCATTCATGAGCCCGACAGGAGCGTTGGATTTTACGGTGGCGATGTGTCCGGTCCGGTATTCAAGTCCATTGCCCAAAAGATATATACTTCCTCCCCCAAGGTCGATGAAATTGAGAAATTGGAGGTTGATGATAGGGAGCTGAACAATGAATATGAGCAATACTACGCCGAAGCGCAAAAAACATATAGCAAGGTGCCGAATGTAAAGGGGATGACCGGTATGGATGCGGTATCCATCTTGGAAAACTTGGGTATTGTGGTGCAGGTAAAGGGAAATGGACGAGTTAAAAAACAATCCATTGCCGAGGGAACCGATTTGGTCAAGGTAAAATCAATAGTCTTGGAACTTTCATGAAGTCGTTAAAGGACATACTGTACGGAGTAGGGCTAACAGCGGTGAGCGGCCCCACTACTGTTATGGTTAATAACATCTGTTTTGACTCCCGCAAGGTGGGCCTAGATGACGTTTTTGTGGCCGTAAGGGGCACCCAGGTAGATGGACACCAGTATATAGATAAGGCCGTGGACTCTGGGGCCAAGGCTATTATCTGTGAGGTGCTTCCAGGGAATATGGTCAATGGAATAACCTACGTGGAGGTGCAAAATGGGAACAGTGCCTTGGCAATAATGGCCTCCAATTATTATGGAAACCCGTCGAGGAATTTAAAATTGGTGGGGGTAACAGGAACCAATGGAAAGACCACTATCAGTAGTCTGCTTTATCAACTTTTTAAAAAGGCTGGGTATAAGGTAGGACTATTGTCCACCATCCGGATAAAAGTAGATGATAGGGAATATCCAACAGGGCACACTACCCCGGATGCTTTGACGATCAACAGGCATTTGGCCCTGATGAACGAGGCGGGGGTTGAATATTGTTTTATGGAAGTAAGCTCCCATGGTATACATCAAAAGAGAACCCAAGGGCTGGAGTTTGCGGGGGCGATCTTTACAAATTTGACCCATGATCATTTAGATTACCATAAAACGTTCGCCGAGTATCGGGATACCAAGAAAATGCTTTTTGATCAATTGTCGAAAAATGCTTTTGCCCTGACCAACATAGACGACAAGAACGGATTGGTGATGCTGCAGAATACCAAGGCGAAAAAATATACCTATGCGTTAAAATCCTACGCGGATTATCGGGCGCAGATTTTGGAAAACCAGTTCAATGGACAGCTGTTAAAAATAGACGGCAATGAGTTGTGGTCCAGATTAATTGGTGGTTTCAACGCTTATAACATGTTGGCCATTTATGCCACTGCCGACCTTTTGGGGTTGGAAAAACTGGAAACCCTGAGGTTGATGAGCGAATTGGAAAATGTGGAAGGAAGGTTTCAATATTTTATATCAGAACAGAAAATAACAGCTATTGTCGATTATGCCCATACGCCGGACGCCTTGAAAAATGTGCTTGAAACTATCAACGCATTGAGGACTGGAAATGAAAAAGTCATCACCCTCGTGGGGTGTGGTGGTGACAGAGACAAGTCTAAGCGTCCGGTAATGGGTCATATCGCAACGGAATTCAGTAATAAGGTCATTTTTACCTCGGATAACCCCAGATCTGAATCCCCGACAACAATTATCCAGGAAATGGAAGCTGGAGTGGAAGCGCAAAATGCTATGAAGGTACTTTCCATTGAAAATCGGGAGCAAGCCATAAAAACAGCCTGTCAATTGGCGGTTGCCAAGGACATTATTTTGGTGGCGGGCAAGGGCCATGAAACCTATCAGGAAACCAATGGGGTAAGGATAGATTTTGATGATTATAAGAAGGTGAAGGAAGCCCTAATTGCCTTAGGGAAGTAATAGAGGGCAGTATTCAGATGCAGTTGGCAGAAGCTGGTTTGCAGATACCTGGAAACAGAAACTTAAAAAAATTAGCAGACAGGAAAAAGGACACCAAACACCAAACAGTAAATTATAAACGACAAACTTAAAAACCAACAATGCTCTATTACCTGTTCGATTATTTGGAAAAGCAATATCAGTTCCCAGGGGCAGGCTTGTTCGGCTTCATTTCGTTTCGTGCGGCAATGGCAGTTTTATTATCCCTGATGATCGCTACCATTTATGGAAAAAAGATAATTCTTTTTCTGAAACAAAAGCAGATTGGGGAAACCGTAAGGGATTTAGGTTTGGATGGGCAACAACAGAAAACGGGTACGCCAACAATGGGTGGCTTGATTATTATAATGGCAACCCTAATCCCGGTTTTGCTATTTGCCCAGTTAGATAACATCTATATCATTTTGTTGTTGGTCACAACCGTATGGATGGGCATAATAGGTTTTGTCGACGATTATATCAAAATTTTTAAAAAGGATAAGAAGGGACTTAAAGGCAGGTTTAAAATATTGGGACAGGTTGTGCTGGGATTGATTGTGGGCGCAACCCTTTATTTTCATCCACAGGTAACCATGAAAGAAAGGCCTATGAGCGTAATAACCGCCACATATAATGTAGAACAAAGGCCTGGTGTCGAAATAAAATCGACCCGGACTACCATTCCCTTTTTAAAGAACAATGAGTTGGATTATGGCAAGTTTATCTCATGGGCCGGGGAAGGGTTGGAAAAATATGCTTGGCTTATTTTCATTCCTGTAGTAATCCTAATTATAACTGCGGTTTCCAATGGGGCCAACCTAACGGACGGTATCGATGGACTGGCAGCGGGTACTTCGGCGATAATTGTATTGACCTTGGGCATATTTGCCTGGGTGTCGAGTAACGTCATTTTCTCGAGCTATTTGGATATCATGTATATACCACGGGCCCAGGAGATGGTGATTTTTGTTGCCGCCTTTGTAGGGGCTTTGGTCGGGTTTCTTTGGTACAATGCCTTTCCTGCCCAAGTTTTTATGGGGGATACCGGTAGCCTTACCATTGGAGGGGTAATCGCGGTAATTGCGATTATGGTGCGCAAGGAATTGTTGATTCCCCTGTTATGTGGGATCTTCTTTGCGGAGACCATTTCTGTCATGTTACAGGTGGGCTATTTTAAATATTCCAAGAAACGGTTCGGGGAGGGTAAGCGTATTTTTCTGATGGCCCCCCTCCATCACCATTACCAAAAGAAAGGATACCATGAGAGCAAGATCGTTACCCGCTTTTGGATTATTGGGATTCTCTTGGCCATTGTGACTATTGTGACGTTAAAAGTAAGGTAAAAAGGAGGCCCATCCCTAACCCTTACCGCGGACAAGGGGATTGTATATGAAGAAGAGAAAACAAAATAACGATGATAAAATCGCCCTTGAAGAAAGTGGGATGCGGTTTTTAGTGATCCTCGGTGGCGGCGAAAGCGGTGTGGGAACGGCCATTTTGGGAAAAAAAAATGGATACGGGGTTTTTGTATCCGACAATGGAAAGATAAAGGACAAGTATAAGGAAGTTCTTGAACATTATGGAATCAATTGGGAAGAGGAGGGGCATACAGAGACTGATGTTCTAAAGGCCGACCTGGTGATGAAAAGTCCGGGCATCCCGGACAGTGCACCCTTGGTTAAAAAGTTGGTGGAGCTTGGAGTACCGGTGATATCTGAAATAGAATTCGCCGCTCAATATACCGATGCCACGATTATCGCGATAACGGGGAGCAACGGTAAGACCACCACAACCATGCTTACCCACTATATTTTGAAGGAAGGTGGATTGCAAGTGGGAATGGCCGGGAATATTGGGGACAGTTTTGCCCAGATGGTTGCGGAGAACGATTTTACACATTATGTACTGGAAATAAGCAGTTTCCAGCTGGATGGTATCGTTGACTTTCGACCGCATATAGCTGTTATCACGAACATTACCCCAGATCACTTGGATCGATATGGCTATAAGTTCGAAAATTATATCGCATCGAAATTTAGGATTGCCGAGAACCAGACCAAAGATGATTTTTTGATCTATGATGCCGATGATGAAGTAATAGTGGATTGGTTGCAAAAGCATCCGGTCCATTCAAAATTGATACCGTTTTCCCTGAATCGGGAATTTAGGGAAGGCGCTTATTTAAAAGAAAATAAAATACAGATTATACTAGATAATAACATTATGGAAATGGAATCGGATACTTTGGCACTGGAAGGGAAGCACAATATAAAAAATACTATGGCGGCGGCCACTGCGGCCCGGTTAGTGCAGATTAGGAAGCAGACCATCCGGGAATGTGTACAGCATTTTCAAGGAGCGCCCCATCGTTTGGAGAAGGTGCTAAAGATCCATCATGTACAGTACATAAACGATTCCAAGGCCACTAATGTAAATTCCACTTATTATGCCCTGGACAGTATAAAAACACCTACAGTTTGGATAGTGGGCGGGGTGGACAAAGGCAATGATTATTTGCCATTGATGCCTTTTGTAAGGGAAAAGGTAAAAGCGATAATTTGTTTGGGGGTGGATAACTCCAAAATAATCGATGCATTTGAAAATGTGGTGGATCTAATGGTTGAGACCTTCTCCATGGAAGAAGCCGTGAAAGTGGCGTATAAGGTTGCAGAACGGGGGGATACCGTTTTGCTTTCCCCTGCATGTGCCAGTTTTGATCTTTTTAAGAATTATGAGGATCGGGGAGATCAATTTAAAAATGCGATTAAAAATTTATAGGTGAAGGAATTTTTCAAAAACATAAAGGGAGATAAGACCATATGGGCCGTGGTGGCCCTATTGTCCTTATTTTCCTTTTTACCCGTATACAGTGCCAGTGCCAATCTGGTATATGTGGTTGGCAGCGGCACCAATATCGGGTACCTGGTGAAGCATGGTGTGCTGTTGGTTTTAGGCATAGGTATTATCTATGGGGTGCACCGTATTCCTACCCATTTTTTCAAGGGACTTTCCATCATAGCAATGCCTTTAGTGATACTATTATTAGCGTATACGCTGGCACAGGGTACAACTATCGATGGGGCGAATGCCAGTAGGTGGCTCAAGGTTCCTGTGGTGGGATTTACCTTTCAGACATCTAATTTGGCTTTTGTTGTCTTGATGATCTATGTGGCGAGGTACCTCACCAAGATCAAGGATAAAACCATCACTTTCACGGAAAGCATATTGCCGCTATGGCTACCGGTTTTTTTGGTGATCGTTTTAATTTTACCCGCCAACTTTTCCACGGCGGCCATCATTTTTTGCATGGTTCTTTTGCTCTGTTTTTTAGGGGGCTACCCCATCAAATATCTCTTGGGGATTACGGGAACCGGTTTGGTATGCCTTACCATTTTTGTCCTTACGGCAAAGGCAGTGCCAGATCTTTTTCCCAATCGTGTGGATACCTGGATAAGCAGGGTCGAGAGTTTCTGGGAACCAGGTGATGGAGTAGCAGATTATCAGATAGAAAAGGCCAAGATTGCCATAGCTACCGGAGGAATTATGGGCAATGGCGCGGGTAAAAGCGTGATGAAAAATTTTTTGCCCCAAAGTTCGTCCGATTTTATTTATGCCATAATCATCGAGGAGTATGGTTTGATAGGCGGTTTTGCCCTGATGTTCGTGTACTTCCTGCTCTTGTTTAGAATTGTAGTTGTGGCCAACGGGAACAAAACCATTTTTGGAAAATTATTAGTGGTTGGGGTTGGACTTCCCATAGTGTTCCAAGCGATGATCAATATGGCAGTGGCGGTGGAACTATTCCCGGTTACGGGACAGACGTTGCCGCTGATCAGTAGTGGGGGAACTTCTATTTGGATGACTTGCCTGGCCATTGGTATCGTGTTGAGCGCCAGCAATAAAAATGTGCCGCCCGAAGCAGAAGGTTCAAAAGTGGATAGTACAAACCCTTTAGAAATTCTGAGTGGACAGTTATAGAACTTGTTCCTTATTATTTCATTTTAGGGAAAAATGGAGGTTTTGTGTCCAGATGAAGGTTTTTTAGAACGGCATGGCAGAGTTACGGAGTGAGAAAAAAATAAAATATGGGCGCAAAAGAACGTTTTGCAGCAAATGAAAATAACCGGGGTCAAGTTCTCCGATTCATACTCTCCGGGGGCGGAACGGGAGGCCATATTTATCCGGCAATTGCAATTGCCAATGAGCTTAAGAAAAGGTACCCTGATGCCGAGTTTTTGTTCGTCGGCGCCAAGGATCGGATGGAAATGGAAAAAGTCCCAAAGGCCGGATATAAAATTGAGGGATTGTGGATTAGCGGGTTGCAACGGAAACTGACCTTGAAAAACATGTTGTTTCCATTAAAATTGATAAGTAGTTTGATTAAGGCAAGAAACATAGTAGCGAAGTTTGAGCCCCATGTGGTCATCGGGACCGGTGGCTTTGCGAGTGGGCCTTTGTTGAAAATGGCTTCCGGAAAGAATATTCCATGCGTGCTCCAGGAGCAAAATTCCTATGCAGGCATAACCAACAAGCTGCTGGCCCAAAAGGCAGCAAAAATTTGTGTCGCCTATGATGGAATGGAACAGTTTTTCCCGATTGATAAAATTGTAAAAACCGGAAATCCTGTTCGGGCAGATTTAGTAAGTCCTACCCAAAATAAGGAAGGGGCCAAAGCCTTTTTTATGCTGGAAGCCAAGAAGCCAACGTTGTTGGTACTGGGGGGAAGCTTGGGTGCTAGGCGTATAAATCAGTTGATAGAATCGAAACTCGATTTTTTTAAAGGCCTTGGCCTGCAGGTGGTTTGGCAATGTGGCAAGCTATATTTTGAAGAATATAAAAAATACGCATCGGACCATGTAAAGGTTTTCGATTTCTTGGACCGAATGGATATGGCGTATTCAGCTGCTGATATTATTATTTCAAGAGCAGGGGCAGGCTCGGTATCGGAACTGTGCATCGTGGGCAAACCGGTCATTTTTATACCCTCTCCCAATGTGGCAGAGGACCATCAGACCAAGAACGCCCAAAGTTTGGTCGCCAAAAATGCGGCGGTAATGGTCACAGAAAAAGCGTTGGATATGGAATTTGAAGAAAAGTTTTCCGAAGTAATTCAATCCGTCGATAAACAAAAGGAAATGGGTGTCAATATTAAAAATTTGGCATTGCCAAACGCCACAAAACACATCGTGGACGAAATTGAAAAATTATTGAAAATAAAAAAAAAATGGGCTCCTCCCTTTGGACAAAGGGAGGTGGATTCTGGTGCAGCCAGAAGCCGGAGGGTTTGAAATCCCGTGGTTGGGAATAAAAGCTGAACTATAGTGATGCTGTGCAAGGGTTTGGGATTTCAATCTCCCCTTTCTCCAGCTAAAGCTGGATTCATTCCCCTCTTTGTCCAAAGTGGGGAGCTATAGAATATAATAAAACAATAAACGAATATACTTTTAAACTTAAACATTTCGGCTACGGCTCAATGCATTGCTGAAACTTGAAACTTGATTTTGAACTTAAATAGCATACATAACGTCTATTTTATTGGTATCGGAGGTATTGGTATGTCCGCCTTGGCCCGATATTTCAAGTTTATTGGCAAAAACGTGGGGGGGTACGACAAGACAGAATCACCTTTAACCACAGAGCTTGCCGGCATCGATATTGCTATCCATTATGAGGACAATCTGGCTTTGGTCCCAAAGAATTTTATGGATAGTAAAAGCACATTGGTTGTCTACACCCCTGCGGTCCCCAAGGATCATAGCGAATATGCATATTTTTTAACGAATGGCTTTGAAATAAAAAAGAGATCGGAAGTCCTTGGATTAATTACCAAGGATACCTTTTGTTTTGCTGTTGCCGGCACCCATGGTAAGACCACGACCTCTTGTATATTGGCCCATCTGTTAAAGGAAACGGGCACGCCTTTAACCGCCTTTCTTGGCGGGATCTCGGAGAATTTCAATAGCAACTTTTTGTTGGAAGGAACAGAGTATTCGGTTGTGGAGGCAGATGAGTTTGATCGTTCCTTTTTGAGATTGTCGCCAAACGTGGCGTGTATCACCTCCATGGATGCCGATCATTTGGATATTTATGGGGATAGTGAAGCCCTGAAAAAATCCTTCGCCGATTTTGCAATGAAATTAAAGCCAAACGGAAAATTATTTGTGCACAAGGGCTTGCCGATACATGGTATCACCTATGGCATAGAGGATGGGTCGGATTTCTCCATAACAAATATAAATATTAGGGAAGGGGTATATGAGTTCGATATCCAAACCCCGAAAGCAGTTCTTAAAAATGTACGGTTCAACAAGCCAGGAAGACATAATCTGTTGAATGCCCTGGCCGCTTTTTCCATGGCCTTGGAAACCGGAACCCCTGCCCAACAATTGGCAAACGCGCTTTTGACCTTTAAGGGGGTCCAACGAAGATTTTCGTACCAGGTAAATAACGGGGATTTTGTATTTATTGATGACTATGCGCATCATCCCTCGGAAATAGATGCTGTACATCAAGCTGTAGGTGAGATGCATCCGGGAAAGAAGGTGCTGACCATTTTCCAGCCCCATTTATTTTCAAGGACCAGGGATTTTGCGGATGATTTTGCAAGCAGTCTCTCAAAATTTGATAGCGTGATTTTGTTGGATATATATCCCGCTAGGGAACCCCCATTAGAAGGTATCGATTCCCAATGGTTGTTGGGCAAGATCGACAATCCGAATAAAAAACTATTGAACAAGTCTGATTTGACAGCAGAGATAAAAAAACAAGCCCCGGATATTCTTGTAACTATGGGGGCCGGTGATATTGGCTTGGAAGTGCCAAAATTAAAAAAGGAATTGGGTTATGCGAATTAATTGGAACTATATAAAAATGATAGGGTTGGTCGTCCTGATTATGGGACTATATGCTTTTTCCAACCATCGTAATGACTTAAGAAAGGTGAACGGAATAAAAATTGAGTTTGTCGGTGATCAGAACCTATACATAACCCCGACCATGGTTAATAAATTGTTAATACAAAATTATGGCCCACTCATAAATGTCCCTAAAGAAAATTTAGTTTTGAATACGATGGAAAAGGTGATCGAGGCCAATGAAATGGTGAAAAATGCCCAAGTGTATCTTACTATGAATGGGGAACTTACCTCCAAAATTTTACAAAGAAAGCCAATTGGACGTATAGAGGGCACTGCCAAATACTATTTGGACGATGAGGGTAAGCGCATGCCCTTGTCAAATAATTATTCTGCAAGGGTACCCATAATTACAGGAAATATTACGGGAAAAAGTCTGGAGGATGTATTTGTTATCCTAAATTATATCAATGAGGACGATTTTCTTAGGAAGAATGTAATAGGAATTCATATTGAGAGTGAAGAGAACTATCAATTGCGTTTTCGCATGGAAAATTTCGTGGTGAATTTGGGTAATGTCGAAGGTCTGGAAGAGAAGTTTAACAATTTTAAGGCCTTTTATGCAAAGGCCACTAAGGACAAGACTTTGCAAGAGTATAATATAGTGAGTTTGGAATTTGATAATCAAGTAGTGTGTACCAAAATATAAGATATGGAAGAGGTTAAATATTCGGTTGGACTAGATATAGGGACCACCAAAATAGTGGCCATCATTGGAAAGGAGAACGAGTACGGGAAAATCGAGATTTTGGGTATCGGCAGATCAAAAAGTCTAGGGGTGCACCGCGGGGTTGTCAATAATATAACCCAAACGATAAAATCTATCCAACAAGCGGTGGAACAGGCAGAGGCCGACTCCGGACTTAAAATCAGTTCCGTCGTGGTGGGGATTGCAGGTCAGCATATTAGAAGCCTGCAGCACAGCGATTATATAACCAGGCCAGATTCTGAAGAAGTGATCAATGAGGACGATTTGGATAAATTGTGCAACCAGGTCTACAAACTTGTAATGCTGCCCGGGGAGGAGATAATCCACGTATTGCCACAAGAATACAAAGTAGATGGCCAGGCAGAGATAAAACAGCCTATAGGAATGTACGGAGGTCGCCTCGAAGCCAATTTCCATGTAGTGGTAGGGCAGGTATCCTCTATAAAAAATGTAGGTCGCTGTATTAAAAGCGCAGGCTTGGATCTGGGAAGTATCACGTTGGAACCACTTGCTTCGGCAAATGCCGTACTTAGTCAGGAAGAGAAGGAAGCAGGGGTAGCCTTGATCGACATAGGTGGGGGTACTACCGACCTTGCTATTTTCAAGGATGGAATTATTCGGCATACAGCGGTGATCCCATTTGGTGGTGGCGTGATAACCGAGGATATAAAAGAAGGTTGTTCCATCATCGAAAAGCAGGCGGAACTTTTGAAAATCAAGTTTGGATCAGCTTGGCCCGGGGAGAACAAGGACAATGAAATAGTTTCCATACCTGGATTAAGGGGTAGGGAGCCTAAGGAAATCACCTTAAAAAACCTGTCCAAAATTATCCATGCCCGTGTCGTGGAAATCGTGGAACAGGTGTATGTCGAGATAAAGAATTACGGACACGAGGAGCAAAAGAAAAAATTGATTGCAGGGATAGTACTTACCGGAGGGGGTGCCCAATTGAAGCACCTAAAGCAATTGGTAGAGTACATCACCGGTATGGATACGAGAATCGGATATCCCAATGAGCATCTGGCAGGGGATTCCGATGAGGAAATTGCAAGCCCCTTGTATGCCACTGCAGTAGGTTTGTTGATGAATGCCGTACAGACCAAGGCGAAGGCCAGGGTAGTGCAACAAATGGAGGAGCACGGAGAGGAAGAAGTGGTTTATGGCAAGGATTCCGGTGCTGCAACAAAGACAGTAGTAAAAAAAGAACGTAAATCCATTTTTGATAAATGGTCCGAAAGGTTGAAGGACTTTTTGGACAATGCGGAATAACGCATTAGCCCCGAATAATTTAAGACACATTGTAGAACCAGTAATACAAACAGTATGAGTAAGAACACCGAATTTGAAAGTATAGCTTTTGATCTTCCCAAGAACCAAAGCAATGTAATAAAGGTCATTGGCGTAGGTGGTGGAGGCAGTAACGCCATAAACCATATGTTTCAGGCAGGGATAAACGGAGTTGATTTTGTGATCTGTAACACAGATTCCCAGGCACTACAGAACAGTTCGGTGCCCAACAAAATTCAATTGGGTGTTTCCCTGACCGAAGGACTTGGAGCAGGGGCCAACCCGGAAGTTGGGGAACAGGCGGCAATAGAGAGCATGGAGGAAATTAAATCCATGTTGGGTACGACTGCAAAAATGGTATTTATCACTGCTGGTATGGGCGGGGGAACAGGAACTGGTGCTGCTCCCGTCATTGCAAAACTGGCCAAGGAAATGGATATCCTTACCGTGGGCATTGTCACGATCCCATTTCAGTTTGAGGGGAAAATGAGATGCCAGCAGGCGCGCATCGGGATGGAAAAATTGAGGGATAATGTGGATTCCCTTATCGTAATCAATAACAATAAACTAAGGGAAGTATACGGAAACCTTGGTTTTAAGGCAGGATTTTCGAAGGCGGACGAGGTACTGGCCACGGCCGCTAGAGGGATAGCCGAAGTTATTACCCACCACTATACCCAAAACATCGATTTGCGCGATGCCAAAACGGTACTTTCCAGTAGCGGTACGGCAATTATGGGTTCTGCCTCTGCATCTGGTTCATCAAGGGCGCAGGAAGCCATTCGCAAAGCATTGGATTCCCCACTCTTGAACGATAATAAGATCACGGGGGCCAAGAATGTACTATTACTGATCGTATCGGGAGCGCAGGAAATCACCATAGATGAAATTGGGGAGATCAATGATCATATACAGACCGAGGCCGGACATGGTGCCAATATAATCATGGGCGTTGGTGAAGATGGTGGCTTGGGCGAAGCCATTGCAGTTACGGTTATCGCTACCGGATTCAATATTGACCAGCAAGATGATATTGTCAATACCGAATCAAAAAAAATAATCCACACCTTGGAAGATGAACAGAAGGCCGAGCAGCAGTTGATGGGAAAAAATGTGGTGTATAAACTGGAAGAGGAAGAGATAGAGGTTTTGGAGTCGCCAAAACCTGTTGAAGTTAAGAAGGAGGCCAAGCCCGCTGCACCAACAATGGACTTGATACCCACAACTAGTTATATTAAAAATTTCAATGTGTTTTACGAAGAGGTGATCGCCGAGGATATCAGCGAGGATTTTATTGTTATAGAATCTAAAACCAGTATTCACGATATTGAAGTGGTCGATCCAAAAGAGGTTTCTTATAAAAGGATAGAGGAAGATCAGTTTGCACTAAGCTTCGATATGCCGTTGTCCGATACCGAGGACGAGGAAGAAAAGGAAAATGTGATCACTTTTAGTTTGGACGAAGATATTGAAGATATGGACGTAAAAGATCACATTGAGGTAATACCTGTTTTGGAATACAACAAGAAGGGAGAGACCCGATATAGCCTTGACGATTATATGGAACTCGAAAACAAGCTTACCGGGGCAAGGTCCAAGGCAGAGGGAAGTGAGCCCAAGATCGTAGAAGGGGAACTGCTTTTTGAACGAAAAACTATTAGAAACGATGAAGTCAATCCCGCTGAAGGTAAAGGCGTGGATATAGATCCCATGGACACACCATTAGAGGAGCTTTTAAAGGAAAGAGCGGATGAGCGCAGACGAAAATTGAAGGATTTTAACTATAAATTTCACAACAGCCTTAACAGAATTCAGGAAATTGAAAAGGAACCGGCATATAAACGTCAGGGAATAAGCCTTAACGAGAATGTTAGGGAAGGAAAGGTTTCCAGGACGTCGCTTGGAGAGGATAGCAATGATGAAATACAACTGCGATCCAACAACTCGTTCTTGCATGACAACGTGGATTAATAATGAGCCTGAAAGGGGTTCTGTAATTACTTAAAGTTTAAACCCGAAAAATAGACTGATTTTTCGGGTTTATTTTTTATCTTCGCACCGCAAAAATAGTTGGAGATGGGCTTACAGCAGCAAGTAATGGAGGAACTAAAGACCGCTATGAAGGCCAAGGACAAGGTGGCCTTGGAGTCGTTGCGGGCAATTAAGTCGGCCATACTTTTGGCGCAAACCGGAGATGGATCACAGGGCGACCTAACCGAGGCGGAAGAAGTAAAACTTGTCCAGAGGCTGGTAAAGCAACGCAAGGACAGTGCCGCTATATATTTGGAACAGGGCAGGGAAGATCTTGCCGCTCCAGAACTGGCACAAGTTGAAGTAATTGAAAAGTTTTTGCCCAAACAACTTTCCGAGGAGGAAGTAGAAAAGGCTGTGACAAGGGTTATAGAGACCACTGGAGCTTCCGGAATGAAAGATATGGGTAAGGTCATGGGTATTGTAAGCCAGGAATTGGCCGGACAAGCGGATGGGAAGATTATATCGGCCATTGTAAAAAGGAAACTGGTTTAAAAAGAGTTTATAAGTTTATGGGTTTACGGGTTTATCCGTTTTTTGAAATGGTTTCTTTGAACACTGAACACTGAACACTGAACACTGAACACTGAACACTGAACACTGAACACTGAACACTGAATTTTGGCCGCGTGGCGCAACTGAATACCCGCCCGTTCCGAACTGACGTTAGGAACGTTCGGGCGGGGCGCATCAGATTTCGGCTCTGAGGGTTGGGGGTTTGATAAGATTTCAGGAAAGATGCATTATGTTTATGTTCTTTATAGTTCAACGTATGATAGGGCATATATTGGAATGACGGTTGACTATAATCTGAGATTGTATGAACATAATTCAGGAAAAACAAAGTCGACAAAGGCATTTATACCTT
>JBLWZN010000001.1:51955-84179 GCA_048266425.1 Sediminicola sp.
ATTGTTCATTTGGAGGAATATGCCACCAGGGAAGAAGCTAGAGATAGAGAAAAATACTTAAAAAGTGCTGCAGGAAGAAAATGGAGAAAGAAGCACATAATTTGGCCGCGTGGCGCAACTGAATAGCGCATCAGATTTCGGCTCTGAGGGTTGGGGGTTTGAATCCCTCCGCGGTCACGAATAAATCAAAAAGCTGTACGTCAAATCAAGCTCTCTTGAATTTGTAAGTGCGGCTTTTTGATTTTCAAAACGGAGCTCACTAGGGATATGCAATCCCTCCCTTTATGCCATGAGTATTTATTGCTTTAAAAATCCCGGAATAAGATAAAAACAACTGCCTTGGCAGTTGGACCTCCCGTTTTAGAAATGGAGTGTATACGCTTTGCCAAGGCTTCTGCAAAGTGTTTACTATCAATTCAAAATGTGTATTTTAGCTACTCTTGAAAACCTAGGGCAATTTTTATATAATAAAAAAAAACGATCCAATTCTGGGTTTAAACGAGTGCATTATGAATTAATCCATACCCATTTTTGGATACCGACCGAAATCGAAGATAAATGATCATTTTTTGTGGTAATTTACAAGGTTGTGAAGAACTTCACCCGCCTGTTTGACGAAGTCGGGCTTGTATGACCGATGTAAAACATTAAAATTTCAACCGATGAAAAATATTATTAGGGCCCTATTGGCTGGCTGGGGAGCGAATAAAATTGGAGGAGGAAAATGTGGATGTATTGGAAGTATCGTGGTTTTTATAATCCTTTACTACCTTTTAGGCTATGTATTCAATTAAACGAAATAATGGCTGATAATTCGAATGCATTATACTAAAGGATTTTCCATTTAGGGGATAACATCCTATTTGCCAAAATCTGTGAAAATCGAGTGTCTAATAATTAAATGATTATTTACTTTATTAGTCCCATTTACGCTTCGATTATTGAAAAATTCGAGTATGGGCCAAGAGCAATTGTAGAGGCGACTAGACTCATTATTTGTATTAGGAAGCACTCTACGGCATTCCCGCCCTCATTCCATTTCTTAACATACATCAACGGAAACTTCTTTAATAACACATAACTTTGAAGAAGAAAGGATAGTTTAACACTAAATATAATTACGATGGCAACAAAAAAAATAGAACGTGTTTTGTCCCCGCCATCTCCACATATGGTGGGCGATGGTTTTAGGGTGCATAATTTTATTCCGTCTGGATACGGAATGAGTATGGAACGAATGAGCCCATTTATTCTGATGGATTACAATTCCAAATATTTCTTTCCGCCAACGGATAAACAACGTGGAGTAGGAGTACACCCACATCGAGGGTTCGAAACAGTGACCATTGCATATAAGGGAAAGGTAGCCCATCATGACAGTTTCGGCAACAGTGGCGTAATCGGGGAAGGAGAGGTACAGTGGATGACCGCCGCGTCGGGGGTATTGCACAAGGAATACCATGAGGAAGGGTTTAGTAGGGAAGGGGGTGATTTCCAGATGGTGCAGTTATGGGTAAATCTGCCGGCCAAGGTTAAAATGTCCCCGCCAAAATATCAGGGTATAAGTAGGGATATGATCAAAAAAGCGACCTTGCCGAACGAAGGAGGAACGGTAGAGGTTATTGCCGGTAACTATCAGGGAGTAGCAGGTGCTGCCTCTACTTTTACCCCTTTGAATTTGTTCAACGCTAAACTAAAGAAAGGCACTGCTGCACCCTTTAGTTTTCCTTCCCGTTTCAACTCGGCATTACTAGTTGTTGAGGGGCGTATTAGAGTAAATAACACGGAGGAAGTGCCAACCGATAACTTGTTGCTTTTTGCCAATGAGGGGGAGGATTTTATTGTCGAAGCGTTGGATGATGCCGTAGTCCTTATCTTATCAGGTGAACCTATCGCCGAGCCTATAGTGGCTAATGGTCCTTTTGTGATGAACACCAAGGCAGAAATTCTTCAGGCTTTTGAAGATGTGCGCAACAACAAATTTGGATTTTTGAAGGATTGAACATTTGCTTTTGGGCACTGCCAAAACCCTCGTTTTGTCCTAAACAAAATGGGGGCTTTGGCTTTTCCGGATTTCTACATATTATTGTCTTTAAAATAAAGTTTAAATTTACGGGCAAAACTTAGTCTGTAGTGGAAATTTTATATAAAAACAGATTCGAAATTTTCTTTCTTACCCTTTTGGGAATCCTATTTGGTTCGGTAATTTTCCCTGTAGATTTTTTTGAATCCATTTTTCAACCCATTTTGTTCTTGCTCAATTTTGCGGCAGGTATTTTGTTGATTTCCAAGAATAGAGCGTTGATGTGGCTATTTGTTGTTCTTTTCGCCGTTGAGACATTTCTTCTGGTTGGATATTTATGGGGAAAATTGGATAATCCTGGCTATTTTATTTTGCGCCTGGGTATTTATTTTGTTTTTTATGTTGTAATTACGGTAAAAATAATCCGTCAGGTCTGGAAGGCCTCTTTTGTTAATAGAGACGTAATCTATGGCCTTATGTGTGGTTATATTGCCCTTGGACTACTCGCTTTTTTCTGTTTCCGCACATTGGAAATTGTACATTCAGGTTCGTTTAGCGGATTGTCAGGAGATGAAGATATAATAGATTCCCTCCTTTATTTTAGTTATATGACCCTTCTGACTATTGGGTATGGAGATATTTCCCCAATTTCCCCCGTTGCCCAGAAAGTAGCGATAATCACCGGTCTTGCCGGCCAGTTTTACATGGTCATTATAACGTCCGTGGTGATTGAAAAATATATTAGGCACTCGCGTAGGGATTGAGTAACTTGGAACTTCAATCCATCAAAACCAAACTTTTTAAATCATGAAACTAACATTAATGAAATTTTTAATATAAGCCTGCCCGTGCCGAACGGTTCCCAACCTGCGCGACTTGTCAGGCGGGTTTTATAATTAGTTTGTTATCAAATAATTACTTAAATTTTAAACGTGTGAAAAAAATACTTATTTGGTCTATCACCGCAGCCTTGGCCGGCTTTTTATTTGGCTTTGATACCGTAGTAATTTCAGGGGCCGATAAGAAACTTCAGGCGTTATGGCAGACTTCGGATGCATTTCATGGATCAGTGGTCATCTCAATGGCCCTTTGGGGAACGGTCGTCGGTGCTATTTTGGGCGGGTTTCCCACCAATAGGCTGGGGAGAAAGAAGACTTTGGTATGGATAGGGGTGCTTTATACGGTATCGGCCATTGGATCGGCATTTGCCAACGATCCCATCACCTTCGCTTTTTTTAGATTTATAGGTGGACTAGGGGTTGGGGTATCTACTATAGCCGCCCCGGCCTATATCTCTGAGATTGCCCCCGCCAAAGATCGAGGAAAATTGGTCGGATTATATCAATTCAATATTGTTTTCGGTATTCTGATCGCCTTTTTTTCCAATTATCTGTTAAACGGAATAGGGCCTAACGACTGGAGGTGGATGATCGGGGTAGAGGCCATTCCTGCCGCAATATATACCCTTTTTGTCCTGGGTGTGCCCATGAGCCCTAGGTGGCTATTGACCAAAGGTAGGGAAGAAGAAGCTAGAGGAGTGTTGCGGCAGATAAACCCTAATATGGACGTGGAGCATTTGATGGTTGAGATCGATGAGGAGATGCGAAATATCATCCCTGGGGAAAATATCTTCTTGAAAAAATATCGATTTCCTTTGATCTTGGCTTTTTTTATTGCATTTTTTAATCAATTTTCGGGAATCAATGCTTTTCTGTACTACGCCCCCCGGATTTTTGAGGAAGCCGGATTGGGGGAAAGCACCGCTTTGCTCAGTAGTATTGGGGTGGGGGCTACCAATATGGTCTTTACCCTATTGGGGGTATTTCTGATCGATAAATTAGGCCGTAAACAGCTGATGTATATTGGTTCCATCGGATATATCATCTCACTGTCGTTGGTGGCTTGCGCTTTTTTCCTTGGATGGCAAGGCATGGCCGTACCAATCTTCCTGTTTCTTTTTATAGCTGCCCATGCGGTGGGCCAAGGTACGGTGATATGGGTGTTTATATCTGAGATATTCCCAAATCATCTTAGGGGGTCGGGCCAGTCATTCGGCAGTTCGGTACACTGGGTACTGGCAGCTGCTATTCCTTCCGTGTTTCCTTTTTTGGTGACCTCAATTGGTGCCGGGCCAATTTTCACCTGCTTTGCCTTTATGATGGTATTGCAGCTGCTTTTTGTGATTTTTATTATGCCGGAGACCAAGGGAATTTCGCTTGAAGAGCTAGGCAAATCCCTGTCGCGGTCCAAGATTAAGAACTAAGACCAGTGGCTAAGTTTGGGTTTTTGATGCCAATTTAGGCTTTCTTAGGTTTCCATGTGCCAGGAGGCAGGAATCAATAACGCTTAACTTTCGTCTTCCTTTTTGGACGGTGCAGATCGTTTGCTGAGAATATACTTAATGATCATAGGGGCATGGACCCTGGAGTTTTCTATAAACCATTTGTGGGTTTCCATACCCCCACAGATTACTCCTGCCAAGAAAATTCCGGGAATGTTGGTTTCCATGGTTTCTGGGTCATATTTTGGTAATTTCTTGTTGTCTTTGGAAAGTTTGATGCCAATTTTAGTCAGAAATTCAAAATTTGGCATATATCCGGTCAAGGCAAGAACAAAATCATTTTTAAAGGATAGCGGACCTTCGGGGGTGTCGATTATAATTTCTTGGGGAAGGATTTCCTTTACGGTTGAATTGTAATGGACTTTGATGCTGCCTTCCTCGATACGGTTGATGATATCGGGACGAACCCAATATTTTACCCGTTGGCCAACTTCGGGACCACGAATTATCATGGTGACCTCCGCTCCCTTCCTATAACATTCAAGCGCGGCATCCACGGCGGAATTGCTCGCCCCGATTACGGCCACTTTTTGGCTGGCATAAAAATGGGGGTCCCTGTAGTAATGGGATACTTTTGGCAGGTCTTCCCCTGGCACGTCCAAGCGATTGGGCAGGTCGTAAAATCCGGTGGCCACTATGATGTTTAATGCCGAATAAGTGTTTTTGTCCGTGGTTATAAGAAAGGTGTCCTTGGGTCGACCTACTTTTGTTACTACTTCAAACAGGTTGATATTCAGTTGATTGCTGGTCACTATTCTACGATAGTACTCCAGTGCCTCGTTTCTTTTGGGTTTGGCTTCCTTGCTGATAAAGGGAATATTGTCGATTTCCAATTTCTCGGAAGATGAGAAGAACTGCATGTTAATGGGATAGTTGAAGAGCGAATTTACAATTGGCCCCTTCTCGATGATGAGGTAATCTAGGCCCTTTTTTTTTGCCTCCAGACCACAAGCTATACCTATTGGCCCCCCTCCTATGATTACAATATCCCAGATTTGCATTGATTTGTTATTTATTTGGTTCACTATTAAGGTGTATAAAGGGTATATGGGTACGTCAAAGTAATTCAGGTTATTCGAAGTAAATAGTTGGTTGCAAAATGTAAATTTTTCCTTTTGTCCAATATGTTTGGCTTTGTGATAATTTCATAATGTCCGAAGAGATCCGCCTGTCGGCACCCTGCCCGACTTCGTTATTCAGGCGGGCTCCCCTTAAAAATATGGAGAGGGCCTATTAAATCAAGTTTTTAGTTATTGAACTATGAATCCATTCTGCTGATTTTTTCTGGGTAATTGGGGGAAAATAATGGACAAATTCTTAAGCAAGCTATTAGATTTTAGTAAATTCAACCATCAACCATCAACCATCAACCATCAACCATCAACCATCAACCATCAACCATCAACCATCAACCATCAACCATCAACATCTAATTCACCGACTTTTTAAGCTCCTCGATCGTTTTTTCGGGATCATCGCTTTTAAACACAAAGCTTCCCGCCACCAATACATCTGCCCCTGCATCGATCAATTTTTTTGAATTTGCGGTAGAAACGCCTCCATCAACCTCTATTTTGGTTTTTGCGCCTCTTCTGTTTATAAGTTCTTTTAATGCCCTTATTTTGCCATAGGTGTTTTCTATAAAGGATTGTCCTCCAAAACCTGGATTTACGCTCATAATCAATACGATGTCTATGTCATTGATGGTATCTTCCAAAAGGTTTATGTTAGTGTGCGGGTTCAATGCCACCCCTGTTTTCATTCCCGCCGCCTTAATAGCTTGCAAGGTGCGGTGTAAGTGGGTGCAGGCTTCATAATGTACCGTAAGGTGTGCCGATCCAAGGTCTGCAAAGGTCTGAATATATCGGTCTGGGTCCACGATCATTAAATGAACGTCCAAAGGTTTGGTGGTATATTTCGCCATGGCCTCCAATACGGGCATTCCATAAGAGATGTTAGGTACGAACACCCCGTCCATAATATCGATATGGAACCAATCGGCCTTGCTCGCATTTACCATTTCAATATCACGTTGCAGATTGCCAAAATCGGCAGCCAAAAGGGAAGGAGCGATAAGTACTTTATCCATGGAATTATGCTAAAAAAGGTATTTCCACAAAGGTAGTGAAACAAGCGAATAGTTGAAATTTATTGCCATTTAGTTGTTCCTAATTAGGTACATAGTATTGTTTTGGATGTTTATTCATAAGGAATGTTGTGTGTTTGTATAATAATATTTTCTAAGGAAGATTAGAAGCTAGCAAATGGGCAACTAACTTTGCGTTAGCTATAACTAGCAATTACTTATAACCATTCTTGATCGTAGTTTTATTGATTCGGACTGGCGGAATGAACATACATTTTCCATATGCCATTTTCATTCTTTCTCAAAACATCGAGATATTTGATGGGAATCTTGACACTAACACTATCATTTTTTGGAGATATGACCATCGTACCTAAATGTCTATATATTGCAATATCATCACGAATAATAACTTCTTGGGGAACCCTATTTATGACTTTGAGTGTATTGTGTAAAAAGAAATCATTTAAAAAGGCTCTCAAGGAATCTTGATTGGAAATAGGTTCCATACCTGCATCATAGCCTAAAAAATCCTTTGTCACGTATTTGAAGTAACCATCCGTATTACCAGCTTCGACTTCCTTCATAAAATCTGTGAAAACCTTTTCTACAGTGTCTTTTTCAACTTGTGAATTCGATTCGCTCTTTTTATTGCATGCCAGAACAGAAACGAATAAAAGAATCAAAATCCAATAACTATAGCGTTTCATATCAATAGTATAAATTATTAATAACATAAAAATCATTGAATTTCCTTATGTAGGAATGTTCGCTAGGACAGGTAGTTTACTAAGTTAAGGTCACATGCTTTACTCTTTTTGGTCATATATTAATCTATATTTTGATTTTGTTTTATTTGTTCAATAATAAGTTCTGTTTGTTCTTTTAGCGGCAGATAGAATGTTTTATTTAGATTTATGGATGCTACGATATAGAGGTACAGATTGCTTTCAAATTTAGGATTTGTAAGAAAACTAAAGTCATTGTTTGGAAATCTACTTGGTTTAACATCAATGAGAGATTCGTCTATCACATACAAATGTCTTCTAAAATTCCCATTGTTGATAAAAAATTTATGAGTATAGTCCCTTCCTTCAACAACATAGTTTTCCTGATTTTTAACAAGCTCAAATTGTGACTGCCATTCAGAAATGGCCTTTCTTAAGGTTGGATCGGAGATTAGTGATAGTTTACCCGAATTGCTTATTTCATTGAGGGTTCCTTGATTAGGCATATACCTCGACTCATATTTAAAGGCTCCCACCATATATTGAGATAATTCCTTTTCACTTATTATTGGTAATGAGGGTCCAGTGAATTCCCCGATCTTAACGCAGGTTTCAAAAATTTTGGTATTAGTTTCAATAGTATTATTAAGTATTTCTAGGTTGGTTTCAAACTCTTGAAGCAGAGAACTCAATAATTGTTGCTCGGTAGCCTTGTTTTTTCGTGTTTCATTCCAATTATTAATCTGTAATGCAATCAAAATTCCGATTACAACAAGAATAATTTCTCCAAAAGCATATTTCAGGTAATTGATTGTTTTATTTTCTTTAATGTTATTTTGTCTAATTTTTTTGAAGAGTTTTATCATTATTTTGTTGGTTTGACATAGAACTGGTTTAAACTTTTTGCGTTTAAGCGAAAATTAGAGATTTTTTGTTCATTTGTAGCCTTTTTTGAGTTGCATAGCAAGGCTACGGAAAGATAAAGTTCATAATAAAACACAACTATATAATAAAGTCCATAGGATTTTAATAGGGCCTGGTTCTTAATTCTTGAAGAGGGGGTCCATTATCTCCTTTACCGTATTCCCTTCACTTTCATTTTTAAGGTGTAAACAGATTTACTGGCCGTAATAAATAGGGTTTTCTGGTCTTTTCCCCCAAAGGTGACGTTGGCCGTCCAATTTTCCGGGACGTCAATATGGTCAATTTGTTTGCCGTTTTTGTCAAAAACGGTGACCCCTTTTCCGGTGAGATAAACATTTCCTTTGTTGTCCAGGGTCATGCCATCGGACCCCATTTCGGCGAACAGGGTTTTGTTGGCAAGATGGCCGTCGGATTCAATAGTAAAACTATAGGTCTTTCCGGCCCCGATATCCGCTATATACAATTTTTTCCCATCTGCCGAGCCAATAAGCCCATTTGGTTTTACAAAATCATCCACTACGATCTTTAGTTCCTTTCGGTCAGGAGTCAAGTAATATACCCGTTCGGGATCAATTTCTTTTTCCGTGCGATCCCAATAATCCCTTTTATAAAATGGGTCGGTAAGATATATCCCACCCTTGCTATCCACCCATACGTCATTGGGACCGTTCAACTTTTTCCCTTCAAAATCATTTATTAGGATGGTAATTTTCTTGTCCGGACTTATCTGCCACAACTGGTTTTTTAGGTCGGCACACGCAATTAGGTTGCCTTTCTGATCAAAATAAAGTCCATTTGATCTTCCTGCATCGTCCATAAAAACCGATACTTTCCCGTCGGGCGTCCATTTTAGGATTCTGTCATTTGGTTGGTCGGTAAAATATACATCCCCATTTTTATCGACCGCCGGTCCTTCGGTAAAGGAATAATCGCTGGCAACAAGCTGTAGTTTTGCCCCTTTTTCAACAATCGGATTTTCTTGAGCCATAATTTTAGTGTTTGAAAGTAAAATGAATGCCGCTACGGTATAAAAAAATTTCATAATCGATGTTTGTATTTTGGTGTTTTTGCTAAGTCGAAAATTGATCCCACGGACTCTATTGTTATAAAGTTTCTGGGTTATTAGGTTACTGGGATATTTGGATATCGATGCTATTTGGTCATGGGCACATTTTGAACCGCAAACCTTTTTCTGCTCACTGCGATTGCAAACAGCAAACTGCCAACTGCAACTGCCAACTGTTTAATGGGTTATACGTCGCAAATGGAAATACCTTCTTTTAAGGCGGCGATCTTATCGTCCCATGCGGGAACAAATTCTTGGGCCACATGCCCTTTGTAGCCAGTTTCCAAAATTGCTTTCATAATAGCAGGGTAGTACAGTTCCTGGGTCTTGTCGATCTCATGTCTTCCTGGGACACCTCCGGTATGGTAATGCCCAAAATACTGATGGTTGTCCCGGATAGTCCGGATAACGTCTCCTTCCATGATCTGCATATGATAGATGTCATACAACAATTTAAAATTATCGGAACCCACCATTTTGCATAGCTCTACCCCCCAGGCGGAATGGTCGCACATATAGTCCTTGTGGTCCACCTTGGAATTGAGCAGTTCCATTTGGATGACCACTCCGTGCCTTTCAGCCAGGGGGATTATCTTTTTTAATCCTTCAGCACAATGCTGCATCCCCACCTTATCGTCCATGCCCTTGCGGTTGCCGCTAAAGCAGATGAGGTTGGTAAAACCCGCTTCTGCCACCTTGGGGATCATCTCGGTATAATTTTTTATGAGTGTTTCATTGTATTTGGGGTCGTTCCAACCTTCGGTAAGGCTTATTTCTGCCCCATTGCACATCGCACATTCTATTTCATATTTTTTCAAAAGAGGCCAATCCTTGGGTCCCAGCAGGTCGATCGCCGACAGGCCCAAAGTTTTTATGTCTTTTAGAAATTCCTCAAGGGGAATGGTGCCATAACACCAATAGCACACGCTTTGGTGGATGTTGTTTTTTAAATTAGGCATTGTGTCTATTTTTGTTTGGGAAGCACTAACGGTCTTGGTGGCCAAAACCCCGATGGACGCTGCGGCCGAGGTTCTGATAAAGTTTCTTCTATTCATTTTTGTTGTTTTAGGAAGCAATTTTTAGATTCTATGTAAAATCAGTTTATAAGAAGTTATGCGCAAAATGCGGCATATAAAAATAATCGATATATTTCGAAAAAGTCTCCAAGTTCCTAAAGATAAATTTTTTAGCTTTAAAAAATAGAATTGAATATGGATTTTGGATCAAACAAAGAACATTTGTTGGAATTGGCTCGCTATAGAATGCCGTTCGGAAAATTTAAGGGACGATATTTGGTGGATCTGCCCGAACCTTATCTGGTATGGTTTAATAGGCAAGGCTTTCCGGATGGAAAGTTGGGAAACATGTTAAAAGCAATGCTCGAGATAAAAATAAATGGACTGGAAGGCCTAATCCGGAAGATTCAAAAAGATTTTCCTCAGGTTTAGAGGTTAATTGCCGATGCAATTTGTACTTTTGCATGCGTTAAGAATTCAACCTAACGCTTCATGGCACAGACCAAATACATTTTTGTAACCGGTGGGGTTACATCTTCCCTGGGCAAGGGAATCATAGCCGCCTCCTTGGCAAAATTACTGCAAGCGCGCGGTTATAAGACTACCATCCAAAAATTGGATCCCTATATCAACGTCGATCCAGGCACGTTAAATCCTTATGAACACGGTGAATGCTATGTAACCGATGACGGTGCGGAGACGGATCTGGACCTGGGTCATTACGAGCGTTTCCTAAACGTACGTACCTCCCAGGCCAATAACGTTACCACCGGCAGGATATATCAAAGTGTTATAGAAAAGGAAAGAAGGGGAGAATTCTTGGGCAAAACCGTACAGGTGGTGCCCCATATTACAAACGAGATAAAAGAACGCATCCAATTGCTCGGCAAGAGCGGTGAATACGATATCGTAATTACAGAAATTGGTGGTACTGTGGGCGATATCGAATCCTTGCCCTATATCGAGGCCGTACGCCAGCTGTTGTGGGAGCTGGGAGACAACAACGGGATTGTTATCCATCTTACCTTGGTGCCATATCTTTCGGCAGCAGGGGAATTGAAGACAAAGCCAACCCAGCATTCCGTAAAGACATTAATGGAAAGTGGTATCAAGGCCGATATTCTAGTTTGCCGAACCGAGCATGAGATTTCCAGTGATATTAAGGATAAACTGGCCCTTTTCTGCAATGTGAAACGGGAAGCGGTGATCCAATCCATCGATGCCTCCACCATTTACGATGTGCCGATATTGATGCAGGAAGAGGGTCTGGATACGGTAACCTTGCACAAATTGGCATTGCCGGATAATACCCAACCCGATCTTACCCGATGGCGACAATTTTTGGAAAAACACAAGAATCCCAAACATGAGGTCACTATCGGACTGATTGGTAAATATGTGGAGCTCCAGGATTCATACAAATCTATTTTGGAATCATTTATCCATGCAGGAGCGGTCAATGAGGTGAGGGTAAACGTGCGTTCCATACATTCGGAGCACATTAATAAGAGCAAATTGGACCAATCCATGAAAGGCCTGGATGGAATTTTGGTAGCTCCCGGTTTTGGGGAGCGCGGAATTGAAGGTAAGGTGAGGGCGGTACAATATGCCCGCGAAAACGGAATTCCTTTCTTGGGCATTTGTTTGGGAATGCAAATGGCCGTAATTGAATATGCCCGTAATGTGTTGGGATTAGCCGATGCCAATTCTACCGAAATGAACCAAAATACCACCGATCCGGTCATCAGCTTAATGGAGGAACAGAAATCCATTACCAATAAAGGGGGCACCATGCGCCTTGGTGCATGGGACTGCACCTTGAAAAATGGAAGTTTGGTGCAAAAGGTATACGACGGGGCAAAAACAATTTCCGAAAGGCACCGGCATCGATATGAATTTAACAACGAATACAAAAAAGTGATGGAAGCTGCAGGTTTGGTAACTTCGGGTACCAACAAAGAAACCGGTCTGGTGGAAATCGTGGAACTCCCGAACCATCCTTGGTTTATAGGAGTGCAATATCATCCAGAGTACAAAAGCACCGTAGCCAATCCCCATCCATTGTTTGTTGGTTTTATTGAGGCTGCTTTACAGCATAAGAAAAAACAATCTAATGCCAGTTTGGCATAAAACGCCCAATTGGTCGTATATTTGCACGCCGTTTTTGGCATTTCAGACCGGTAATACGCGTTTCATATAGAAATTCGGGATTTTTTGTAAAATATTTTTCTTCTTTCCAAAGACAAAATTCATAATCTTGGCCTTAGCTGTGGATTATTTTTTTAACGTCTGGAAAGTGAAAACCCCGATCCGATCGGCTATTCTGACTGGGAAAGGGAAGGTAAAGGTACTAGACCCAGGATTTAACTGAAAGGAGTAAAACACCTAACCGATCAATTAATAATAATTATAGATGGAAGAAAAGAAGGTAGATATTAATTCCATAATCGGCTTTATACTGATTTTTGGGATTCTTATTTTTATGTTTTATCAAAACCAACCTACGGCCGAACAGGTTGCGGCAAAAAAGGCCCAGCAAGAACAATTGGAGAAGGCCCAACAGGTCAATCAGGACGGGGAAGTACAAAATGTAGTGGCGCCAGTGCAGATAGATCTTCAGGATTCTACAGCTGTTGCTAATTATAAGAACAGTATAGGGGCTTTTGGTTATACCCCCGCCACGGAAGGCAGTACCGTATTGGAAAATAATTTGCTTTACCTAAAGGTGAGTAATAAGGGGGGGCAGATCATAGAGGCCAAAATGAAGAAATTTGTCACCTATGACTCTATCCCGGTATATTTGGTAAAGGATGGCAATGCATCCTTTGGACTAAATTTAACGACGACGGATAACAGGGTGTTGAATACCCAGGATCTGTTTTTTGAACCATCCCTTTCAAAAAATGGGGATAATCAAGTGCTTTCGATGAAGGCCAAGGTTGGTCCCGACAAATTTTTGGAATATAGGTATGAAATGAAACCCGATCAATATTTGGTAGATTTCAACCTTCGTTCCCAAGGCTTGAACGGAGTAATTAACAGTAGTCAGCCCGTGACCTTGGAATGGCAGTTAAAAGGGCTTCGACATTCCAAAAGTATCAAATACGAAGATAGATATACCCGCCTCACCTATATGGACGCGGACGAAAAAGTGAGTAAGTTGTCTGCGGGTGGGGAAGACGACGAGGAAGCCCAAAACATAAAATGGCTTTCCTATCGCCAGCATTTCTTTAGTTCCATATTGGTGACCAACACCCCTTTTTCAACGGTCAAGCTGACTTCTGTAGACCATGTGACCGAGGAGAGCAGTACGGCTAGGTTTACAAAGGAATATACATCCAAGACCCCTTTGAAGATAGAGGGGGGCGAACTTGCCTATAATATGGACTGGTACTATGGCCCTACCGATGTTAAGGTTCTGGCTCAATATAAAGAGATAGGTCTTGAGGATTCGATCCCTTTTGGATGGGGGATTTTTGGATGGATCAACCGATATATCTTTACCCCGTTGTTTACGTTCTTGAGTTCCTTCTTGCCCTATGGGATAGCCATTATTGCAATGACCGTCTTGGTGCGTTTGCTAATGTCCCCGGTGACTTACAAGTCCTACCTGTCCCAAGCCAAAATGAAGGTCTTAAAGCCCGAGATTACGGAACTCAATGAAAAGTACAAGGACAATGCAATGAAAAAGCAGCAAGAGACCATGAAGCTATATGGGAAAGCAGGGGTCAGTCCCATGAGCGGTTGTGTCCCTGCATTGCTACAGTTGCCCATTTTTTATGCCCTGTTCATGTTTTTCCCGACTTCCTTTATCCTTCGGCAGAAGTCCTTTCTTTGGGCAGATGACCTTTCTTCCTACGATACCATCGCACAATTGCCGTTCCATATTCCATTTTATGGAGATCACGTGAGTTTGTTTCCGATTTTGGCTTCCATTGCCATCTTCTTTTATATGATGATGACTACGGGCCAGAACATGCCGACCCAACCGGGAATGCCCAACATGAAATTTATCATGTACCTTTCCCCTTTAATGATGTTGTTTTTCTTCAACACCTACGCCAGTGGACTGAGCCTTTACTATTTCGTATCCAACCTGATTACCATTTTTATCATGTTGGCCATCAAACGATTTATTTTGGATGAGGATAAGATCCATGCGCAGATCCAAGAAAACAAAAAGAAACCGAAAAAGGAAAACAAGTTCCAACGCAAGATGCGGGAGATGATGGAGCAGGCAGAAGAACAGAAAAAAGTAGGGAAACGCTAAGAAATATATTCTTTTAATAATACAAAATCAGAAAGCTCCCTTGGAAGAGGGAGCTTTTTGCATTTGTAGGGTTTGTTTGGTAAGATTTGGAGCTTCAAAAGTGCACCATATTCTACTCCAGAACAAAAAATAGTTGTGTAAGAGGCGATTGTTGTATGTAAAAGCATTGGTTTCTGGTATCGCATTTAATTTTTGGAAATCGATGTCCAATTGTAATAGGGGCTTTCGGCTTTAGGGCAAGAAGTTTTTTTAGTGGGATGGATTTATTAATCGAGTCCATTCCACGACAAGCCAGGTTCAAAATCCAAATCCAGCTCCATAAAATAAAAAGCTCCCTTTTTAGGGGGAGCTTTTTTGCCACGCAGGTTAAGTTTGATAAGATTTGGATAAGCGAATATGGTATTTACCAACCATACCAAAAATTAAAAGTTGTGAAGTTTTACTTTTTTGGTGCCAACTGATTCTAATCTGATGTTTGGTTTTAATGGGCCTGGATCGACTTACTGCTCCAAACTTCACCAACCGACAATTTAAGATGTTATGCCCAATCAACAATTTTGTATTTTTGCATTCGGAATTTGTATTGGGATTTTTGATCGTTAGAAATGAAAAAAGTAGTTGTAGGGCTTTCTGGTGGGGTAGATTCAAGTGTGGCCGCATACCTTCTAAAGGAACAGGGGTATGAAGTCATAGGGCTATTTATGAAGAATTGGCACGATGATTCCGTGACTATTTCCAAGGAATGTCCATGGTTGGAAGATAGCAACGATGCACTCCTTGTAGCAGAAAAGTTGGGGATACCCTTTCAAACGGTCGATCTGAGTGTACAGTACAAAGAGCGGATTGTGGATTATATGTTCAACGAATATGAAAAAGGACGTACCCCCAACCCGGATGTCCTGTGCAATCGTGAAATAAAGTTCGATGTTTTTATGAAGATTGCCCTGCAATTGGGGGCAGATTATGTAGCTACAGGACACTATTGCCGTAAGGGGACCATTAAAAACGAGGTTGGTACAGAAACCTATCAGCTGTTGGCAGGGGTAGACGGGAACAAGGACCAGTCGTATTTTCTTTGTCAACTTTCACAAGAACAGTTGGCCAAGAGTTTATTCCCCATTGGCGAACTCCTTAAGCCGGAGGTAAGGAAAATTGCTGCGGATAATAATTTGGTGACCGCTGATAAACGGGATTCCCAAGGACTTTGTTTTATTGGAAAAGTACGGCTTCCAGAATTTCTGCAACAGAAGTTGAGTCCCAAGAAAGGGGTTATTGTGGAAGTACCCGCAAGTTCGTCCATATATGCTATGGATAAACCTGACTTTAAGGATATTTCCGAAGAACTTGCCTATTTTTCACTTAAGCCCAAATACCGATTGGAAGATGGAAAGGTGATGGGCGATCATCAAGGTGCCCATTATTTTACTATTGGCCAACGAAAGGGTTTGGACGTGGGCGGTACTAAGGAGCCTTTGTTCGTGATTGATACCGATATTTTGCAGAACGTAATTTATACGGGACAGGGGAAAGGTCATCCTGGATTGTATAGGCGGACCTTGTTCGTCCGGGAGGATGAACTTCATTGGGTACGCCAAGATTTAGCTTTGCCATTGGGAGGTACGATGGAGGTAATGGCTCGCATTCGCTATCGACAACCTTTGCAAAAGGCTACTTTATATAAGGTGGAAAATGGAATGTACGTCGATTTTGTTGAAAAACAATCAGCCATTACCGAAGGCCAATTCGTTGCCTGGTACCATGGTGACGAATTGTTGGGCTCTGGTGTAATTTCTTAGGCTAACTTCCTTGTCCCAAGGAGACATATTCCCTGTAAAGTAGAAAGGTTTATCTTCGTGGTTAATATTTTCGATTCTAACCAATTCCTATGCAGAACAGAATCACCAAACTTTTTGCTATCCAATATCCCATTGTCCAGGCAGGGATGGTCTGGGCCAGTGGATGGCGATTGGCCTCGGCAGCTTCTAATGCCGGAGCCTTGGGGCTTATAGGCTCTGGCTCTATGTACCCGGAGGTGCTGCGGGAGCATATCCTCAAATGTCAAATAGCTACCGACAAACCCTTTGGGGTAAATGTACCACTGCTCTATCCCGATACGGAAAAGTTGATGGAGATTATTGTGGAACTGGGGGTGAAGATTGTATTTACCTCGGCAGGGAACCCAAGGACATGGACCTCCTTTCTAAAGGAAAAGGGAATTACAGTGGTACATGTGGTGAGTAGTTTAAAATTTGCCCTTAAGGCGGAGGAGTGTGGGGTAGACGCGGTTGTGGCCGAAGGATTCGAAGCGGGAGGACATAATGGTAGGGATGAATCGACTACAATGACATTGATTCCGGTTGTAAAGGAAAAACTTGGTATTCCCCTGTTAGCGGCAGGAGGTATTGCCACGGGTAAAAGTATGTTGGCCGCCATGGTCCTCGGTGCGGAAGGGGTCCAGGTTGGGAGTCGTTTTGTCGCCAGCATTGAAGGTTCTTCACATGACATGTTTAAAAGGAGGGTAGTGGAAGCCAAGGAAGGGGACACCCAATTGACACTAAAGGAACTGGCTCCCGTGCGCTTGTTAAAGAATAAATTTTATCGGGATATAGAGCATGCGTATGCCAATTGCGCCACTCCTGAAGAGTTAAAGAGCCTGTTGGGCCGAGCTAGGGCAAAACGGGGTATGTTCGAGGGCGACATGGAGGAAGGGGAACTGGAGATTGGCCAGATATCGGCTTTGATCCATGACATTAAACCAGCGGCCCAGATCATTAATGATATTATGGCCGAATTTAATCGTGCAAAGACCGAGGTCTCTCGATGGTAGCTTATTTTGAAGCATTTTTGAAATCCGGGGAAATCCCATTTCTATTTTGCTTCGTGTGTATACACTTCACTATCCGTAAATCCTATGCGCACGGCTTTGGCCATAAACTTTTCCTGTGACGGAATGGGTTTGGTGTAGATTTTCCAAGAAGGTGCTTCTGGGGATTTCCAAATAAGGGTGGCATCGGGCAGGTTGGAGGTGAGGGTCACATGGTGGTCATTTTCTGAAATTATCAATGCACCCAATTGTGGCTGCTGGCCATTTACCAGCCATTTTTCGATCATTTCCTTCTCAGGGAACCGTCCCAGGTCGGCCGTATCTTCCATCCAGTTGTCCAATAGGTTTCTCAGTTGCACCAGGGTGTCCCTTAGCTCTTCCTTATTGGCCAAGTTAGTGAGCTCGTAAGGGTCTTGCTCAAGATCGTATAGTTCCTCCACTGGTTTTGGGGTTCGGAACCAAAGGGACTGTACAGAATCCAAAGTCCCGTTTTTGTACATTTCGTTCAGCCTTTGCATCATGGGCACCTGCTCCCTGTATTTTACAGGTAGGGCATTGGTCTGATTTATGTTGAAGTTCCTAATGTATTTGTAACGTTTGGAGCGTACGGCCCTTAAGCGGTCTACCATGCCGTCAAAACGATCGGATGTGGTATATATATAGTGTCGCTTTACGGTATCACGGTATTGGCCGAAGAGCGCTTTCCCTTGCATGTGTTCTGGAGGTTCAATACCCGCCCAGGACAACAAGGTGGGGGCAAAGTCAATGAAATTTACAAATTCATCATTGGTATCGGCCTCTTTTTTATTTCCTTGGAACTTGATTACCAAGGGAACTTTGGTTCCGGTTTCGTAGAGTGCCCTTTTGTACCTAGGGAACGGCCCTCCGTGGTCCCCATAAAAAAATATGATGGTGTTGTCATATAGGCCGTCATCCTTCAGCTGCTGAATAAGCGTTCCCATAGCATCATCCATCCGCTTGAGGTTGCTGTAGTTTACGGCCAGATCTTTTCTGATAATTGGGTCATCGGGAAAAATTGGCGGGACGGGGACCGAATCCGGTGAAACATAAAGTTTGTCGTCCGTGTATTTCCACAACCCTGATTCATGGGTCATATTAAAATTGAAAACAGCGAAGAAAGGGGTATCCCTTTTGGGCCTGTTGCGCCAATTTGCTTTGTTGCTACTGTCGTCCCATGCCGATTCCAAAGTCTTAAAATTATAATCTTCCTTGGCGTTGTTGGTGCAGTAATATCCTCTTTCCCTTAGGTATTCCGTAAACATACGGGTGTTTCTGGGTACTATGGGAGAATAGCTGGGAATGCCAATTTCGGGATGGTTTACCTTGGCATAGGCAGTATAGGTACGCATGTTTTGGGTCCCGAGGGTAACGGGATACATCCCTGTGATTATTCCACTTCTGGTGGGGGCACATACCGGGACCGGGGCGTATGCATTTGTAAATGTTACTCCGTCCCTAGCCAACGCCTCTAAATTTGGAAGGGAAATGGTACTGTCCCCGTACATGGGGAAGAAATCGGGGGATTGATCTTCCGTGACAAACCAAACGATATTGGGCGGCGATTCTTTTTGAACAATTTTTTTAACGGATTCCTGGCAGCCAGAAAGAGCAAATAGTAAACCGACAATAATTATGTGATTATACTGTCGGCTCATTTTCATTGCAGTCTTTTAAGATATTGTAGACTTTTTGGAATTTGGGTCACGGAACGAGAGGATTCGTCCTCTATAAATACGTATTTTATCCCCAATTTTTTAGCTTCGGCATATAATCCTTTAATATCGATATCGCCTGTGCCCAAGGTAACATTGGTCTCTACATCGGATTTGCCATTGAGGTTCCCTGGAGTACCCAAAGCCCTATCCTTCATGTGCATCAACACAAATTTTTTGGGATACTTTTTCAACAGGGTCATGGGGTCGACTCCCCCTTGCTTAACCCAATACACGTCCATTTCAAAGGCAAAGTTCTTGGAATTTTCTGCCATATAATCGAACAACGTTCCATTTTTGTATGGTCGGAACTCATATCCATGGGCATGGTAGGCCAAGTTTATACCTTCCTTTTTCAACAATTTACCAGCTTTGTTGAAGACATCCACGGCCATTTTAGTTTCGGCTATGGTGAAAATGGTGTCCTTGTGGGGTATCCAAAAACAGACAACATATTTGGCCCCGTAACCTTTTGCCCGTTCAATAATGGTTTGCGGACTGTTCTGTAATTCGTCGAACGGAGCACTGATGCTCACCATGCTTAAATTGTTATCTTTAAGCAATTGCTTGTATTCGGACATGGAATAACCTTGTGTGCCGTCGTTCCCATCTTCTATTGTAGTAATCCCCCATTCCTTTATAAGCTTTAAGGTTCCCGGGACATCATTTTTAAATTCGTTCCTAAGGCTATAGAGCTGCAATCCGATTTCCTGTGCCCTCATGACCCCATTTCCAAAAAGGAAAGCGAAAGATAGTAAGGCAGTTGCAAAGGTTGTTTTTTTCATTTTTTGATCTAGCAATAAAAACAGGAAAGGCAAATTCATCCACTTTCAAAAAAATGGCATTTTATTCCAAGCTTTTCAGATATTCCAAACTTTTGGGTACCTGCTGTACGACATCTGGACTTTCATCTTCGATAAACATATATTTAATACCCAATTTTTTGGCTTCTGCAACCAACTCTTTTATACCTACATCACCGGAGCCCAAGACCACATTGGTCTCGTCCGGGGCGCCGCCAGTATTGTCGGATTTTGTTCCGTGCTCCCGATCCTTTAAATGAAACAGCACGAATTTTTTTGGATACTTTTTTAGTAGTGCCAAGGGATCGGCACCTCCCTGTTTTACCCAGAAAACATCCATCTCAAAGGCAAAATCCTTGGCGTTTTTGGCCATATAGTCAAAGAGGGTCCCGTCCTTGTAAGGCCGGAATTCATATCCATGGGCGTGGTAAGCCAGGGTCAATCCTTCCTTTTTTAAAAGTTTCCCCGCCTTGTTAAAAACATCCGTGGCTTTTTTAATATCCTCAAATCCAAAATTATTACCATCGTGGGGTATCCAGGCTACCATGACATATTTGGCGCCAAAAGCCTTGGCTTCTTTAATGGCTTTTTCCGGAGTGTCCCTGATCTCTTCAAAGGAAGCGCCCACACTTACCATTTCCAAACCGTTCTTCTTGAGTAATTCCTTGTACTCGTCCAAAGGCAGCCCATAAGTGCCACCGCCTTCTATATATTTAATGCCCCAGTCATGGATTAGCTGAAGGGTTCCTGGCACATCCTCCTTAAACTGGTTGCGTAGGCTGTACAATTGCAGTCCGACCTCCTGGGCGGTTAAAAAGGTGGTACAAACAAGTAATAGAAGGGTAGTTAGTTTTTTCATCTTAATTATTTAATATGGGGTAGGCAAAGTTCAAGGTTTCAAGTTAAAGGTTCAAAACTCAAGACGATTAACCAAGCTTTTAACCCCTTTTGTTAGTATACCGAACTGGCCTTATCCAAGTTCCCTGATACATAAATTTTGATAATAAAATTAGGTAAGCAAGTTGCCCTTATCGTCCCACTCGGCCTGAATGTTCCTTTTGCTCTGATCTATACACTTCGCCAACCATTCCTCTTCATAGGCCAAACCGTGCTGGGCGAGTACCTCCTCGGGTACCCCGTCCCATACGTTGGGCGTATTGCCTTTGTAGCCCAAATCTTGGATTCCTTCCTGTGAAGTATAGTAACCGGTCATCGTAAGTCCACGTATCAATGCAAAAAACTGGACCTGCAAGGGTTGTTCATTGTCGGTCAACTTTGGGTCCGGATAAGCGATGCCATCCAAAATCTGCTTTTGTTGGTCCTCGGTAGCCGATTTGAATTCTTTCCCAAAATCGGTGTTGCTTTTATGGTCCAGCCACATAAGTCCACCGCGGAGCGGGGTCTGCAGGCTTGGGATATCCTTGGACATAAATTCTATAAAATCGGGAACCCCTGCATCGGTCGCACTACCATATTTATCGTTGGCGGGCAGAATAAGTGCACAGAGTACGGCCATGGTTCCCATTTCGTGATCGTTAAAGAATTTTTCGGCCTCCAGTCTGGCAATTTTCTCCTTTTCCTCGGGAGTCCGGCCAAAAAAGTGTTCGTCCGTTGCAACAGCGGGTACTTCTACCTTACTGTCAACTTCTGGTTTGCAGCTGTTAAGGACCATTCCCCCGGCCACCGAGCCTAAAATGATCGATTTGATACTTTTTCTTCTATCCATCATCTAGATATTTTGCTGTTTCAATTGTTCAATAATATAATCTGATGTCCTCCACGATAGGGCCAATATGGTCCAAGTCGGGTTTTTATCGGCCTGGGATACAAAGGGTCCGCCATCCACTATAAATACATTGTCGGCTTCGTGCAATTGTTGGAACTTATTGACTACCGAAGTCTTGGGGTCATTCCCCATACGGGTTGTCCCTACTTCGTGTATGATCCTGCCCGGTGCCGCTAGGCCATAATCCTGCTCCTTGGTGGGGGTACTTCCCAATGCTTCCCCACCCATACTGTGGATCAGCTCTTCAAAGGTTTCCTGCATATGTTTGGATTGTTTTCGTTCGTGGTCGGTCCATTTGTAGTGAAAACGCAGTACCGGAATCCCAAACTGATCTACCGTAGTAGGATCTATCTCGCAATAATTGTCGCGTTGGGCAATAGATTCCCCCCGACCTCCAAAGCCGAGTACGGAACCATAGTATTTTTTCACATCATCCCGAAGTCCGTTTCCGTAACCGCCAACTTTTAATCCGAAGAATTTGTTGAAATCGTTGGGATTGAAACCAAAACCATAATTGGGCATGCCCATGCCTCCCCAAACTTCAATATGGTATCCCCGGGGGAAATCCAATTTTTTATTGTCGAGCCACCAAGGAGTGTAAACGTGCATTCCGCCAACACCATCCTCGTTATAGGTCTTACGGTTTACAAGGCTAGGTATAAATGCCGCCCTGCTGCTTCCGGTAGAGTCGTGAACATATCTTCCAACATTATCACTGCCATTACCAAGTCCGTTGGGATGTTGTTTACTTTTCGAATTTAAAAGGATACGTGCGGAACTACAGGCCGATGCTGCCAGCACGACCACTTTGGCCTTAAGGCCGTATTCCTTTCGATCTTCCTTGTTGATATAGGTCACCCCCGTTGCCTTGCCCTCTTCATTGGTGTTTACCTCCCGCACCACACAATTGGTGTAAAGGTCGATCTGGCCTCCGTGTTTTTGGGCGGGAAAGATCAATCGGGTTCCTGAAGAGAAATCCGCATATACGGAACAAGCCCTGGAACACTGCCCGCAATAAAAGCATACCCCACTGTCGTTGTTTATTTTCTTGGTGACCATCGACATTCTGGAAGGGATGACGGGAATATTTAACTTCCGTGCACCTTTTATGTAGACAAGTTCGTGCAGTCTTGGTTTAGGGGGAGGTAGAAAAAACCCATCGGGCTCGTTGGGAAGATTTTCCTTGCTGCCGAACAAGCCGATTAATTTGTCGACTTTGTCGTAATAGGGCTTAACATCTTCATAACCAATGGGCCAATTATCTCCCAATCCGTCTTCGTCCTTATGTTTAAAGTCCCTAGGGCTAAATCTCAAAGAAATCCGACCCCAATGGTTGGTCCTGCCACCGAGCATATGCGATCGAAACCAATCGAATTTAGTGCCGTCCTTATGGGTATAGGGCTCCCCTTCTATCTCCCAACCTCCGTATGCACTGTCAAAGTCACCAAAAGGCCGTACCGTACTGGCGCCCCTTCTCGGGGATTCCCATGGCCATTTTAATTGGGTTCGTTGCTCTGGTGCTGCTGGATCAAAATATGGGCCAGCTTCTACAACGGCTACTTTAAGACCAGAGTCGGCCAAAACTTTTGTAGCCATCCCGCCTCCAGCTCCTGATCCCACGATGATAACATCGTACATCTTTGAAGATTCCTTTATCTGCATAATATATATTTAATGAATAGTAAGATAGTATTTCAAAATTTAGGCTTCATTGATTTGAAAGGTGTAATTTACATTAATTTATGTATATCCCCCAAAGTTTTTCAATTTGAGGGAAAAAGCAAACGGCCAATTCGTAATTTTATAATATGCTCGACCGTTTGGGTACCTAAAGTTCCCATTTGTCATGCTGAGCGCCCGCCAGAATGACAAGTCGGGCAGGCCCGCCAGAATGACAAGTCGGGCAGGCAGTCGAAGCACAGTCGAAGCAAAGGCAAATGCATCTCGAATTTGGTTTACATGAGCGAAGTCGAAAGGCTCGATTCGGTAGGATAGTCACCTTTTTAGGTGCTTGAGTGTTATTCCGGACAATCGTGTTTTATAAATAATTGATGGGCCAAGTGGAAATTTATGTCCTTGCATTCGATATTTAATTTATGCAGTTGTATTCCAACGAAAGTCATATTTGAAATTGATTGAACGGGTTCAATATTCCAACATATTTTTCTGCCATACTAAACCGATTCCTATCTTTGCTTTTTTAAATATCACAATAATATGAAAGTTCGTGAAAAATTTATCCTGGTATCGACCTTGGTGGTCCTTGTTATATTGGCTATTGCCATGTTTTGGTTACCTATTTTATGGTGTTTTATTGTGGTAGGGCCTCTAGTTATAATGGGTATTTATGATATTGTGCAAAAGAAACATACCATTAGAAGGAACTTTCCCTTGGTTGGTCGATTTAGATATGTGCTAGAATCGATACGGCCAGAAATCATGCAATATTTTGTAGAGACCGATACCCAGGGCAGACCTTTGAACCGTATTCTAAGATCATTGGTCTATAGACGGGCCAAAGGTGCAACGGATACGGAGCCTTTTGGCACCCAAATGGATATATACCATTCCGGGTATGAATGGATGGAACATTCCATGTACGCCAAGCATAATCCTAAGGAAATCGGTCAATTTCCACGATTATTGATAGGGGGAAAGGATTGTAAGCAGCCCTATTCCTCTAGTTTGTTGAATATTTCGGCAATGAGTTTCGGTTCCTTGAGCTCAAATGCTATTTTGGCCATGAACAAGGGAGCCAAGATGGGGAATTTTGCGCATAACACGGGGGAAGGGGGTATTAGCGACTATCATCTGAAGTACGGTGGCGATCTGATCTGGCAAATAGGGACCGGCTATTTTGGTTGTAGAAACGACGACGGAACTTTTAACGAAAAGACGTTTAGGGAGAGTGCCCTTAGGCCTGAGGTAAAAATGATCGAGATCAAGTTGTCCCAAGGGGCAAAACCTGGTCATGGAGGTATATTGCCCGCGGTAAAAAACACAGAGGAAATAGCTAGAATTAGGCATATAAAACCAGGAATAGCAGTGCATTCGCCCCCATCCCATTCTGCCTTTTCGGACCCCATACAGTTTATGCATTTTATTAAAAAATTGCGGGACCTGTCCGATGGTAAACCGATTGGATTCAAATTATGTATAGGCCGGGAACAGGAATTTATGGATTTCTGCGAGGCCATGGTCTTTACGGGGATAACGCCAGATTTTATTACGGTCGATGGCGGGGAAGGAGGTACGGGAGCGGCCCCGGTAGAATTCTCGAACTCTATGGGAATGCCATTGCGTGAAGGATTGATTTTGGTTCACGATACCCTAACGGGTTTCGGCTTAAGAAAGGAGATTAAGATTATCGTTGCCGGCAAGATAATAACCGGTTTCCATATGGCCCGGGCAATTGCGCTGGGAGCGGATGGGTGCAACAGTGCCCGTGCGATGATGTTGTCCGTTGGTTGCATCCAGGCCCTGCAATGTAATATGAATACATGCCCGACAGGGGTCGCAACGCAGAATAAATCGCTTATAAAAGGACTTGTTGTTGAGGATAAGGCCCCAAGGGTAAAGAACTTTCACGAAGCTACGATCCATAGTTTACTGGAACTCGTTGCCGCGGCTGGACTGGACGGGCCATACGAATTAAAGCGCGAGCACATAAGCAAAAGGGTGGGCATGTACAACGTGCAGACCTACCACGAGATTTATCCGCCCATGGAGGAAGGCTGCCTTTTAAATATAGAAACAATCCCTGAACGCTATAAAAAATATTTTCAGCTCACAAGGATCATGAAATAGGGAAGGAAATTTAGATGCAGGAAAAGATAACTTGCTATGATTTAGAGGGCTTTCTCCGAAATCGGAATTCGCATCTCGCGTTTTCTAGTACTCCATCGACCTTAAGACCAATTAATTCTACTTTTGGATCCTGGCTTATCCAGGATGGCAATAGATTGGACTATTCCGGTACCACGCGTTTTAAGTGCAGGTCTTGAAAATCAAAACTAAAATCGATATTTGGGGATATGCCCTTTAGCCTTAATTCTTGTGGCGTACCGTTCTCGTCCAAATTGAAGATGGCAAAGGCGTCCGCGTTCATGTCCTGATATTCCCATTTTACTGCAAAGGTATTTGCCTTGTAAAAACGCATTGGTCCATTCAATTTTGGGGAACGATAACTTTTTAGCCAGAGTTGTCCTTTATTTAAAAAGACTTCCATTTTTCCGAACCAGGGATCTTCGTAAATTCCCAGATAATCATTTTTATTAATATTGGAATTTTTCTTGGACTCAACCGTTTCCCAGACCTTTGCGGTTACGGCATCACCTAATTCGTTCTGTTTCTTTAATTTCACCTCGTTTTTTTCCATCCATTTCCCATCGTCCAAACCAAGGTAGCTATCGACTATGGTCTGTGATACCGTAGAAAAGAAGGCAGCGCCTCCCGGCTCCGTGTTGGTAAGTACAACCACTCCAAGATTCAGATCGGGAATCAAGACGGTCTTGGATAGCATGCCTGGCAAGCCACCGGTATGGGAAACAACCATATTTCCTTTGGTATCCGTCAAGAACCAGCCCAGACCATATCCCGCAAAATGGGAATTATAGCGTGGATCTTGGTTGGCTTCCAAGGTAGTGTGTATTTTCCATATTTCCCTTTGGCTCGCTTCGGTAAAAAGCGTGTCCTGTAGCTGCGCTCCGTATGCCCCATGATTTAGGAGGACCAACATCCATTGGCATAGATCGTCCACGTTGGCGTAGATCCCACCCGCGGCCCCGTTGATTATTTTTTTAAAATTCGGGAGAACTTGTAATTTTCCATAGGCAGTGGTATGCGGCATGGCCAAGTTGCCTTCGTCCTTTATGTCGTAAATAAAAGGGTAAGAGTTATCCATGTGCAAGGGATCAAGAATACGTTTTTGAATAAATTCCTCCCAAGTCATTCCGCTCACTCTGGCAACGAGTTCCCCCGCCACGACGTAGAGTAAATTGTCATAATCAAATTTTGTACGAAAGGCGGAGACCGGTTTAAAATATTGAAAGCTAGAAAGAAGATCATCAATTGTAAAGTTCGCGCCATCTGGGAAAAACATAAGATCTCCCATTCCGAGTCCAAGGCCACTGCGATGGGTCAGCAGATCCTGAATATTGAAATTTTCGGTCACATAGGGATTGTACATCGTAAATTCTGGAATGTGTTCTACAACCCGATCTTGCCAGGTAATTTTTCCGTCTTCGACCAAGAGCGCCAAGGCCATGGTGGTAAAGGCCTTTGTATTTGAGGCAATGGCGAACTGTGTATGCTCGTTTACCTTTTCCTGTGAGGTTGCCGATTTTACCCCATATCCCTTACTGTGGATAATCTTGCCGTCCTTAACTATTGCTATCGCCGCTCCCGCAACTTCAAATTTGTCCAATGCGTTTTGAGCCAGCACATCTACTTCTTGCGAACTCAATTGGGAGTATGTGCTTATGTGAAACAATAAAATGCAGAAAACCGTCAACACCATTGAAATAAGCCTCATAATTATCGATTTAATTGGTAGAAAGTTACGCTTTTTAGGTTTAAACTTTTCAAGGCATCAATGCCCATAAGCTTCACGGGCTTTGAAGGGATTGTAGGTTAATTATTGTAGCCATTGGCTTCAGTTTTGGCGATCCCTTTTACCTGTTGTCTAAATTTTTAGGCAACCTTAAATAGTAAAGCGTATATTTGTAGCTTCAGTATTTCGAGGTGATTTTTGGTAATACTGGTCCGAATACCCCAAAATTTACGTATGTATGGTATGGTTCGGTTTATCCGACCATATAATTTTTAACCTAACCTTGTTATAATGTCAAAAGAAACCGCTCGTTGGTCAATTGCAATGGGAGTTGTCGTAGTTGGTTTTGTGGTCGGGATTTATCTTCAAGATCTAAAGCACCAGGAAAGTACCAAGGCGGCATGGAAGGCTAATCGCTTCAATCTAACAAGATTCAATAAGATCATGCAATATGCTGGGGAAATGGACAGCAATAATTGGTCCGACTTAAGGGATAGCATCAGGGGTCAAATGGATAGTTTGATGATTCTTCGGTTCAGAAAAGAAATGGACAGTTTGCAGTTGGTGAAGAAGGAAGAAAATAAATAACCTCCCCCCCCTTTTTATATTTACTCCATAATCAATTTCAATCAGGTTACAGATTCCTATCTATGTATGGTCTGCGTCCTGTCTGGGCCTACAGAAACGATTTTGATGGGTACCTGCAGCTCTTTTTCCAAGAAATCTATATATTCCTGTAAAGTTGCGGGAAGGTCTTTTGCCGAATCCATTTGTGTTAGGTCCTTTTTCCATCCTTTCATGGTAGTATAGATAGGAGTTACGTTCTCGGGCTCGATATTGTAGGGCAAATGGGTGATCTTCTCCCCTTTATACTTGTACGCGGTACATACCTTTATCTCTGAAAATCCACTTAGAACATCGGCTTTCATCATAATCAGTTGGGTAACCCCGTTGACTTGTACTGCGTATTTGAGGGCAATAAGGTCTAACCAGCCGCATCGTCTTGGCCTGCCCGTAACGGCGCCAAATTCATTTCCTATTTTCGCCATTCGCTCCCCGTCTTCATCAAAAAGTTCGGTAGGAAATGGCCCCGAACCTACCCTGGTGGTGTAGGCCTTAAAAATACCGTAAACCTCCTTTATCTTATTGGGGGCGATACCCAAGCCCGTACAGGCGCCTGCGGCAGTGGTGTTGGAAGAAGTGACAAAGGGATAAGTTCCAAAATCTATATCCAATAGGGAACCCTGGGCCCCTTCCGCCAATATGGTCTTGCCCTTGGCAACGGCGGTATTCAAATAATCCTCACTATCAATAAAAGTGGTCAGTTCCTTTAACCGTTCTACGGCAGCAAAGAATTCGCTTTCCAATTCATCCAGGTTGTATTGGATATCCACATCGTAAAAATCGATCATGGACTGATGCTTATTGGCCAAATTGCGGTACTTTTCCTTCCAATCATCCATTTCCAAATCCCCGATCCTCATGCCATTACGGCCTGTCTTGTCCATATAGGTAGGGCCAATGCCCTTTAGGGTAGATCCTATTTTTGCCTTTCCCTTGCTGGCTTCGCTGGCCGCGTCCAAAAGCCGGTGTGTTGGCAGGATAATATGGGCCTTTCGGGAGACTATAAGTGTTTTTTTGTAATCGATTTTAAATTTATCGAGGCCCTCCAATTCCTTTATGAAGACTACCGGATCGATAACCACCCCGTTGCCGATTACATTCATTGATCCCTTGTGGAAAATTCCCGAGGGAATGGTTCTCAAAACGTGTTTTATACCGTCAAATTCCAACGTATGTCCTGCATTGGGACCCCCTTGAAAACGTGCGATTATATCGTAATTTTTGGTCAGGACATCAACAATCTTTCCTTTTCCTTCGTCACCCCATTGTAGTCCTAACAATAAATCTACAGCCATTGGTCTTAAATATATTAGTGGTTTGTGTTTTCTCCCTTGTTTTTTGTGCCATAGAAGTACAGGGAATGGTTATTTATCTTAATGTCGAATACTTCTTCAATAGTTTTTTTTATCGATTGGATCCTGGGGTCACAAAATTCCATAACCTCCCCGGTATCGGTCAGAATAACATGGTCGTGTTGGCGGTCAAAATAAGATTTTTCGTATTGCGCCTGATTTTTTCCAAATTGGTGTTTGCGTACCAGTTTACATTCCAACAAAAGTTCAATGGTATTGTATAAGGTGGCACGACTTACACGGTAGTTTTTGTTTTTCATATTGATATAGAGGGATTCTATATCAAAATGCTCTTCACTATCATAAATCTCCTGCAGTATAGCAAAACGTTCAGGAGTCTTGCGATGTCCGTTGTCCTCCAAAAATGCAGTGAAGACGTTTTTTACGATTTCTTGGTTCTTATTATTGCCCATAGCAACTAACAATACATGATTTGCAAAGGTACAGTTAAAATTTAAATTCGTGTAACTTTATCTATACCGTTGATGCGTTTCAGGTTGTCGATAACCTTCTTAAGGATCGAGTTGTTTTTTACCAGTAAGGTGATTTTCCCCGAAAAGGTACCTCCGTCGGTGCTGAAGTTTAGATTCCGCATGTTTACGTGCATATTTCCCGAAATTACCTCCGTGATTTTGCTGACAAGCCCCAAGTTGTCTATGCCCGTTAGTTTTATCTCGGCAGTGAACTCCTCCTGGCTAGAGTCGATCCATTTGGCGCTGATGATCCTATAGGCGTAGTTAGATTGCAAAGCTATGGCATTGGGGCAGTTCTTCTTGTGTACTTTAATCCCCTCATTTACACTGATAAACCCAAAAACATCATCTCCTGGGATTGGATTGCAGCAAGGGGAAAGCTTGTACTCGAGCTTTTCCTCTTCTTTTCCAAAAACCAGGATGTCGTATTTGACCGTAATTTCATCTTTGTCCACATCTACCGGTGCGGGGGTCCTTCTAATCTTATTCTTGAAAAAACTAATAAAGGCATTGCTGTAAGACGAGGCAAAATCCTTTAACTTTTGATTGTCGATGGTTCCGATGGCCACGCGATAAAACAGGTCCAAACTGGTCTTAAGTTTAAAATAAATGACCATTTTGTTGATCGTGTCCTCATTCAGGCTTATTTTTTGCGACTTTAATTTCCTTCGGAGGATTTCCTTGCCTTCCATGGCAAGCGCTTTCTTTTCATCCTTAAGGGAAGATTTTATTTTGGCCCTTGCCCTTGCCGTAGTTGCGTAGTCTAACCAACTTTGATTGGGCTTGGCGTGCTCGGAGGTAATGATCTCTACCTGGTCCCCGCTCGCAAGGGTAGTATTCAATGGCACCAGTTTTCCGTTGACCTTGGCTCCACGGGTACGCATGCCCACTTCGGTATGGATATTAAAGGCAAAATCCAAGGGGGTAGCTCCTTTTGGCAGGGATTTTAGTTCACCTTTTGGGGTAAAGACAAAAATTTCCTTGGAATAAAGGTTGAGTTTAAATTCCTCTACAAAATCCACTGCATTGGCATTGGCATTTTCCAACGCTTCTTGCAATCGGTTTAGCCATTCCTCTATTCCTTGCTCCTTCTGGGTGCCGTGCTTGTACTTAAAATGGGCAGCATATCCCTTCTCTGCAATTTCATGCATCCGCTCACTGCGTATCTGTACTTCTACCCATTTGCCTTTGGGACCCATAACGGTAATGTGCAAGGCCTCATATCCGGTAGATTTTGGGGATGTGATCCAATCCCGCAAACGCACTGGATTGGGGGTAAAATGGTCCGTGACCACGGAATAAATTTTCCAGGCGAGGAATTTTTCGTTGGCTTTGTCCGACTTGTAAATGATCCGAATGGCAAACTTGTCATAGATTTCATCATAGGTGACGTTTTGGGCCTTCATTTTCCTACGGATGGAAAAAATGGATTTCATGCGGCCCTTGATCGTATAGTTGAGACCTTCCTTGTCCAATGCATCCTTGACAATCGAGGAAAAGGCATCGATATAGGCTTGCTGTTCTTCCTTGGACTCTTCTATTTTCCCCATGATATCGTTATATACCTCGGGTTCGGTATATTTAAGACTCAGGTCCTCTAGTTCCGTTTTTATGTTGTAGAGCCCTATTCTGTGGGCAAGCGGCGCATAGATGTAAAGGGTTTCGGAGGCTATCTTTACTTGCTTGTCCTCTGGCATTGAATCCATCGTAAGCATGTTGTGGTAGCGATCGGCTATTTTAATAATGATTACCCTGACATCGTCGTTTAGGGTAAGCAACATTTTTCGAAAGTTTTCTGCCTGCTGGGATATGTTCATATCCTTGTTCAGGTGGGCTATTTTGGTGAGTCCGTCCACAATACGAGCCACCGTTTCGCCAAACATCCTTTCTATGTCGGCCAGGGTATAGGAAGTGTCCTCGACTACATCGTGCAATAATGCGGAAGCAATGGAGACGGCATCGAGACCTATTTCCGAAGCTACGATTTTTGCTACCGCAATTGGATGGAAAATGTAGGCTTCGCCAGATTTTCTGCGCTGATCTTTATGGGCGTCCACAGCCACGTCAAAGGCCGTGCGAATCAGTTTCTTGTCGTCGTCGCTGAGGTTTTGATAACTGATCCGCAACAATTCCTTGTACTGCTTGGCAATTTTCTTGTTTTCCTGTTCTATGGCAGCTTCCGTCATCATATTTTAAAAATAAGGTAAACTTAATTACTAAACAACAAAAATTGTACCCATTGGAAATAGTTGATGGTTGATAGTTGGCTGTTGATGGTCTAGGCTAGTCCAAGTATAAAATATTGTGTTTGGTTGCGTCATTTTTGAACTCGAACTCGAACTTGAGCTTGCGCTTGAACTTGAACTTGACGCTTGCGCTTAAACTGGAAAGTTTTATGGCCTTAGTTTCCTTTTGAGGTTGGGTTTGAGCTTGAACTTAGATTCATTATCCTAGCAATAAGTGGTGGATGTGAATAATGTACAAATACGTAGGAAGGATGTGGGGTAAGATTGCTCAAACTATTCTTGGACAATTTTTTAAGGGACGTGATCAACGGCGTTGCGGCAAAGGTCATCTTGGCATAATCGTCTGCCTGAAATTCGAATTTGCGGGACATATAGTTC
>JBLWZN010000001.1:84189-212043 GCA_048266425.1 Sediminicola sp.
GTTCATCACAAGGCCCGTAATTTCGGAAATTGGGCTATAAAGAATGCCAAAACCTATCAGGGCAGCATGAAAACTGGGTCGGGAAACCCCAATGGCCAACGATACCTCCGGATTATTTATAAATATTGACAATATATAAAGCGTTAACCCCGTCAGTAAAATGGAGGCGGTTAAATTAAAGATGATGTGCTTACGTTTGTAATGACCTACTTCATGGGCTAGAACGGCAACAATTTCATCTTCTTCCAAATCCTTGATCAAGGTATCGTACAGAGTCACTCTTTTTTCCCTTCCAAACCCCGAAAAATAAGCATTGGCCTTGGTAGAGCGCTTAGAACCGTCGATCACAAAAATCTTTTTTAGCTCAAAGCCGACCTTTTGGGCATAATCTTCTATTTTTAGTTTGAGTTCGCCTTCTTCCAACGGGGTCTGTTTGTTAAAAAGGGGAACGATGAGCCTGCTGTAAAACATGTTCATGAAGATGGTGAATACTGTTATAACAACCCAGGTATAGATCCAGAAATTATTTCCTGCCCATTGAAAAAACCAGATGACCAGGGCAAGGATTCCTCCACCTAGAACGGCAGTCATCAGCCAACCCTTTATTTTGTCCATAAAGAAGAGCTTTTTTGTGGATTTGTTAAACCCAAATTTCTCTTCGATTACGAACGTTTGGTAGAACGAGAATGGCGTGGTCAGAATATCGCTTCCAATCATGATAATCCCAAAAAACAGCAACGCCATGACAATAGGATTGTCCGTAACGCTTCTAGCGATGGAATCTGCCCATTCAAAACCGCCAAAAGTCAGGAATGACAATGTAAGAACCAAAGAAAATGTGGAGGTCAACAGGCCAAAGCGATAATTCGTTCTCTTGTATTCCTGTGATTTCTGGTATTCTTCGGTGTCGAATACATCCACCAACTCTTTGGGTACCGGGTCTTTGAACCGTTGTGCGTTGAGGTAATCCAAAACCGTTTCAACAATGAATTGGAGGATTAAAATGGCGATTATAATGTAGAACAAGGTTTTGCTTTCTACCATGGAGCTATTTGGTTACTAGGTTATTTGGTTACGGCGTTAATCGTTAGCGGTATTTGTATTGTCGGTTAATATCGTCTTTTTCTGCCAACTGGCCCCTGCCAACCGCTCACTGTCTACTGGAGACTGGAGACCGTCCGTTGTCTTTTTGCTTCAAAGATAAGGATTGCCGCCGATACCGAAACGTTCATGGAATCTATCTGCCCTTCCATGGGAATGATGATATTTTGGGCCGAACTCTGAAGCCATTCCTCGGTCAGTCCTTCTGCTTCCGTGCCTACGACAATGGCCGATGCGGTTGAAAAATCTGTGTGGAGATAGCTTTGGGAGGCGGAGAGGGCCGCGCAGTAAATGGAGATTTTATTTTCCTTTAAAAATTTTATGATTTCAGTGGAGCTGCCCACGGCTACATTGCCCGTAAAAACGCAGCCCACACTAGATCGAATGATATTTGGGTTGTAGAGGTCGGTTTTGGGATTTGCTATAATCACCGCATCCAGGTTTGCGGCATCGGCGGTTCTTAGTAAGGCTCCAATATTTCCTGGTTTTTCCGGCGCCTCGGCAATCAAAATCAATGGGTTCTTATTCCCGAGTCTTAAATCTTCCAAATCATGGGGTTTCGATTTTGCAATTGCCAACAAGCCTTCCGTGGTGTCCCGATACGCCAACTTTTGATAGACATCCTTGGAGATTTCAATGGTTTCTGGTTTTGGATTGCCTTCTTTAAGTAAACCTAAAACCTCTTCTTCAGAAATGATATCGGAGTAGTAAAGAACCACTTCCATTTCAAATCCGCCACGGAGCGCCAATTGTAGCTCCCGGGCGCCCTCCATTACAAAAAGGCCGGATTTTCTGCGCTCCCTGGATTTTTCCTTGAGTGAGAGAACCTTTTTAACCAAAGGGTTTTGCAGGCTACTGATATACTTTTTATTGTCCATTAGGCAAAAGTAGCGTAATCCCTTTATTCTACCCTGCCACCCCTTATTTTTTGTCGATGGCTTCTATCGATGCTTGTGGTAGAAATGATCTTATCTTTTAACTGGCCTTAAGCACAGGCATATGTGTTTTGGGCAAGGCGTTTAGCGAACTGCGCATGACAATGGTTGACGATACCCAGTTTAATAAGTATACTTAACCGTCCACAAAATTCGTAAATCCATCAAGTTTACAATTCCCTGTCCTTATAATAGTTCACCAATAGGGTTACAATGAAACTATAGCTCTTTATTCCCTGTGCCTGGTTGTTAGATTTGAGGAATGTGTCGAATATGGATTTAAATACAGGTTCCATCGGGTTTTCATGGGCCTCCCAAAAATCGGCGACCTCCTTAAAGTTATTCTTGACACCTCCGTTCAATTTGCCGTACAACCTTTCAAATTCCAACTTGTCCCTTCGTCTAATATCTGACAAACAATAGCTTAGGGCATAGGCATAGGCGGAATATTGAAAATAGGGATCAGGGTTTCCAACAGTCACCAAATAACCGATAAAGTTGGTCTCGTTTTCGGCAGAGTATCCTACTTGGTGGCCAACTTCGTGACCGCAAACTACCGGAAACCGGAATTTTGGCATTATTCCGTTTACCTGGGCCTCATTGGTAAACGGATTTAGATAACCGGCATAGCCCATATAGCTAAGTCCCGTACTGAATAGGGATTTCTTAATGCTTGGATTGCTATAGGTCAAAAAGGGATAGCTGAGTGCGAGCGTTTGGTATCCGGATATTGTTTTGGAAAAAATATCCTTCCTGGAGTAGGGGACCTCGACCATGGCAGCTGTATCCTTGGTGATGCCATAATGAACCTCGTTGGTTTTGATGATAAGCCTTTCGACAAACTGAAGCAGTTCCTTTTGGGTGTTGGTGTCTCCCAATCCCATGGTCTTGGCAAGCGGCTCGCGGTAGTAATTGAGGCCCCACATAAGGTTGAACGTAAAATAGGCGACCGAAAGCACTACGGCAATGTTCCTCAAAAAAAGGTAGGGGTGTTTCCTGATTTGTTTGTGCTTTAGAATCACGTACCTGATGGCCATCGCTAAAAGCCCCAAATACAACAGGTCCCCAACAGAAAATGGAATCCAGCCCAATAATACCCTCCAAAACTTGGAAACCAAGGGGTACCATCCATTGCTGAAATAAGCTTCCACCCATTCCCGATGGCTTCCGATCCATTTAACCAAAACAATTTGAAGAATCAGGGATAGGGCAATGCCATTTTTAAGTTTCTCGCTCATCGGTTTCAAAATTAGCCATTTTGATCGGATGGTGATTGATTTGGCCAAAGATTACCAAGCGTCTTCTTTTGGACCTTAAAAGGTCCAATTTTGCTCATGCGGCTCCCGCTATGGCTCATGGCAAATTTCCTAGGAAGCGATTTTTTTGGGGTATGATGTTTCATGCCCCCCGCCCAACACCCTAAAATGAAGTTTCATTAACTTTGTAAATAATAAGTTCATTACCTTTGAGACAAAGCGTACAACAGTTAAAGATTGGAAATGTTGGAAAAGAAAGACGGAATACTACAGAATAACGTAGAGGAAAAAAATAATATGGAAAGACCCGACGTGCAACCGGAGTGGACGCAATCTCCCGGCCAGGCCAAGGATTCGGAGGCCAAGGGCGAAGATTTGAAGGACTCAACGGAAGACGGGTCCCACCCCGAAAATTCGCAGGCAATAGGTAAGGAATCGGCGGATTCTGTCAAGGAAGCCGCAGTCGATGCGAAGTCGGTTTCAAATGCACAGGAAGGCGAGGTTGATCAAGTGGAGGAATCCGTTCAGCCAATTGAAGGAAAGGATGTGGAAGGGACCAAATCGGATGGCGGACAGGAGGAAGTAAAAGATGGAACGGAGAAGGCCGGGGAGGAAGTCGGGTCAGAAGAAGGCACGGATAAAGAATCCACCAGTAGTGAACAGGCAGCTTTGACCGATAAATCCAACGAAAACGATAAGGAGGAGGATGTGTTGGAAGAGATCGACGATTCCAACGCAGAGGACGCGGAGGACGAGGACAACAAGCATAGGCATACCATACCAATGCTGGACTATCATTCCATGACCATGGAAAATTTGGTGGGCGAATTGCAGAAATTGGTCCGTATGGAAAAAGTCCAGGCCATAAAAAAGCACGTTGACGGCATTAAATACGAGTTCGATCAAAAGTTTTTGGAATTTATTGAGCAGAAAAAAGAGGAATTCATAAGTAACGGTGGGAACGAAATTGATTTTAGGTACAATTCCGTTGATAAAAGGCAGTTTAATGAGGTATATGCCGATTACCGTGAAAAGCGCGACCAGTATTACAAGCGGCTCGACCGGTCCCTTAAGGACAATTTGGCCAACCGACTGGAGATCATAGAAGAGCTCAAAGGCTTGGTGAACGTGGAGGAAGACATCAATACTACTTACAAAAATTTTAAGGATGTCCAGGAACGATGGCGAAATGCAGGACCGGTACCAAGGACCAACTACAATGACGTTTGGCGTACCTATCAGCACCATATCGAAATTTTTTATGATTTTCTTCATCTCAACAGGGAGCTTCGGGACCTCGATTTTAAGCACAATTTGGAGGAAAAGCTAAAAATTATTGAGCGCGCGGAAGCTTTAGGAAAGGAGCCCGATCTGGGAATGGCCTTTCACGAGCTACAGAATTTGCACAAGGTCTGGAAGGAAGACATAGGGCCGGTAGACAAAGAACACCGGGAAGCTATCTGGGAACGGTTCAGCAATGCCACAAAAGTTCTGCACCAACGCAGACAAGAGCACTACAAGGAGCTGGACAAGGTTTATGAGCAGAATTTAAAGCTGAAAAACCAAATTATCGAGGATATTCTGAAAATAGCAAACAGTGTTTCCAAAAACCATCGGGCCCTTCAGCAACAGATCAAAGAGGTAGAAAAATTGCGGGAGGCCTTTTTTAAGGCCGGGAAAGTGCCACAAAAGGTAAATGAACAGACCTGGGCCGCCTTTAAGACCGCTGTACGCGATTTTAACCGGGCAAAAAACAATTTCTATAAAAACCTAAAAAAGGATCAGCAAGACAACTTGGATAAAAAAAGAGAGCTGTTATCGCTGGCAATTACCTTAAAGGATAGTGAGGATTGGGACAGTGCGACCTCCGAAATGAAAAGAATCCAAAGTGAATGGAAGAAAATTGGCCATGTGCCCCGCAAGTACTCCGATAAACTTTGGAATGATTTTAAAAAGGCGTGCAACCACTATTTTGATCGGTTACATGCCCTTAAAAGTGATGCCCAGAAGGAAGAAATCGAGAATTTTGACAAGAAAAATGCTTGTTTGGAAAACTTGAAAAACTATCAATTGACCGGGGAGAAGGAAAAGGACATGGCGGCCATAAAAGCAATTATCACCGAATGGAAGTCCGTTGGTCGGGTGCCTTTTACCAAGAAGAACATCAATGCAAAGTTCAATAAGATATTGGATGCCCTTTTTAGAAAATTGAAGGTCGGCCAACAGGAAGCGGAATTACTGAAATATGGAAACAAGATCCAGCAATTGGCCAATGCCGATAACGAGAACGCCATTTATAAGGAACGTACTTTTATAAGGCGTAAGATAGAGGATAGCAAGAGCGAAATCCGTCAATTGGAAACCAACCTTCAGTTCTTTTCCAATGCGTCCGAGGATAGCCCGGTAGTACAGGAAGTTGTAAAGAATATTGATGGCCACAAGGCGGCCCTTGCAACTTGGAAGGAGAAACTGAAGAAATTGAATATCCTGGAAAACAACCTTAACAGGGAGTCCGAAGCCGAAAATGATACGGACGAGGAATCACAAGGGGAGGAATAAATATGTTTTAAACAAGAGCCAGGAATCAAGAGACAAGAGGCAAGTCCCTCATCCGGACCTGTGGTCTGGGATTTCGAACTTTGTCTAACATGGAAGGTCAGTTTATGAGTTTATAAAAAAGCCATCTTTTGATAATCAGTTGTTTAAGAAACATGTTGGATAATAGAGCCAGAAATCAAGAGGCAAGAGACAAGACTAATGGATGGAAAAGTATAAAATCAGGTTGATTTTTGCCTCTAGTTTTATAAACCACTATTATTAATCCATATTTTTTTGTGTGAAAAAGGCGATACTTTTCATATTTCTCCTTGGTTGCTCCAGTTCCTGTGTGGCCGTAAAGGAGTATGATAGGGCTTATCTGAACGACGACGAAATGCAACTGTCCGCCAAAAAGTCGGCCCGTTTTGAGAACAATTTTCACGTCTATAGGGAAGGGGCATCCGGAGCCAATGGGGGAAAGACCGGCGGCGGCTGTGGTTGTAATTAGGTGAAGCCCATTTTATCAAAAACCGACATGGGAGGAGTTTTTGATGAAAAGTTGGTTGAACTTATCCCTACGATTGGTAGGGGTCTTTCAATGATTCCAATAGGTGAATGTTACCACCTCTTTATGACCGACTTATGGAATGGGACAAATAATCCATTAACCAATTACCTACTTGAAAATAATAACTTTCATAATTTTTTTTGTCTCTGTTTTCTGGAGCCATGCCCAGGAAGAACCCGTTAGCACCTATAAAAAAAGGGTGCTGGAAGCTACCGAGATAAATTTATTGATGAGCTATTACCAGCAAGATGGCGAGCACGCAGCCGTAACCGGGGGGGAGGGCACAGAGGAATTAAAGGATGTTTCCTCTTCCCTTGTGGTAAGCATGCCGCTGAACGCCGATGACGTCCTGACCGTGGATGTGGGAATATCCGCATATTCCTCGGCCTCTACCAGCAACATCAACCCGTTGGACGGGGATAATACATTTATCAGTCCATTTAACGCTTCGTCGGGCGCTTCCCGGAACGATGTGTTGGTCTATGCCAATCCATCCTATGAACACAGTTCTGATGACCGAAACTCGATCTGGAGGGCCCAAGTCTCTTTTTCCAATGAGTTCGACTATTTTTCCCTTGGTTTTGGAGGTGGATATACGCGTTTGTTCAACAGTAAAAATACAGAGGTATCTGCCAATGCGCAGGTGTTTTTGGATCATTGGAATCCACAGATACCCATTGAGCTTCGGGATGGTTTTTTTGATGATCGTATCACGGGAGAGGGTATTTATGACCCTATGTTTAAAGGGTTTAATACCGACAAACGAAATTCGTATGCACTCTCCCTTTCCTTTTCACAGATTTTGGACAAAAAATGGCAGGCATCCCTTTTGATGGACTTGGTGCTTCAAAATGGGTTGCTCAGTACTCCTTTTCAACGGATCTATTTTGGGGATATCAATGATTTTTTTATCGATGATTTTCAGTTGGCCGATGACGTGGAACGCCTTCCGGACAGCCGTTTTAAGATTCCCTTGGGCATTCGGATGAATTATTATCTGAACGACTTTTTTACCTTCCGGGGCTATTATCGATTTTACTTTGATGATTGGGGGATAGCCGCCAGCACCGTTAGTTTGGAAGTTCCTATAAAACTCAACGATTCTTTTACCATGTATCCCATTTATCGTTTCTATACACAAAGGGCGGCGGATTATTTTTACAAAAAGGAAGATGCTCTCTCCAATTACACATTTTACACCTCGGATTACGACCTTTCAAGTTTTCATGCCCATCAGTATGGACTCGGCCTGCAGTACAAGGACATATTTGCCGATACCCGATTGTTCCTCTTTGGACTAAAAGCCTTGGACTTACGGTTGAACCGATATAACCGAAGCGATGGGTTGGATGCCTTTATCGTGACCTTTGGGGCTACTTTTGTTGGGGAGTAAAATCAAAATATCCAGTGGCAGGGGTAATCGGATTTTCATGTTAAAGTGGTACCGGATTCTTTTGTTGTGTTTTTTAATGATTCAAGATTGACATGAGTTTTTTGGATGCAACTAAAATTAATACGCTCTGGATTATGGGATTTGCAATCTGATCCATCCTAAAATTTACAAATTTATCGTAAATTCGCACCGCCATTGAAGCGAGAATATGATAGATAAACTGAATATAATAAAACAGCGTTTTGATGAGATTGCCGATCTAATCATTCAGCCTGATGTGATATCGGACCAAAAGCGATATGTAGAGCTCAACAAGGAATACAAGGATCTTAAGGTATTGGTGGAGAAGCGGGAACATTATCTTGCCCTCACAAATAACATTGCCGAGGCCGAGGAGATCATCGCCGATGGCAGTGATCCGGAAATGACAGAGATGGCTCGTTTGCAATTTGATGAAGCCAAAGAAGCTTTACCGCCCTTGGAAGATGAGATCAAGGTGTTGTTGATTCCAAAGGATCCGGAGGACAGCAAGAACGTAGTGATGGAAATTCGCGCTGGGACCGGTGGGGACGAGGCCAGTATCTTTGCGGGCGGCCTGTACCGTATGTACACCAAATACTGCGAAGGCCGGGGTTGGAAAACCAATGTGATCGATTTGAGCGAAGGTACAAGTGGCGGGTATAAGGAAATTCAATTTGAGGTTACCGGGGAAGATGTCTACGGCACATTAAAATTTGAGGCCGGCGTTCACCGCGTACAAAGGGTGCCGCAAACTGAAACCCAAGGCAGGGTACATACCAGTGCCGCGACGGTGATGGTTTTGCCGGAGGCGGAAGATTTTGACGTGCAGATAGAACCCAAGGATGTTCGAATCGACTTTTTCTGTTCCTCTGGTCCAGGGGGACAGTCGGTAAACACCACCTATTCCGCGGTACGGCTGACCCACATCCCCACGGGATTGGTGGCCCAATGCCAAGATCAAAAATCCCAGCACAAGAACAAGGAAAAAGCCTTTAGGGTTCTTAGGTCCCGTTTGTACGATATGGAACTTGCCAAAAAACAGGAAGAGGATGCGGCAAAGCGAAATTCCCAGGTCAGTAGTGGAGACCGATCTGCAAAAATCCGTACCTATAACTATTCCCAAGGCCGGGTTACAGATCACAGAATTGGACTTACGCTATACGATCTGCAGAATATAATTAACGGGGATATCCAAAAAATAGTGGACGAACTCCAATTCGTACAGAATACCGAAAAATTAAAGGAGGCCTCCGAGATATTTTAATTTCCCGGGTTTTGTTCCCGATCATTGAGGGCCGAAACCAAAAACTTGTGCTATAGGAATTTTGCGAAATACGAAATTAGAAATTCGAAGCGGGGATTATTGGTTGATGGAAAAAAAACAAATAACCGCATTACGGCATCTCGGAAAACGAAATACGAGGTACGAGATACGAAGTATTAAATAAGTGGTGTAAAATTCCAATAACTTAGTAATCCAGTAAATACCGATCAGCGATAATGACCACTGAAGAACTCGTACAACAGATCCGCAAAAAACAATCCTTTCTTTGCATAGGATTGGATACAGATTTGATTAAGGTTCCCAAGCGTCTCCAAGGGGAAGAAGACCCCATCTTTGCCTTTAACAAAGCAATTATTGATAGTACCCATAGCCATTGTGTGGCCTACAAGCCAAACACGGCCTTTTACGAAGCCTACGGGGTCAAAGGTTGGCTGGCGCTAGAAAAAACGATCGACTATTTAAATTCCGATTATCCGGAAATTTTCACAATTGCCGATGCCAAAAGAGGGGATATTGGCAATACCTCCAAAAGATATGCGCAGGCTTTTTTCGAGGATCTAGGGTTCGATTCCGTTACCATTGCACCTTATATGGGAAAGGATTCTGTGGAGCCTTTTTTGGAATTCACCAACAAGCACACCATCCTGTTGGCACTGACTTCCAACAGTGGTGCCTATGATTTTCAGACCAAAATGGTCAACGGCATGGAGTTGTACAAACAGGTGCTGGAAATTTCCAAAACGTATTCAAATTCCCAAAACCTAATGTATGTGGTAGGGGCAACAAAAGCCTCCTACCTGCAAGAAATTAGAAAAATAGTTCCGGATAGTTTTCTTTTAGTGCCTGGGGTCGGTGCCCAAGGTGGAAGCTTGGAAGAGGTATGCAAGTATGGCATGACCGCAAATATTGGATTGTTGGTCAACTCCTCCCGGGGCATTATTTATGCGTCGGATAAGAGTGATTTTGCCGAAATAGCAGCCAAAAAGGCAAAAGAACTCCAACAACAAATGTCCTTGGAACTAAAGAGATTCGGGTAAATATGAACCTGGACGCAAATGGCTACTTTGGCCTATATGGATTTGTCCAATAGTTTTTTTATCTTCAACGCCTTTTGCTCAAAGAATTCTCCCAATTTAGAATTGGCATATTGGATTTGGGATGCCTTGTCCATAAAGTTTTGATGCAAATACGTTAAAAGGGCAGCTGTCTGCTCCCCACCGGTTATCGGTTTTGTCATTCCGACTTTACAATATTGTTTTTCCATGGCTAAGATATTTGTGAATTCAAGGGCAATGAATTCAGTTCCCTTCAAAGATACGATCAAAAATGGCCACTTGGATTTTAGAGGGTTGGCCTTTGGCTAATAAAATGGTGGTTTTGTCCAATTTTTGGCAAAATGAATGATTAACGCAAGAAATTTTATATTCCCTTTATGCCCAAGTCTTTATTTTGGCCACGAGTTCATTATCTTAGTCGTACCTAAAAATTAATCGTTGTCATGATAAGACCTTATATTCTTGCAGAAACAAATTGGGAAGCCCTAAAGAAGGAAAAGTTTGAATTGGCGATTCTTCCATGGGGGGCTACGGAAGCACATAACTATCATCTTCCCTATGGTACGGATGTGTATGAAGCCGATCATCTAGCGGCTGAGTCTGCCAGGTTGGCATGGGAGAAGGGAGGAAAGGTCATCGTCTTGCCATCGGTTCCTTTTGGGGTCAATACAGGTCAGTCCGATATTTATCTGGACATCAACTTAAACCCGAGCACCCAATTTGCTATTCTTTCAGATATCATAACGGTGCTAGAACGTCATGGAATCAATAAGTTGTTGATTTTCAATAGTCATGGGGGCAATAATTTTAAACCTCTGGTCCGAGAATTGGGGTTGCAGTTTCCAAATATGTTTATTTGTTTTTCCAATTGGTTCCAAGCCATGGATAAAACGAAATATTTTAAGGAACCCGGCGACCATGCCGATGAAATGGAAACCAGTTTGATGCTTTATCTTAGACCTGATCTTGTACTGCCAAAAGAGAAATGGGGCTCGGGTGCATCCAAAAAATATAAGATCAAGTCTTTTTCCGAAGGTTGGTTATGGGCAGAGCGAAAATGGTCACAGATAAGCGAGGATACCGGAGTAGGTAATCCCATGTACTCAACCGGGGAAAGGGGAGAGCGGTTTTTTAAGGATGTAACGGAAAAGATAGGAACCCTATTTTTGGAGCTGTGCGATGCCGATATCGAGGATCTGTATGAATAATAAGAACCCGTTAAGCACTCAGGGGGTGTGCATATAGATTTAGAATCAGCCTTTGCTCCTAAGTTCCTTGTTTATAAGGGCCACATATTTTTTCATGGCATCCTCCGGGCTTAAATTCCTGGCTTGGATAAGGGCATTGGCCTTAAAGGCATTGATTAGAGGTTTCTTGCTGCCTGGATGATTAAAATTGTTGTTTGCAATCTTGTAGTAGGCGTATATTTTGAGCAAAAAATCTGCTGGCAGTGGATCTGTGTAGTTGTTTACAAATTCCACGGCCTCCTCAAATTTTATACGGAGCCTTTCCTTATTCATCCTTTTTCATCAGTGCTGCGACACAGGTCTTGGCACCGACCACTTTTTGATTCAATTTTACGGTAACTGCACAATCCAAGGGCAGGAACAGATCAACCCTTGATCCAAACTTTATAAAACCACAATCGTCTCCTTGGTGGACCCCCTGACCTACTTCTGCATAGTTTACAATTCGCTTGGCCAAGGCTCCCGCCACTTGACGGTATAAAATTTCCCCGAATTTTGGGGTTTTGATTACAACTGTCGTACGTTCATTTTCTTCGCTCGATTTGGGGTGCCATGCCACTAAGTATTTGCCGGGGTGATACTCGGAATAGGTAACAAGGCCACTTGCGGGATATCGTGTTACGTGTACATTTACTGGCGACATAAATATGGATACCTGTATCCGCTTGCCCTTAAAGTACTCCTTTTCCTCCACCTCCTCGATCACAACCACCTTACCGTCCACGGGTGCCAGAATTTCATCAAAACTCTTGCTTACCTTCCTTCTTGGATTTCTGAAAAATTGCAGTATCAAGATCAGAATAGCAAGGGATGTAAACTGAATCGTGATACGGATCCAGGGAATGTCTACATAGAAATGGGCCAAAAGAATGAGCGCACAAACAAGAAAAAAGGTCGTTAAAATAATTTTTTGGCCTTCCTTATGAAACATATTTAAAAATATTTAAAGTTAAGTACGCAAAGGGAGCGGCGAAAACCAAACTGTCCAATCGGTCGAGCAATCCCCCATGGCCCGGAAGGATAGCGCCGCTGTCCTTGACACCGGCCGACCTTTTGAATTTCGATTCGATCAAGTCGCCCAAACTACCAGTGACAACGATGACCGTCGCCAATATCAACCATTGGGAATAGGAAAGATTCAATTCAAATTTGGACATAAAATAGGCCGCGATCAAAGTAAATACGTATCCTCCCACCGTTCCTTCGATCGTTTTTTTAGGGGATACACTGGGAAATAACTTGTGCCGTCCCACGCTTTTGCCCACAATATAGGCAAAAGAATCATTCACCCATATCAGGATAAAAATTCCCATAATCAGAATCTTGGCAAATGTATGATCTTCTTGATAAGGAATCATGGTCAAGAAGATGCATCCTCCCCCTATATAAAACAATCCAATAATGAATTTCTGGAACTCGTTGAACAATTTATCTTTTTTTGAAAAAAGGTAGAACAACAATGCAAAATTAACAGATATCGTAACAAATATCAAAATATTAATAAGCACTTTATTTTGGGTAATGTAGATATATACCCACCATAGGGCCAAATAGGCCAAAAATATGTGGTACCCCCTTAATTTGGTCAGTTTCTTAAATTCGTAAAGACAGATCAGGCCAAAGGTCATAAAGAGAAAATCAAAGGCATCGGTGTTGAGGAGTACTGCCGAAAGTAGTAATACAACATATACAACCCCGGTTATGGCGCGCCTTAAGATTTCTTTCATTTTTAGAGGTCTTCCAGAAGTAAAAGATATAAATTTTTTGTACTACTTCCGTAGGTAAGGAAATCTTCTTTGTTATCCTCCGTGGATTGAAAGTGTTTTATTGTAGTGATATTGGCAGGAATGCTGTTTTGGTGCCTTTTTTTAATGCTTTTTAATCCTTCCCCAATAGAATCTACCAACTGGCTTGTTGTAGCAAAGACAATAAAATTCTCGGGGAGCTCGTCTAGTTTTTTTTCGTGGAGTTGTTGGGAACAAACCAAAATGGAACCATTTTGGGCGATAAGGTGTTCACAGGTGGTAAAGAACACGTTGCTGTTTTTGCTTTTATCGGTAAAAACCAATTCTTCCTTAGAGAACTTTTCTATCAATCTTTTGTCCACGGCAAAAAAAGGGTGGTCCTGCCAATTATTTTCAATAATTATATTGCGCAGGGAGTCGGAAACTTCGGCGAAGGAATCACAATACAAGAACTTTCCACCGTTTTTTTTGAAATGGATCGTGAATTTTTCGTCTACGGGAATATTCAATTCGGGCATGTACATTCCCCTGGTTTCCGATGTATCCCCGGAATTCCCTTTTTTGCCTCCGCCAAAAAGATTTTTAAATAGGCCCATTTTAAATCACTTCACTCAACTCACTTTAAAATCAACGTAGAACTTCCCGTTTTATTTTTCCAATGACGTAGGAGTTATTTCCTTATCCGTTATTTCCTGACCTTTTTCATCAAACTCCTTGTCAAATGGCCTTTTCCCGAATATTTTCTCTAAATCGTCTTTAAAGATAACTTCTTTTTCCAACAAACGTTCCGCCAGTTCGGTTAGTTTGTCCTTGTTCTTTTCCAAAAGCGCAACGGCCCTTACATATTGTTCCTCTATAAGGATTGAAATTTCCCGGTCTATCTTCTGGGCGGTTTCCTCACTGTAGGGCTTGGTGAACCCGTATTCGTTCTGTCCCGACGAATCGTAATAGGTAAGATTTCCGATCTTGTCGTTTAGCCCATAAATCGTAACCATGGCACGTGCCTGCTTGGTAACTTTTTCCAGATCGCTCAATGCTCCTGTGGAAATTTTGTTGAAAATCACTTTTTCAGCGGCCCTCCCACCAAGGGTAGCGCACATTTCGTCTTTCATTTGATCGGGACGCACGATCAATCTTTCCTCGGGCAGGTACCAAGCAGCTCCCAAGGATTGTCCCCTGGGCACAATGGTAACCTTTACCAGTGGTGCCGCATGTTCCAACATCCAGCTCACTGTGGCGTGTCCGGCCTCATGATAGGCGATGGTTTTTTTCTCACCAGGGGTGATAATCTTGTTCTTTTTCTCCAAGCCACCTACTATTCTGTCCACAGCATCCAAAAAGTCTTGTTTGGTCACGGCTTTTTTCTCCTTCCGTGCGGCGATCAGGGCCGCTTCGTTACAGACGTTTGCGATATCAGCTCCGGAGAATCCGGGTGTCTGTCTGGCAAGAAAATCCAAGTCCAACGTTTCAGCCGTCTTGATTGGGCGTAAATGTACCTCGAAAATCTCCTTGCGTTCCCTTATATCTGGTAAGTCCACATAAATTTGCCTGTCGAACCTTCCGGCACGCATAAGGGCCTTGTCCAGTACGTCGGCACGGTTGGTAGCTGCCAATACGATTACGTTGGTATTGGTGCCAAAACCATCCATTTCTGTCAGCAACTGGTTAAGGGTATTTTCTCGCTCATCGTTAGAACCGGTAAAATTGTTTTTACCCCTAGCCCTACCGATCGCATCGATTTCATCTATAAAAATGATAGCCGGTGCCTTGTCCTTGGCCTGCTTAAAAAGATCGCGGACCCTGGAAGCTCCAACACCTACGAACATTTCCACAAAATCCGAACCTGAAAGTGAAAAGAAAGGCACCTTGGCCTCTCCGGCAACCGCTTTGGCCAATAAGGTCTTACCCGTTCCAGGAGGGCCTACCAATAGGGCCCCCTTCGGGATTTTACCTCCCAAGGAGGTGTACTTGTCGGGAAATTTTAAGAATTCGACAATTTCTTCTACCTCTTCCTTGGCGCCTTCCAAGCCGGCAACATCCTTGAAGGAAGTCCGTGTATCGGTCTTTTCGTCGAACAGTTTGGCCTTGGACTTTCCAATATTGAAAATCTGACCACCAGCTCCACCACCAGCTCCGCCGGACATACGGCGCATGAGATATATCCATATCCCTATAATCACTACAAAGGGCAGCAACGACAGCAGTAGGTCTCCCAAGACGTTGGATTCCGTAGAAAACTCAACAATGGTATCCAGGTTGTTCTCCTTTTTTATCTCGGTTATCTCATTTTGAAATATCTGCAGGTCTCCATAATCGAGCACGTATTGGGGCGTGGCCCCGGGGTTCAGGGAAAACGGCTGATGTGCCACATCCTGATGCACCTTCTTTTTCAGGGCCTCTTCCGTTAAGTATACCTTGGCCTGCCTGGTGTTGGTAATAATCACTATTTTGGCGACATCCCCGTTTCTTAAATATTCCTGAAGTTCGGAGGTGGTTGTCTTCTTTGTACTCGAGAAGGTACTACTGCCAAAATATTGAAAACCCAATAGCATTATAGCTATGATACCATAAATCCACCATGAGCTGAATTTTGGTTTTTTCGGGGTCGTATTGTTGTCTTTTGCCATTATTTCTTGTTACTGTTTTAAACTACTTTCAACTACTGTTATTTTGGCATCGCCCCAAAGTCCTTCTATATCGTAGAATTCCCTTATCTGTTTCTGGAAAACATGCACTACAACATTAACATAGTCCATCAATACCCATTGTGCATTTTCGGATCCCTCCACATGCCAGGGTTTATCTTTTATTCCTTTGCTAACTGTTTTTTGGATTGAATTGACTATCGCATTTACATGCGTATTGGAAGTACCATTACAAATTATAAAGTAGTCACAAACGGTGTTCTCTATTTCCCTAAGGTCTAGTAAATTTATATCGATTCCCTTAACTTCTTCTATACCTTGTAAAATTAAAGTAATTAACTCATCTGAACTAGCTTTTGTTTTCTGCATTCAAAAATTTTGATTTTTGCAAAGTTATTGATTTTTTGTTTTTTAACTATTGTTTTTTGCATAAGATTGTATAACCATACAATGGTTTGTCCATGCAGATAATCAAACTTAATGCCACGGAATCCACAAATGCCTATTTGAAAAATTTGGTTCTTGAAAAAGAGCTGGATGATTTTACAATTGTTGTTGCGAAGAAGCAGTGGAACGGTAGGGGGCAAATGGGCACGAAATGGGAGGCCGAACCTGGTAAGAATCTTACCTTCAGTGTGTTAAAAAAGGATTTGAATCTTTCTGTAAAAAATCAGTTCCGGATAAATATGGGCGTTTCCTTGGCCATTTATGATGCCCTTCGCAAATTATATGTGCCCGATTTAAGTATTAAATGGCCCAACGACATTCTGTCAGGTCGTTTTAAAATATGTGGGGTCCTTATAGAAAATATTCTCTCGGGAACAAAAATCCAAAATTCCATTTTCGGAATTGGACTAAATGTTAACCAATTGGAATTTGGAGATCTACCTCAAGCCTCCTCCTTGAAGTTGATACTTGGGAGGACATTTATTTTGGATGAACTTCTCCATTCCATAGTGGGGCAATTGGAAAAATATATGGATCTAATATCACAGAACAAAGGAAGTATCCTCTTGTCTCCCTATGAAAATGTGCTGTTTCGGCGAGACAAGCCGTCTACCTTTAGGGATGCCCATGGCGGGTTGGTTATGGGATTTATAAAAGGGGTCTCTCCAGAGGGCAAACTTATTGTATTGCTGGAAGATAATGTTCTGACGGAATTTGATCTAAAGGAAATGCAGTTGTTGTACTGAAAAAAAGAATCAAGAACCAAGACTAAAGAAGATAGAGAATAGAAAATAGACGAAAACCAGTTTATAAGTTTAGTTTTTCTATTTTCATTTAAAATACATAGAATCAAGAATCAAGAAAATAGAATATAGGGAAGAGACGAAAAACAGTTTATGAGTTTATACGTCGACTATTATTTATTTTAAACCTTAAACCCAGTAACCTATTTTTATATTTTCCCGAGGTTTCCGGACAAGGTACCCATAAAATTGGTGATGGGATTTTTTATCATCATCGCCATCATGGCGTTGAACTCCCCTTCAAAACTAAGTGTCACTTGACTTTCATTGTCGTTTACCGAATCAATATTCGCCGTAAGGGTAAAGGGAAGTTTGTCGCTGGCGGCACCAAAAACTATTTTGTCATAGGGGTGCTGTTCTTTTAATTTTAATATGATTTCGGGCATGCCCTTAAGTGCAAAAACAAACTTATCCTCGCCTAAAACTTCAAATTTACTAATGTTTTCGGGCATTAGGGATTCAAAATTTTTGACATCGCATAGAAAATCATAAACGGCCTTGCTGCTCTTGCCAATGTTTTTCTTAGGGGCTTCTATATGCATAATTCTACTTTTAATGGGATTTCCATTCGGATGGATTCTCTCTCCATTCCATCAGGGTCTTTAATTGGTCTTCTTTTATATAACCACTCTCTGAAGCGTGTGCTATTAAATGTTCATAGTCGCTTAGGGTGCGAAGGTCGATGCCTTTTTTCTTAAAGTTCTCCTTGGCAACATCAAAGCCATAGGTGAAAATGGCGAGCATTCCCTTGATGTTGGCATTGGCAGCCAATAGGGCATCCACAGCATTAAGGCTACTTTTCCCCGTACTTATAAGGTCTTCGATCACCACTACATTTTGGTGAGGTTCCAAAAATCCCTCGATTTGGTTTTGCCTGCCGTGGGCTTTGGCCTCTGGTCGCACATAAACAAAAGGAAGTCCCATATATTCTGCGACCAACATGCCAATGCCAATGGCTCCGGTTGCCACACCTGCAATCACATCGGGACGTCCGTATAAGGTTTCTATATTCTTGCCCATTTCCTCCCGCACGTAATTGCGGATGGCCGGATAGGAAAGAATAATCCTATTATCACAGTAGATAGGGGATTTCCAACCAGAAGCCCACGTAAAAGGATTTTCTGGTTTCAACTTTATTGCATTAATTTGCAATAGAAGCTCTGCAGTTTTGTTGGCGGTGTCTTTGTTTAAAACCATGACGCAAATGTATAAAGTTTTTGTTAATGAGTCTCCGTTGATCTTGACAAATAAGCTCTCGGATACCACAAACAACAATTATTTTTTATTAAATGGGAGCTCTATCAATGATGCCATCTCTTCCCTGGCAAAAAAGAAACTCGACATAGCGTACATCTACCATCCCAACCACGAGGAAATCTTAAAAAAGTTCGCAAAAAAAATTCCATTGGTGATAGCGGCCGGGGGAGTGGTGACCAATAAGGAGGGTAAGGTGCTTTTTATTTTTCGCAATGGAAAATGGGACCTTCCGAAAGGGGGAGTGGACAAAGGGGAAACCTTGGAGCAGGCCGCTTTAAGGGAAGTGGAAGAGGAAACAGGGGTCCAAGGACTAAAGATCGAGAATTTTCTAAAGACTACGTACCATATCTTTAAGAGGAATGGGGGCTATAAGTTGAAAGAGGTGCATTGGTTTGCCATGCGGACTTCGTATAAAGGCGAATTGGTGGGAGAAGCCGCTGAAGGGATAGAAAAAGTAAAATGGAAGGGTCCCGAAAAAATCAAGAAAGCTTTGGAAAACTCCTATACCAATATCAAAATACTTTTTAAGGATTAACAGGAGTCCGTCTATAAAGTCCAATAACTACAGTACACTTTTTCTTAAAACAGTACCATCCACTTGCTGCCTTGGCCATGTCAGCAGGCCGTAGGGGCAGCTTTGCAAACCTTGACCATTACTTTCCAGTACGAAAACCTAAATTATTGGCTGTCATTCGTTGTAGAAACGATGCTGTCTTTCTGTATCCTATAGACCGGATATTGTAGATAGGCCGGTTCTGAATGTTCAGATTTGGAATAGAGCCACTCCAACTGGGCATAGGCGTTCTCGGCGAATTGTTTGTCCGTTGCTTTTTTAAATTGAAATGTTTCCCTGAGCCGGGCATTGTTTTTTAGCATTTCCGTCGCCATATCCTCGAAAACATAGGGCGAGAACCCTTCTTTCCGTTGTAGAACCGTATCGAAAAAGTTCCAATTAAAAAAAGAATCCGCGGCCGGGGGCTCCAATGTCTCCAGCAAATATCTTATGCCTGGCTGATCGGTCGGAATAAGGATGTCCCCTTGTGAAAATGTGATACCCACATAGGATTTGGCCACCTTGGTGCCATAGTGTGGGTAATGGCCTTCATAGGGTTGGTTTCCCGTTTGGTAATCCGCAATCTTATAAGATTCCACATTTATAATAGTGTCCTTGGATAGTGTTCGATAACTTATTAGGTTGTTATCCAGCCTATCCATCAACTGTGACCATGGTTTCTTTACGATATAGGCCTGGGGAATTTCGATCGAATCAGTGGGGATAAAACTATTTCTATAAACCACCGATTTTGTAAATGGACGATTTTCGTCATATTTAATCCTAGGTAGTCCGGTAACCTCGCTTGTCAGGGTGTCGACTTCAAAGCCTTTAAAATTAAGGGTGTCGGCTTTGGTGGTGTCGACGGTCCAGGCGATAGGGTAGTATTTCTTTTCCAAAAAGTCGTCAAATGCCTGCTTGCGCAACTCTTTTATTTTTGTGCCATCAGATTCGGCGATCGCCAACATTTGGTGAAGAAGCTCGTAGGTTCCTTCTACCCTTTTCTTATAGGGCTTTAGCATATGGGTCTCCACCATCATTCCCAACGTGTTCCAAAGCGTGGTGTAGCCGGTGGAATAACGTGGGGAATCCCAGAACTGGGAAAATCCCTTTTCTGGAACCGTATGGAACACGTTTACATAAGGAGTAATGTCCCAACCTGTCGAGGCCAATGCGGCCTCCAATTCGGGACGCATTTCGTGTTCAAGGTATTTTCCCAATTCGCTCCCTAATTTGTTGTGTTGGGTAAAAAGATGGGTCAAGGTATATTGATAATCGGCCCCATTGCTTACGTGCGTGTCAATAAAAATATCGGGCTTAACCAAATGGAAAATCTTGGCAAATGTTCTTGCGTTTTTGGTGTCGGACTTAATAAAATCTCGGTTAAGGTCATAATTACGGGCGTTGCCCCTAAATCCGTAGGATTCTGGCCCATTTTGGTTGGTTCGGGTGGTGGAATTTCGATTCAGGGCACCCCCAACATTATAAACCGGTATGGTTACAAGAACCGAGTTTTTAGGAGGTTCAAGTTGTCCGGTCGCCAAATCCCTGAATAGCAGCATGGTGGCATCTATTCCATCGCTTTCCCCGGGATGTATGCCGTTGTTGATAAGGACTATTGTCTTGTCCTTGCCGATCTTTGTAAAATTGAAGTCCCCGTCCAGGTTAAAGGTGACCATGTGTAACGGCAATCCACTATCGGTATTTCCGATGGTCTGCACGTTGATTTCGGGGAATTCCTTGGCCAACCGGAGGTAAAAATCGATAATCTCTGGATAGGTTGCTGTTTCTTGTCCTTTGGAAACCTCAAAAGGGGTCTGAAAATTGGCAACCTTGTCCTTTTTCTTGGTTTCACAGGAAAGGAACACAATCACAAAAAGTAGGCTAAAAACGAGCTTTATCTGCTTCAACATGAAATATCTAGGTCTAAAACAGATGCAAAATTACGGAAAATTAGAGGTTTGCTGAAGTGTTCCTAACTTATTTTGTTCAGGGTTACCGGGTTAAGGGTTATTTGGTTAATTGTTAATTGGAATTCCACGGATACCTTGAACAGCTTACTGTATACTGGCTACTGCCCCTTGGGAGCTGTCTACTGCCTTACCCTAACGGTTTCCGGCACCAAACCGGTGTAATCCCCTCCATTGCGGATTACATCGCGAACGATGGACGAGCTGATATATGATTTTCCCGAAGAAGTGAGCAGAAAAACGGTCTCGATATCGGAAAGTTTGCGGTTGGTATGGGCAATGGCCTTTTCAAATTCAAAATCCCCCGGATTGCGCAATCCCCTCAAAATAAATTTTGCATTCATTTTTTTGCAGAAATCCACCGTAAGGCCTTCATATCCCATGACCTTTATTTTTGGTTCGTCCTTAAAGGCATTCTCAATAAACCTGGTACGTTCCTCCATGGGGAACATGTACTTTTTTTCGGCATTTATTCCAATGGCGATTATGATTTCGTCAAAAAGGGAAATTCCCCTTTGGATAATGTCGGCATGCCCCAAAGTAAGAGGGTCAAAAGATCCTGGAAAAATAGCGCGTCTCATTTAAAAAAAAAGTTTATTGGTTTATATGTTTATGAGTTTATTTGTTTCAACCATCACATAGAGCCAAGAATCAAGGACCAAGAGCCAAGACCAAAGAAAATAGGGAATAGACGAAAAAGTTTATGGGTTTAATTTTTTATTTTCAATCATCAATCATCAACCATCAAACCATCAACTCTTCAAAGTTAGCTATATTTCACTAATGCCCCATCAATAGCGCTTTCAAAGAGTTCTGCGAGGGATATACCAGCCTTTTGGGCCTGTTGGGGCAAGATGCTCGCCTCGGTAAGTCCGGGCGTGGTGTTCATTTCCAGCATAAAGGGTTCATCCCCTACAAAAATGAACTCGCTCCTGGAATATCCCCTCATTTTTAGGATGTCATAGGCTCGGCGTGCGGCCTCGACAACTTTTTTTTCCTGAATCGGGGAAATCCGGGCGGGGGTAATTTCCTGGGATTTCCCTTCGTATTTGGCCTGATAATCAAAAAAATCATTGTACGATACAATCTCGGTAATTGGAAGCACCTTTGTTTCCCCTTTGTATTTTATGACCCCTACGGAGACTTCGGTACCGTCCAAAAAGGCCTCGATGATTATTTCATCATCTTCTTCATATGCCTTCTCAATAGCTGGGAGCAGCTCCTCTTTTTTGTAGACCTTCGATATGCCAAAACTGCTACCGGCCTTGTTGGCCTTAACAAAACAGGGCAGTCCAACCTTGTCTATAATTTCGTTTTCCACAATGGCCTCTCCCAAATTCAAGTAGTAGGAAGTGGCCGATCGTATGCCGTAAGGTCTTAACACACTGAGCAGGTCCCGTTTGTTAAACGTTAGGGCCGATTGGTAATAATCGCACGAGGTTTGGGGGATTCCCAGCAATTTAAAGTAGGCCTGCATAAGTCCATCCTCCCCCGGTGTGCCATGAATGGCATTAAAAACACAGTCAAATACCAATTTTTCCTCGCCGATAGTGACTGAAAAATCATGCCGGTCTACAGGGAACTCCTCTTCATTGCCATTCACAAAGACCCATTTGTCCTTAAAGATATGGATGCGATAGGCATTGAATTTTTCCTTGTCCAAATGTTTATAGACCACATTTCCACTTTTAAGTGATATTTGGTATTCACTGGAATACCCGCCCATGATGATAGCAATATTTTTTTTCATCCAATATTAAATAAAACTGATATAGAAATTCGCATGGTAATTTATCTAAAAACCTGCAATCAAAGTAAAGAAAAAAGCCTTGGGCAACCATCTCAAATTCTTAATATTTTTTCCTGGGCCAGGAAACCAAGTTGAGTTCTTCTTATATTTGTCGGGATAAACCCTTTCTTATGCGAAATTTTTTCAACTTCCTCTTTAGTAAGGTCTTCTTGATCCAATTGGCCTTGGCACTGGTGACACTTGTCATTCTGGTTATTTTGGGACTGCAATGGCTTAAAGGTTCTACCCATCACGGTGAGTTTGTGGTGGTTCCCAATTTGGCCAAGATGTCAGTCTCGGAAATGCGCTCTGCGATAGAAAAGTCCAATCTTCGGTATGAGGTTCTGGATTCGGCCAACTTTAACCCGTCCTATCCCCGTTTTTCCATTATAGAACAGAATCCGCCAGCAGGCAACAAGGTAAAGGAAAACCGAAAAATATATGTTACCGTAAATCCATCCGGTTATAAGAAGGTAACGGTTCCGCAAATCATTCAAGTTACCCAAAGAAATGCCACTTCCATGCTTCGCGCGGTAGGCCTGGATGTGGAAAGGGTAACCTATGTGGACGAATTGGGAAAGGATATGGTCTATAACCTGAAATTTAAGGGCAAATATATTTCCCCTGGCGATAAACTGCCCAAGACCTCCAAAATAGAATTGATCTGTGGGAACGGAACCATAACCGACAGGGCCCAGGTAAAAGCGGATTCCGAATAATTATGGATCCACAGGAAGGACAAGAGCCGAACGAAGAGGAGCTTTACGAGCATTATCGCTTTGTGGCGGGCAAAGGACAGGAACCTTTACGGGTAGATAAGTTTTTGATGAACTTTATTGAAAATGCCACCCGCAATAAAATCCAACAAGCTGCAAAGGATGGCCACATTTGGGTGAACGATGCGGTGGTAAAGCAAAATTATAGGGTAAAGGCTTGCGATGAGGTGAAAGTGCTTTTTGAGCACCCCCCCTATGAATTTCTTTTGACCCCTGAGAATATTCCGTTGAATATTGTCTATGAGGACGATGTCTTGCTAGTGGTCAACAAACCTGCAGGAATGGTGGTGCATCCCGGACATGGCAATTATTCCGGTACCTTGATAAATGCCTTGTTGTTCCATACGACAAACCTTCCCGTAAACAGCGACGAACGCCCAGGTTTGGTGCATCGCATAGACAAGGATACTTCGGGGCTGTTGGTGGTCGCTAAAACGGAGGCTGCAATGACCCATTTGGCCAAACAGTTTTTTGACAAGAGCAGTGAACGGGAATACATAGCTTTGGTCTGGGGCAATATGGAGGACGATTCTGGTACCATTGAGGGCCATATTGGACGAAGTCTTAAAAACCGCTTGCAGATGGATGTATTTCCCGATGGGGATTACGGTAAGGAAGCGGTGACGCATTATAAAGTCTTGGAGCGCTTGGGCTATGTTACTTTGATATCGTGCCAATTGGAAACAGGTAGGACGCACCAAATAAGGGCACACCTCAAATATATTGGACATACCTTGTTCAATGACGAACGCTATGGAGGGGATAGAATATTAAAGGGCACAACTTTCACTAAATACAAGCAGTTTGTGGACAATGCCTTCAAAGCATTGCCAAGACAAGCCCTACATGCCAAAACCTTGGGATTTGTACATCCGGTAAGTGGGGTATTTATGCGATTCGACTCGGAAATCCCCGAGGACATGGCAACCTGCATTGAAAAATGGCGGAATTACGCCCAGCATAGCCAATAAGGAATGGGACTAAGTTTTCTTCCAGCTTCCAAAGAATCAATTCCAAAGATTTTGGAAATGATGGCAGATTTTTATGCTTTGGAAGGATATCCGTTTGATTCGGAAACTACTTCACTAAATCTCCATAACTTTATTGCGGACACGAATTTGGGTAGGCTCTGGCTACTAATTTTTGGGGAAGAAATTATCGGTTATATTGTTCTGGCTTTTGGTTTTAGTTTTGAATATGGCGGTAAAGATGCCCTTATTGACGAATTCTTTATAAAAGATGGGTACAGAGATCAGGGTTTTGGGGCAAAAACAATCGAATTTGTAACCCGTCAGGCGAAAATGCTGGCAGTTAAAACCCTTCACCTAGAAGTGGAAAGACGCAATGAACGGGGAACATCGCTGTACGTAAAACATGGTTTTAAGGACAATAATAGGTTGCTGATGAACAAGAGCCTATCGGATTGATTCCTGTTTTGTTTCCTGTGAGATACCATCAATCCCTGTCCGTTTTGATAACTCTTCTTGACTAAAGCGGGCATTTCCAAAAAACCGTGTTATTTTTACCTTTCAAACCAATTGTTATGAAGATTGTTATTTCCCCGGCCAAGTCATTGGATTTTGAAAGTAAACTGCCTACGGGCAGGTTTTCCCAACCAGAATTTTTAAAGGAAACCGAACAGGTCCATAAAGTATTGGCAAGGAAAAAACCTTCCGCACTTGCCAAACTTATGGATATATCCGATAAGTTGGCCGAGCTCAATTGGCAGCGCAATCAGGATTTTAAGATCCCATTTACCCCGGAAAATGCAAGACCGGCCCTGTACGCCTTTAACGGGGACGTCTATCAAGGGCTGGATGCCTATACCATAGCAGTGGATAAATTGGATCAACTACAGGATACATTGCGTATCCTTTCCGGACTTTACGGAATCTTAAAGCCGTTGGATTTGATCCAGCCCTACCGTTTGGAAATGGGTACGGCATTGAAAGTGGGCCGCAAAAAGAACCTTTATGAATTTTGGAGAAAGCGGTTGACCGAGCATTTGAATGCCGAACTAAAGGCCGATGAACTTTTTATCAATCTGGCCAGCAACGAATATTTTGGGGCAGTGGATGAAAAGTTATTGAAGGTACCTGTGATTACGCCCATTTTCAAGGATTGGAAGAACGACAATCTCAAGGTAATCAGCTTTTTTGCAAAGAAGGCGCGTGGTGCAATGGTGAGGTACATTCTTGATAGCAATGCAAAAACCCTGGATGATATCAAGTGCTTTAATTTGGAAGAATACGAATTTAGCCAGGAACATACGCTTAAGAAGAACCAGCCGGTTTTTGTAAGGTAAAATATTTACGGAAGTTTAGGGTTTATTTATCCAATTCACGGAATTAAGTGCGGTTAAACCTGACATTGGCACTACAAGTTCCCAACAAGTTATTGATGGTAAATAGGCTTTTAATAGAAGCCGAAAAGCTTGTTTCCACTTTTTTGCAGTAGTTTGTTGTTTGTACGCAGGTTTTATTTGTTTTTGCCATCAAATCCGTACATTTATCGCATAAGCTCTTCATAAATGCAAAAGGACCAACGGCAGCGCACAATACTTGATAAACTTTCGGACCACCGTAAAGTCGCTACCCAACAGTTGGCTACAGATCTTAAAGTTTCCGAGGATACCATCCGAAGGGATCTCAACGAAATGGCCCATAAAGGCTTGCTTTCAAAAGTTCACGGCGGTGCCGTTTCATCCATTCAAAAACTGTATTATTACAATGAGAATGTAATAAAGAACCAGCGGGAGAAGGGCATAATTGCAAATAAAGCGATGTCCCTATTGAGAAACGGAATGTCAATTATCATAAGCGACGGAACTACCAATTTGGCTTTTGCTAGAAATATACCTAAGGATTTAAACCTTACGGTTTTCACGTATTGTTTGCCGATAGCCATGGAACTCACCGAACATCCAGCGGTCGAGATTATTTTTTTGGGGGGCAAGATCGAAAAAAAGTCAATGGTTGCACTGGGAACGGACGTAACCGACAAATTCTCCCAAAATCGCGTAGACATGTGTTTTTTGGGTACCGGGAGTATTGGCCATGTCGAGGGAATCACGGAGGGCTCTTACGAGGTTTCACTTATCAAAAAATCCATTGTAGCGGCGTCCGACACTGTTGTTTCCTTGGCGACGTCGGATAAGCTGGGATTGAGGCAAAGCCATAGTATATGTAAACCCGCAGATATCAATATCCTGGTGACCGAGTTGGACCCAAATTCCAGTGAGTTACTCCCCTTTGCCGAAGCTGGCATCCTGCTAATCTAAACCAAATATTTTTTTGATAGGGCTCTTGCCTGCGGGAACAACGGACTTATATGTTTATAAGGGAATGGGTAATTTGCGAGGTAATAATGCATGTATTATGCACTATTTGGTTAAAAAAATGCATATTATGCTCACAATTCTATATATTTAAACAAAATTCATGCAATGTTTAATGATGTAAGCCATGATAATCTTGAGGCTGTACAGAAAGGTTCTCGACGCAATCGAAGATTCATGACATTAAGAACAATAAGCAAGTATGTGAATAATAATCCCGACTTGTCATTCAGGCGGGTTTTATAATTAGTTTATTATAAGATAATTACTTAAAATTTAAACGTGTGAAAAGTAAAAGCGTTGTCATAGGTATTGATATTGGGGGAACCAAGATTTCAGGGGCGCTCTTTGGGCACCAAGGCGACGTTTTACAAAAGGAGATCTTGTCTGTGGCCGATAGGAAGGGAGATCAAGTGATGGAGCTAGTAGGTAAGTTGGTATTGCGTTTATTAGATTTTGCAAGGAGTATATCGTATCGGGTTGTTGCTGTTGGGGCATGTGTTCCGGGTATCTATGATGTTAAAAGGAAAACCGTTTGGGCCCCTAATATCCCTGGGTGGGACGATTATCAATTATGGCAGGAATTATCATTGATCGTCGGGGATCCCAAGGTAAATATTGTTATTGAAAGTGATCGGACCTGCTATATTTTGGGAGAGGTATGGAAGGGATGTGCCCATGGTTGCAACGATGCGATTTATCTTTCGGTGGGCACAGGGATTGGTGCAGGAATACTATCCAATGGCCGAGTGGTCACTGGTAACAGGGGAATAGCCGGTGCTATTGGCTGGATGGCCCTTGAACCTTCCTACGATAAAAAATACGACGAATGTGGGAACTTTGAACACTATGCATCCGGTAACGGAATTGCAAGAAGTGCGCTGGAGTCGCTTGGCAGACCTAGGGCAGCGGCCAGTATTATGGATGGGATACCTGAAAATGAAATCACCGCCCAACAGGTTTTCAGCGCTTACGCGAAACAAGATCCTGTGGCAATTGAGGTAGTGACCAAGGCTGTTAAATACTGGGGAATGGCAGTAGCAAATTTGGTGAGTATATTCAATCCCCAAATGGTGATTTTCGGGGGAGGGGTATTTGGACCGGCCGTAGGTTTGTTGGATAATATTTTTGAAGAATCAAAAAAATGGGCCCAGCCACTGGCAATTCAGGAAATTACCTTGGCGGCTTCTGCCTTAAAAGGTGATGCTGGACTTGTAGGTGCAGGCTATTTGGCAATTAGATCGCTAAATCCAATACATGATGTCGGATAGGAAAGTTCACAAGGGATATGTTTTTGCAGCGGCCTGTATCGGGATGTTGCTGTTTGGCATCGTTATGATTTCCCTTGGTTCCATTCTACCGGAAGTGATAGATAAATTTCAATTGAACGAGGTGGGGACCGGGTCACTGCTCACACTTCTACCATTAGGTATTTTGGTAGGATCTTTGGTTTTTGGACCGTTGGTAGATTGGCTGTCCTATAAAATAATTTTAATCGCGGGAAGTGTTTTTACCTTGTTGGGGATCGAGGGACTCGTATTCTCGGAGGTATTGATGCCCCTATATTTTTCTGTTTTTTGTGTCGGTCTTGGCGGAGGCATCCTTAATGGTGTGACCAATGCTTTGGTATCGGAGATCAGCGAGGATGATCACAGTGCGAACCTTAGTTTGTTGGGTGTCTTTTTTGGGGTTGGAGCTTTGGGGACCCCGGTAATTTTGGGCCTGGTCAAAGGCGTATATTCCTTTGAGACCATTTTGGCATGGCTTGGGGCGTTTATGTTCTTGCCGGTGGTATACTTTGCAATTACCCAATTTCCGAAATCGGCGGGAACCAAGGGACTGCCCATCAAGGAAGGGGTCAAAATGATAAAAGACCCTTTATTGCTATTGTTCGGCGGTATCCTGTTTTTTCAAAGTGGGATCGAAGGGCTGACCAATAACTGGACCACAACTTATCTTGAGATGGTAAAAGGGATAGAAGCTTCCAACGCCCTGTTTATCCTGTCATCTTTTGTAGGTGCACTTACCGTTACCAGAATAATTCTTGGAAAAGTTCTGAGGATTTACAGTCCGTATAAAGTCTTGGTATTCGGATTTATAATTGCATTTCTTGGTTGCCTTACTATGATCTTTGGCGATACCTTTTATGGTTTGGGTATTGGAATGGGTGCAATTGGGGTTGGTTTGGCCGCGGGCTTCCCAGTAATCCTGGGCTATATTGGCCAGACTTATACCCAACTATCGGGCACCGCCTTCAGCATTGCCATTACAATCGCATTAATAGGAAATGTAATCGCCAACTATGCAATGGGCTTGGCCTCCCAGGTATACGGACTTTGGGTCTTGCCCTATGGTGTTATAGGTGCCGTTTTGGCAATTTTGACCCTGCTTTATTTCTCGCGACAAAAATATAAAACCGTAATAAATTAAAAACTCAATGATATGTTAGCAAAACAATGGCTCAATAATGCCAGAAATGTAATGGACAAAATAGAGGGGACCCAAATGGAAAATATTACGAAAGCGGCAACCATTATGGCAGATTCCATAGAAAAGGGAAAATGGGTACACACCTTCGGATGTGGCCATGCTACCCTGCCCATAGAGGAAATGTACCCAAGAATCGGTGGGTTCGTTGGTTTTCACCCTATTGTGGAACTGCCTTTGACCTTCTTTACGAATATTGTGGGCCAGATGGGGGTAGATCAGTTTATTTTCCTGGAAAGGGTAGAAGGGTACGGAAGGGAAATTATGAAAGGATATACTTTTGACAAGGAAGATACGATGTGGTTGTTTTCCCATACCGGGGTAAATGCAGTAAACATTGATATTGCCCTTGATGCCAAGGAAAAGGGAATGAAGGTAATCGTCTATGGTTCCGCGGCCGAGGCCAAGGGTAAGACAACCAAGCACTCCTGCGGAAAAACCTTGTTCGATCTTGCCGATCTTGTGGTAGATACCTGTGCCCCTTCAGGGGATGCTTCGGTACCGTTAAAGAACCATATCGATAAAATCGGTCCTGTTTCCACCATGGCGTTTATAACTACGGTATGGATGACGGTTACGACGGTCGCTGAGATTTTGGCCGATAGGGGCGTCAAGCTGCACATTCATCCGTCCCACAATATACCAGGCGACTCCAGTTCAAAACAAAGGCTGGCCGATGCCTTGAAAGAATACAAGAGAAGGGTTGCCAGAGTCTAAATTGATGTCAAAGGTAGGCGGACAAATAAGTCCATGATTTCGGTAAGCCGATTTCATTTGAAGGAATTTCGGTATTATAATCCGACTAATGATTATTTTTAATATATATTCCTGAATGTTATGAAAAGTAAACTATTTCTAATGCTTTTTTCATTCTGTTTGGTTGGTTTTGGCCTGCCCGAGGAGAATAGCTGGATACGGATCAATAATTTGGGCTATTTGCCGCAATCCATCAAGGTTGCCATTTTTGGGTCCAAGGCAAACGGGAAGATAAATTCTTTTTCCCTTCACGATGCAACAACCCATGCTGAGGTTTATACGTCCAAGAAGGTTGATGCCAAAGGCGCCTATGGACCTTTTTCTACCTCGTATCGACTTAACTTTAGCGATTTCACAAAAACAGGTAGATATTATATCGAGGCCGATGGAATAAAGTCGCCCGTTTTTAGAATCAATGCCGACGTCTACGACCATACGGCCGATTTCCTTTTAAAATATATGCGCCAACAACGTTGTGGTTACAATCCATATTTGACCGATTCCTGCCATGTGGATGATGGCTATATCATTTACCACCCCACCAAAACGGGGCAGCACATAGATGTTACGGGCGGCTGGCATGATGCCACCGATTATCTGCAATATACGGCCACTTCGGCCAATGCCGTTTTTCAATTGTTATTTTCCTATAGCCAAAATCCGGAAGCCTTTGGTGATGCCTATCGAGCCGATGGATTACCTGGGGCCAATGGTATACCCGATGTGATCGATGAGGCGAAATGGGGGATGGACTGGCTAAAAAAAATGAATCCGTCCGCCACCGAATACTACAATCAGATTGCGGACGATAGGGACCATATCGGTTTTCGCTTGCCGAACAAGGATACCGCCGTTTACGATCCAAAATACAAGGGGCGTCCGGTGTACTTGGCCAGTGCCGAAAAACAGGGCTTAAAAAAATATCAGAACCGATCAACAGGTGTGGCAAATACCGCAGGTAAGTATGCATCTGCCTTTGCAATGGGTGCCATGATTTTGGAAAAATTCTATCCCGGTTATACCGATGATATGCTCAAAAGGGCAACGGATGCCTATACCTATGGAAAGCAAAATCCTGGGGTGAGCCAAACGGCCCCTTGCAAAGGGCCCTATTTTTATGAGGAGGACAATTGGATCGACGATATGGAATTGGCCGCCAGCAGCTTGTACAAACTCACTAAAAAAGAAGAATATAAAAAGGATGCCCTTGGGTATGCCTCCGAAGAGAAAATAACCCCTTGGATGGGCAGGGATACCGTGAACCACTATCAATATTATCCATTTATGAATATGGGACATAACGAACTGGCTTCGACATTAAAGTCCAACGAAAAGAAAACGGTGTCTTCGTATTATGGTGATGGGTTGGAGCTTTTGTACGATCGCGGTAAGGACAATCCGTTTTTGATCGGCGTCCCTTTTGTATGGTGCTCCAATAATTTTGTCACCGCCGCGGTGACCCAATGCAAATTGTATCGTGAATTGACAGGCGATGACAAGTATTTGGAAATGGAAGCTGGCCTACGCGATTGGCTTTTTGGATGCAATCCATGGGGAACTACAATGGTCGTTGGGCTACCTTCGGATGCTGATGCACCTGTGGCACCCCATTCATCGTTAACCATCCTGGAAGGTTATCCCACGGATGGTGGGCTCGTCGATGGGCCCGTCTACGGTTCCATTTTTAAGAGTTTGATCGGGCTCGTGCTCTTTGAACCTGATGAATATGCCCCGTTTCAGTCCGATACCTTCGTGTACCATGACGATCCGGGCGACTATTCTACCAACGAACCTACGATGGATGGCACGGCATGCCTGGTCTATTATTTGTCCTCCATGGAAAGTGAAAGTAGGGCAACGGGCCACAGGCAACGAAACTATACCTATGACGATAGTGGTGCGATTATTAGGGGGGATAGACAGGAAAAGGAACTGACCTTGGTCTTTACCGCGGATGAATATGCAGAAGGGGGTGATGAGGTGCTTGAAACGCTTGGTAAACACAATATCAAGGCGGCATTTTTCCTGACCGGCAATTTTTATAGGGATGCCAAAAACAAGATGTTTATAGAAAAGGCAAAAAAGCAAGGCCATTATCTTGGAGCACATTCGGACAAGCACTTGGTGTACAACGACTGGTCCAAGGACAAAAAACTATTGGTCGGGCAGGAAGAGTTTAAGTCCGATTTAGCGGCCAACTATTCGGAAATGGAAAAATTTGGGATACAAAAGAAGGAAGCCCCGTACTTCTTGCCTCCCTATGAATGGGGCGATGAGATCATCGCACAGTGGACGGACCAAATGGGTCTTACGCTTATAAATTATACCCCGGGCACCTCGTCCAATGCAGATTACACCACCCCGGGCATGGAAAATTATAAAAGCAGTTCGGAAATCTTCAATTCCATTCTGAACTATGAAGCTAAGGAAGGATTGAACGGTTTTCTGCTGTTGACCCATATTGGCACACATCCCGATCGAACCGATAAATTTTACAAACAGTTGGATGCACTTATTAAGGCCTTGGAGAAAAAGGGATATATCTTTAATTCCTTGCCCGCTTTGTTAAGTATAAGATACCGATAATACCGTTGTTCAATGGAAAAAGCTATTTTGCCAAAGGCTAACAATCGCATCCGAACCATAGATATTTTAAGGGCCCTGACCATGTTCCTTATGATTTTTGTCAATGACCTATGGTCGCTTACCGGAGTGCCAAAATGGTTGGAACACACCGCTGCAACGGAAGATGGCATGGGTTTTTCCGATGTTATATTTCCCTTGTTCCTGTTTATTGTTGGGCTGTCCATTCCCCTCGCAATCAATATAAGATTCAAAAAAAAGGAGTCCCGACCACAAATTGTCGGGCATATTCTTGTTCGAACGGTGGCACTTCTGGTAATGGGTCTATATATGGTTAATTTTGAAACTATATTTTCGGAAGCTATGCCCTTCAACAAGTATGTTTGGGAAATTTTGATGGCTGTCGGAATTTTTTTGATTTGGATGGATTATAAACGCAATTCCCGTATTTCAAATAGGTTGGCCATGGGACTTAAGGTTCTGGGAGTCTTGCTTCTCCTGTATCTGGCCTGGATCTTTAAGGGTGGGTCTGCGGAAAACGTCACCTGGATGAGGCCACAATGGTGGGGTATCCTCGGCCTGATCGGTTGGGCATACCTGCTAAACGGTCTGGTTTATTTATTTGTCGGCAAAAATTGGATCTATATGATGGTCGCTTTCGTTTTGCTTCTATTTATGAACATCCAGGAAAATGGCTTTTTTGAATTTCTACCCAGTTTTAAACTGGTCATCAGTGCTTCCAACCACGTTTTGGTAATGGCCGGGGTGCTATGCACCTTGTTTTATTTGAAATTTTCCAAAGAAGGCAAGGATTTAAATTGTTTTCTTTGGCTTGTTGCGGGAGTCGGCCTATTTTTTATAGCTTATGGCTTTGTTATCCGACCTGCCTTTCCGATTTCCAAAATTTTGGCCACCCCGTCCTGGACGGCCATATGCATAGGGATAGGTCTTTTGTCGTACGCTTTCCTTTATGTGCTGGTAGACAAACTGGATTATTCTAGATGGGCCAATCCTATTAAACCTGCCGGAACAAGCACCTTGACCTGTTATCTTATGCCCTATTTTATTTATCCGATTATGGTGCTGACCGGATTTCATTGGCCAGATTTCCTATCCGATGGTTTGGTCGGGATTGTAAAGTCCCTTCTTTTTTCATTGGCCATTATTGTGTTCGTAGGAATGTTGGAAAAGAAAAACATTCGACTCCGAATTTAATTTTTGTAAACGCCTCCTGTCCTTTATCTTTGCTCTTTTGGCCATTATCGTTAATCGATTTTCGGACTAACCCTAAGAAATTCAACGCTATGCTAAAACTAATCAGATCAAGCGCCCTTATTATTATAATCCTATCTTTCGTCAACTGTTCCAAAAGTCCGCACGAAAGCAACAGCGGCCAGGTTGCAGGCGCCCGCATTAAAATTGATTACAACAGTCCCTCGGTTCGAGGAAGGCAAATTTTTGGGGAACTGGTGGCGTACGGAAAATTGTGGAGGGCAGGAGCCAATAAGGCTACGACGTTCACTACGGACAAGGATATAACGATAGAAGGCGGGATACTACCGGCAGGGACATACGCCCTTTTTGTTATTCCTATGGAAAGCGGAAACTGGACCCTGATCTTTAATTCGGACCACGAACGTAGCGGTGCTACAATTGAGGGATTATCAGTGGCCGATTACGAAGAAAATAACAAGGCCACCGACGCGCTTCAAGTAAGCGTAAAACCAGTGGAAACGGACACTCTTACCGAACATCTGACCTATAAAATAACCGATACCGGCTTTTCGCTAAGCTGGGAAAATGTTTTGCTTCCCGTAGCGATAAAATAGTCTTTGAGACTATTTTTTCTTTTTTATATCTATTTTTTCCTCTACGGAAGGTTTTCTTTTAATCGATTTTGGCCTTCTTGCGCCGTAGGATTTGTTGGCTATTTTTCCCCTTCTCGTTTTTTTATCCCCTTTACCCATATTATATTTTTTAGTGTTAGAATTCGGTTTGAATTTTATTGAATGCTCTATCAATTAAACCGTTCGCAAATTACCATACCTATTTTTCGTATTGGCGAACATCGTACAGCGAACACCCCTAAAGGTAGATTTTTATACGCATATGGGCAAATTGTAACAAAATGGAATGGAATCATGTTTTTGCCCTATTGCGATCCTAGCCCAAAAACGTTAAGTTTGTCTATGGCCGTCATTTATTGGTGTTATAGGATACCGATAGGGATACGTTCACATAAATAAGTTGAGGACAAAATGAAGATAAAAAAGGTTTTAGTCGCAAATAGGGGAGAAATAGCCATCCGGATCTTTAGGGCATGCGTAGAGATTGGAATAAAGACCGTAGGCGTTTATACCTATGAGGATCGGTATTCGCTCCATCGTTACAAAGCGGATGAATGTTATCAGATAGGCGAGGACAATGATCCCTTAAAACCTTATTTGGATATGGACACCATTATCAAGGTGGCCAAAGATAACGGGGTAGATGCTATCCATCCCGGTTACGGATTCTTGTCCGAAAATGCTGAATTTGCCCAAAGATGTGCCGATAACGGCATCATATTTGTTGGGCCACAGGTTTCGGTCCTGAAGGCTTTGGGAGATAAAATAATGGCCAAGGAGGTGGCCGTTGCCAACAACGTCCCTGTAATTCAAAGTAGTGCAAAGAATTTATCGGATATAGAAATCGCCCTTTCCGAGGCCAAGAATATCGGTTATCCCGTAATGCTCAAGGCGGCGTCCGGGGGCGGGGGTCGCGGCATGCGTGTGATCAATAACCAAGAGGAATTGAAAAAATCCTTTCCCGAAGCTAGGAGGGAATCGCTCAATGCCTTTGGCGATGACACGGTATTTTTGGAAAAGTTTGTCGCCAATCCCAAGCACATCGAAATCCAGATCGTGGCCGATACCCATGGGAATATCGTGCATTTATACGAAAGGGACTGTTCGGTACAGCGACGGTACCAAAAGGTAATCGAATTTGCCCCTTCCCTGGGATTGTCCCAAGATACCAAGGACAAGCTGTATAAATATGCCATAGACATCTGTAAGGCGGTAGAATACAACAATATAGGGACCGTTGAGTTTTTGGTCGACGATGATGGTAGTATCTATTTTATAGAGGTGAACCCTCGTATCCAGGTAGAGCACACGGTAACGGAAATGATCACCAATATCGACCTGGTAAAGGCGCAACTATTCATAGCTGGAGGATATAAACTTTCCGACAAACAGATCAAGATCCAAAACCAGGAATCCATTGTGATTACGGGCTATGCCCTGCAATGCAGGATAACCACGGAGGACCCCGCCAATAATTTTAAACCGGATTATGGGGTAGTTACCACCTATAGGAGTGCCTCCGGTCTGGGAATACGTCTAGATGCGGGCAGTATTTACCAAGGAGTGAGCATTTCGCCTTTCTTCGACTCCATGTTGGTCAAGGTTTCCGCCCTTAGCAGGACCTTGGACGGCTCTTGCAGGAAAATGCGCAGGGCCTTGGCGGAGTTCCGTATTCGTGGGGTTAAGACCAATATGGCCTTTTTGGATAATATTTTGAAACATCCCACTTTCCGGGAAGGTAAGGTGACGGTGAATTTCATCAAAAATGAATCCGCATTGTTCGAGTTTACAGAACCTCGAAACCGTGCCAATAAGTTGATCGAATTTTTGGGGGACACCATCGTAAACGGTAATCCGGATGTAAAAAAGATAGACCACGACCATAAGTTTTCCAAACCGCAAGTCCCCTCCTTTCCCAAAGCCGTGGAATATCCCAAGGGCACCAAAAACTTATTGACCGAATTGGGGCCGGAAAAATTTTCGGAATGGTTAAAGAACGAAAAGAAAATACACTATACGGACACCACTTTTCGGGATGCCCATCAAAGTCTACTGGCAACCCGAATGCGGACTGTAGACATGCTCAAAGTGGCCGAGGGCTATGCCAAGAACCATCCCGAAATTTTTAGCATGGAGGTCTGGGGAGGTGCTACTTTTGATGTTTGTCTCCGATTTTTATATGAAAATCCCTGGGAGCGATTGGCCCTTTTGCGCAAGGCCATGCCCAATGTTCTTTTGCAAATGTTGATCAGGGGGTCTAATGGGGTTGGCTATACGGCCTATCCGGATAATCTTATTGAAAAATTTGTAGAGCAGTCCTGGGAAACGGGGGTAGATGTGTTCCGGATCTTCGATTCCCTTAACTGGATGAAATCCATTGCGCCCTGCATTGAACATGTGCGTACAAAAACCGGTGGCCTTGCGGAAGGCTCCCTTTGTTACACCGGGGATATACTCGATTCCTCCAAAACAAAATACAACCTAAAATACTATATACAACTCGCCAAGGATATTGAAAATGCCGGGGCGCATATTTTAGGGGTCAAGGATATGGCGGGGCTGTTAAAGCCCTATGCCGCTTACGAACTTATTTCGGCCCTTAAATCGGAAATCAATATTCCCATTCACTTGCATACGCATGACACTTCCTCGATCCAAGCGGCCATGTACCTCAAGGCCGTGGAAGCGGGAGTGGACGTGATCGACGTCGCCCTGGGAGGGTTATCGGGGCTTACCAGTCAGCCAAACTTTAATTCCGTCGTGGAGATGATGCGCTTCCATGAACGGGAAAACCCAATGAACACGGACAAATTGGCCGAATATTCCAACTACTGGGAAACGATCCGCAATTATTATTATCCGTTTGAATCTGGTTTAAAAGCGGGTACTGGCGAGGTATATAAGCACGAAATTCCAGGAGGTCAGTATTCCAATCTTAAAGGGCAGGCCATTGCCCTGGGGCTGGAAAACAAGTTTCCCGAAATTACCAAGATGTACGGGGAGGTCAATGGGATGTTCGGCGATGTCATCAAAGTGACACCGAGCTCTAAAGTGGTCGGGGATATGGCCCAATACATGATCAGCAACGGCCTTACAGTCCAAGATGTGCTGGAAAAGGGCGATACCATTTCCTTTCCCCAATCTGTCATTAGCTTTTTTAAGGGCGACTTGGGTCAGCCGGTAGGAGGGTTTCCAAAGAAATTGCAAAAAGCGGTCCTCAAGGGCGAAAAACCATATACGGAACGCCCGAATGCCCATTTGGAGCCTATCGATTTTGATAAGGAATTCAGGTCTTTTAAACGTAAATTTGCCCAAGGAATGGGAAGGGAGTTGTTGATAACCGACTTTCTGTCCTACAAATTGTACCCCAAGGTATTTACCGATGCCTATAATCATCACGTAAGGTTCGGAAATGTAATGAACATTCCCACCAAGAATTTTTTATACGGCATGGAGGTTGGGGAAGAGATTATGGTAGAATTGGACCGTGGCAAGAATATTTTGGTGTCCCTGATGCTAAAGGGTGAACCGGACGAGGCAGGCAATGTGAGCATTTTCTTTAAGATCAACGGCCAACTGCGGAACGTCATTGTCAAGGATACTTCAGTAAAAGTCACCAAAATGGAAAACGTTAAGGCGGACCCGAATGATCCCAAGCAAATAGGATCGCCCTTGCAAGGACTGCTTTCCAACGTTTTGATAAAAAAGGGACAAAAAATTATTAAAAACCAACCCTTGTTTATCATAGAGGCCATGAAAATGGAGACCACCGTAACCGCTACCGAAGAAGGGGTGGTAGACAGGATTCAGTTATCGGGTGGTTCTTTGGTAAACCCCGATGATTTGGTGCTAACACTGAAATAGGGTTTTAAGTTTCAGGTTTGTAAACTGAAGCACAAACAACTAGCAATAAAAAAATCGATTTAAAATGTATAGGTTATTGATGGTATTGGTTTTTATTTCATCATCGATTTTATCGGGCCAAAATAATCAGGATTCCTTGATTCATGTCAAAGGTACGGTGCTAGATTCCAACGGAAATCCTGTAAAAAGGGCAATTATTTATGTGGATTCTGTCAAGACTTTTACAAAGACCAACAAAAGGGGCTTTTATACGATAGATATCCCACCGGATACAGGACAATTGATGGCCTTTTCTTCCAAATTTGGGATGGTGGCAGGGAATTTGGAAGGAAATGAGCTGAACTTCCAGTTCCAAAAGGACCAACCAATAATATCGGAAAACGAGTTGAAACAGATTGGTTTTAAGGTAGATACGAACAGGAAAGGCAGGGTAGATCCATCAGACTATAAGGACTATAATTCAATTTATGATCTGATAAGGGCGATGTTTACCGGAGTGACAGTACGTGGAAACGCAATATTGGTTAGGGGATATTCCAGTCTGCCCCCCAGTTCCGGGGATTCTGGTTCTTTTGGAACAAATACTTCCGCTCCACTTGTTGTGGTAGATGGAAACTATGTTTTGTCCAGGGAGTTGAGCCAGTTCCTTCCCAAGGATGTCAAATCCATTGAATTAATAAAGGATGGTGATGGCGCTCTATATGGGGCCAGGGGCGCAACCGGTGTATTCATCATCACGCTGAAAAAGTAAATATGTTCCTTCACACCCATCCCTACGAACCCTTTCTGTTCCAGGAAGCCACAAAATTAATTGTAGGAACCCTTCCGCCCCCTCGTTTTACCACAGGGATTTTAAAGGAGGGCGATGTCGATTTTTGCTATGGGAGCCGTGATGGCCAGCTCTGGGTTATATTGGATAAAATATTTGATTTGGGTTTAAAATTCGAGACCAGCGACGAGGCCATTCGACAGCGTATCCAATTTTTACATGACCGAAAAATTGGAATCTGCGATATGGTGGCAAGTGCGGAAAGGGTAAAAGTGGATGCCACCGATCTGGGAATGCAAAATGTAAAACTTCGCAATCTCGTAATGTACTTGGAGCAATATCCAAATATTGATACCCTTTTGTTTACGGGTGGCAATAGCAAGAACGGACCCGAATATTTTTTCAGAAGGCATTTGAAAGAATATGGACTGCGTTTGAAATCGATCTCAGACGAAGTTCCACGCATCCATCAATTTACCCTGCCAGACCAACCCGGACGCTCCATAACCACAGTTTCCCTGACCGCTCCCTCTGGCTCCGCCAATAGGGCGGTTGGGAGTTTGGAGGGCTATAAGTCCATCAAGCGGAAAATCCCGGAATTCAATACTATCGATTTTCGGGTGATGCAATACCGTGAGTTCTTTTAGTACGGACAATCACTACTTTTTGCTCTGCTGCTCGCGGATGGTTTCTTTGTCCATATCAAATCCCTTATTTTTGAGTTTAGTATTTCCGGTCGGATTTGCAGGATTTGTCTGTTCTACCTTTCTTTTGAATTTCTTTTTATTTTCAATAATTCCCATATTTCTATTTTTTGATTCACTTAAGTATAAGGCGATACTTGCTCGATTCAAAGAAATAAGAGGTAAGATTTTGTTAACGGGTTAACAGTTTCTTAAGGAGGGCAATATTGGCTTATTGTAAGTTCCTGTTGCTCCAACAAATCAATGTACTTTGGAAACATCCACCTTGCCAGCCCCTTTTTTGATCAATAGTACAAAGGGTACGCATACCAAAAATATGACTCCCATAAATAGGAATACATCCATATAGGAAAGAATGGTGGCCTGTTTCATAATGGAGACCTCTAAAACCTGATGGGCCTTGTCCAAGGCATTATTGATACTAAAGCCTTTGGAGATAAACATTTGTTGTAATCCGTGAATTCTATCCCGCACCAAGGAACTTGTATCCGTAATATTGGGTATCAGATCCACTCGGTGCTGTTGGGTCCAACGGGCGATCATTGTGGTGATAATGGCTATGCCGAAGGATCCCCCCAATTGGCGCATCATTCCAGTAAAGGCGGCCCCGTCCCCAATATCCTTGCCTTTAAGCGTTGATAGGGATAGGGTGGTAATGGGCACAAAAAGTAGACCTAGCCCCATGCCTCTTGCAACTAGGGGCCAGAACATATGTTCCCCTCCCGTATCTGGTGTGATTAGTATGTGCATCCAATAACTATAAACAAAGAAGATGATAAAACCAGAGGCGACCAAGTATTTTTGGGAGACTCCTTTTTCTATCAATTTACCGATGACGGGCATCATCAGTCCTGTTGTTATGGAGCTTGGAATAAGCAAAAGTCCGGCATCTGTGGCCGTCCACCCCAAAATGGATTGGGTATAGATGGGGATAATAAAAGTAGATCCATATACCCCGAAACCTAAAATAAAGGTCATGATGGTGCCTACCCGTAAATTTCCGTCCTTTAGTACCCTTAAGTTTACAATGGGGTATTCATAGGTCATTTCCCTCCATAGAAAAAGTAAAAATCCAAAAGCGGATAGGATGCTCAACGACATGATGGTCGTATTGGCAAACCAATCGTCCTGTTGTCCGTGCTCCAAAACATATTGTAGAGATCCAATAAAGGTTGCCAATAACGCAATTCCCCACCAATCCACCTGATTCGCCTTAAGTTTAGCGCCATACTTTGGGCTACGGACGAACAATACGGTAAGTGAGGCCGCAATAATTCCCAAAGGGATATTGATGTAGAATATGTAGGGCCATGAAAAATGGTCCACCAAATAACCTCCCAATGGCGGACCCAATGTAGGTCCAACGATTACCCCCATTCCGTAAATGGCTTGGGCCATTCCTCTTTTTGCAAGGGGATAACTTTCCGTAATGATGGTCTGTGCGGTAACCAATAGCGCTCCCCCGCCCAAACCTTGGATAAAACGGAAGGCAACAAGTTCCCACAAGTTGGTAGCATTTCCACAAAGGAAGGAGGCTGTTGTAAAAAGGATGATGGATGCTGCAAAATAGTTCCTGCGGCCAAATTGTTTGGAGAGCCAACTGGTCATCGGGATAACGATAACGTTGGCTATGGCATAGGCCGTGATTACCCATGCAACATCGGTAAGGGTAGCACCCAGGCTTCCCTTCATGTCGTTCAGGGCAACGTTAACAATAGTAGTGTCAACGATTTCCAAGAGGGCGCACATTACCGCGGTAATGGTGATAATGACCCTTCTAAAGCCGTATTCTACCAGATCGTTTTCGTCTTGCATGCGTTTTTGTTATTTGAGGCTGACCATAAACTTTAGTTTTTCAGGACCGGTCCCCCTCCTTTGGAGGGGTTAGGGGAGGTCACTTTTGGGAATCCCAACTCTTCTGCCGTGCCCGGCCCCTCCCTAGCCCTCCCCCAAGGGGAGGGAACAAATATGGATATCCAATTGTTGTCAATTTAGAATTGATTAGTGTCCCGTTATTGTACAATTCGAATCGAGAGGTCGATAAACTATTTACTAAGAACTAAGGACTGAATTCTTATTTTAAATGAACATCGACATCTACGTTCATGCCTGATTTTAACTTCTTCAATTTTATGGAATCGTTCGCTTTGGTAAAATCAATTTTAATAGGAAGCCTTTGCACTGTTTTAACGAAGTTTCCTGTGGCATTATCTGGGGGGAGAAGCGAGAATCGAGCGCCCGTAGCCGGGGAAAATGCGGTAATCGTACCTTCAAGCTCAAGATTGGGAAATGCATCTACTTGGATACTTACTTTTTGCCCTAACTCCATTTTTTTCAATTGGGTCTCCTTAAAGTTGGCCACAATCCATTTGTTATGGCTGTCCACTAAATAAAATAGGGATTGCCCTGGGGAGACGTATTGTCCCGGTTGTAGATCAACATTGGATAATTGGCCATCTATAGGTGCTGTTACTACACAATAATCCAGGCTCAATTGGGCTGCATCTACCAGGGCCTGTGCACTTTTTACATTGGCGTTGGCAACAGATACTTGCTTTTCAGAAATATTGGTCTGTGATTCTGCTGCATTTTTTTGGCTTGCCGTGGCCCTATGCTGACTTTGCAGGACCTCAACCTGTTTTTCGGCCTCTTGTTTGGTGGCCAGTGCTTGCTCATACTGTTGTTCGGTGATGGAGTGGTTGGCATAGAGGTTCTCGTAACGATTAAAATCACTGTTGGCGCGCCACAATTTGATTTTAGCGGTTTCTAGGTTTCCCTCGGCAGAATTTACTTGGGCGGTGGTTACCCCTACGTTGGCCCTATAGGAGCCTATACTGGCCTTTGCAACGATTACCTGACTTTCGGAGGCCGCCAAATTGGCTTTTGCCTGTTCCAATTTCACCACGTAATCCCGGTTGTCAATGGTAAAAAGAGTGTCCCCTTTCTTAACGAATTGATTGTCCGTAACATACACCTTGTTTATATATCCGCTAATACGTGGGATTATGGGATTCATATTGGACTGGATCTGGGCATCGTCCGTACTCTCGTGGGAGAGGGAATGGATGAATTTGAAGGTGCCCCAAACGAGCCCTATTCCGACAAATACGGCTATTGCGATTCCTACCTTTTTGTTGGTTTTTTTCTTTTTTTCCATTGTATCAATAATTAATTTTCGGTGATGGTACTTGTTAGCTTCCCTTCGGCAGTAAGCAGTTCGTAATATTTTTGGGTAATGTCTGCCTTTGCGTAGGCCAGATTGATGTTGGCCTTCAATTGGTCAAAATCGGCTTCCAACAAATCGTTGGTGTCCTGAAGCCCATTGTCGTACTTGTCTTTTACAATACGATAGTTTTCCGAGGCCTGCTCTTGTGATCTTATATAAACATTGTATTTCTTAAAGGCCAATTCGTATTCCTGCATGGCGTTCTCTACCTGTAGTTTAATTTGGTCTGCAACCAAATCATAGGTGTGTTGCACCTCCAGGGCCTTGCTTTTGGCAACTTTAACATCGCTCTTGGTCTTAAAAATATCGGCAAAATTATAGGAGAGACCTACCCCGAAATTCAGAGCATTGGTCACTGTAACGGCGTTATGAATATCCAGGGCAATGTACCCGGCCAGGAGAGATAGGGAAGGATAGTATTTGCTTTGGGCAATTTTAATTTGGTTTTTCGCTGCTTGTTCCTGATATCGAATAGCTTCAAGGTCGCTCCGGGAAATACTGTCCGATCCAATATTTCTTGGGGCAAGTCCAAATTCGGTCTCAACAGTAGTTATTTCTGTGTTTTCTGGGAGTTTTAGGGTAATGGCTAATTGATAGTTCAAAATGCTGACGTTTTTACGGGCCTCCTCTAGGGCGACCTCAATATTGGAAGCTTGCAGGTTGGCCTTTAGCAGATCGTTCTTGGCCAAGAGTCCGTTTTGTTCCATGATGGTAAAATCCTTTACCCTTTGCTGGGCACTTATTAGGTTTTCCTCGATCAAGCTAACCGATTGTTTCGCCTTGTATAGGTCAATGTAGCCCTTGATGGTCTCTAAGGCAATTTGCTCCCTGTCGTTTATGGCGTTAAAGGTTGCCGCTTTATAGGCATTGTCGCTGGCCGCTACGGTATTCTTTAATTTAAATCCGGTAAATACCGGCATGTTTACGCTGGCCTGGCCCAAAAATAATTGGTTTACGTTTGGTATTTGGGTTCCGGATTCCCCATTGTCCCCATTGCCACCCCCGTTGTCGCCCTTGGTTTGCAGGGTTACCTGCGCATGGGGCAAATATTGATATTGGCCGGAAATAACGGCATCTGGATACCTTAGATTTTTGGTAACCTTAAGTTCATTTTTTGCGGTTGCAACCTTATCGCTGGAGATTTTGGATTTATTGCTGTTCTCCATGGCCATTTGAACCGCTTGTTCGATCGTTAAAGAGGTCGACTCTTGGGCTTGGACAAAATAGGAACCTAGGAAGAGAAAAATGGTGATGATTACATAATTAAACTTCATGTGTTAAAAGTGCTTTTATGGTTCTTTGTAGGTGGGGAGTTAATATTTCCGTTACATAATTGTCCAAGTCGGACGGTGAGTTGAGGTCCTGCAAGGATTGAAAGAAGCGCTTGTTGTAGTAGAAATGAAAATAAGTACCGAGAACGGTGGGAATGATAAGTTCCGTACTAACATTTTTGGCAAAGACACCTGCTTCCTGGCCCCTGGTGACAAAATTTTGTATCAGTTTGTAGTTTTCTTTTTTTTGTTCGATATAACTGTCAAAATCAATATTCCTATTGTCGTTGGAATATTCAAAATGGATGATCTTATAGGTCCGACGGTTTCTGTGAATTTTTTTGACCACCAATTCCACAATGTCATCTACAGTTTTAAGAAAGCCCTGACCCTTGGAAACCAAATGTTCCAGTTCCATGTTGAAATCTCCGGTTCTATATAGCAATAGTGCTTCCAGCAGTTTTTCTTTTGAACCAAAATAGTAGGAGATCATGGCGATATTGATATCAGCCTTTTTAGAAATTTGCCGGATGGAAGTGCCGTCAAAACCGTTCTCCGCAAACAACTTTTCCGCTATCTCTAAAATCTTGATCTGTTTTTCGTTCCATTCCATATGCGCTCCATTAATTATCGGGCGCAAATTTAAACAATTGTTTTAATTAAACGTTTGTTTAATAAAAAATTGGATAGATTTTAACATGGGTTGTTTGGCACCTAGAATGTTCCGGGGAATTGAAAAAAGTATTCCAAGTAAGCAAGGCCAATTAAACTAAACGTATCGAAACCCTGCCGTAAGCGTTTTAAAAAATGATTTTCAAGGGGTCGGCCGCCAAAAGTCGGGCTATTTAATGAGGTCTGTGGTTTGTATTACCAAACGACAAAACAAGGAAAAGTGAATGCGATTGGGACTAATTGGCCTTCCTTCATGAAAAATGCTACGAGAAGGAATGGAAGAAAAACTCGAATTTTGTTTGAAGGGAATGACTTAAAAATTGTCCGGAAGGGCCTTCCATCCGGGGCATTGCATTTCGATGAGGATTTGCGACTCGGAGCCGAAGACAGTAACAAGTTACGATGCCCCATCGTTCTCGTTTAAATCCACTATTGTTTTAATCCTTGTTCTATGGTATTGTTGAACTTTATATATGGTAATGCCATATCGATAGTTCTCCCCAAAATCAAAAAAAAATTATAGTCCTTGACCTCCGGACGTAGATCGTTCGGCCCTTAAATTGTCAGCTACCTTGGGGTTATAAAACTTTGGCTAAGGTGTCCCATTTTACAGATAGCTGGGGATTGTCTAGAAAATCCGAGCTATTTTAGCTAAAGCTCCTATCCTTGTTATTAATGAATTCCGTTCCATGTTATTTTTTCTTAAGGGATAAAATAATCTTCCTAGTGTTATCTATTCTTTCTTGCAAACCATCCCTGTACCACCAAGCACGTTTTTCAACACTTTTATTAGGTGCGTCCAATTCTTTTTCCAGTTCGTCCAGATACCTTTCGTTTAAGGACAGATAACTGTTAAGTGTTTCTGGATTATGAAAACCATCATTGTTTATGGTAATATAAATTGGGGTAGTATGTGCCACTTGGTTTGGTCCCGCATAACATCTGGCTGCGATCCAAACGCCTTTATTTACCTCAAGGTCAAGATGTAACTCCAAATTTTCAACGGTTTGATCTTGCCCATTGGGCACTATCTGTTTAAGGACTTTACCGTGCGCGATGATCTCTAATCTGGTCAACGGTATTTGGCTTGTATTGCCCATGGCCTTTGCGTAGATGGATATTTTTCCAGGCTTGGTCAAATTTATTTCATCGCCTGGGAGTTTGCCATCTATGCTAAAATTAATCATTGGGCCAGAGGAGACAAAGGTGTGGCCTTTTTTAAGATTATTTTTCCATGCCTGGTATTCAAACGGTCCATCCACATGGGTGTAAAACCTGACATTCCCGATCCTGGAATTCCAATTCGGGGCATTGGTGCCGAACAGGGGACCGTTCCCGCACCAGGGAAAGTCCGACCCGCCCGTTGCGGTCAGTTTAAAGCCCAGATCTAGATAGTGATAGTAGTTTTGTGTGAGTAACGGCCCTCCTTCAACGCAGAACTGGAGCAATTCGAGGAAATCTACTTTTCCGTCAAGAACGTCCATTGTCATCCCTGTTGAACCGTTAAAGGACATACCTTGATGTGCGTATCCCATAATTCCATTTAATTCGTGTATTTTGTCAAAAACCTTGTCGTAATAATAATACTCCTTGCTATATCTCACAAAGTCATCGGCCACCAAGGCGATCGTATGGCCAATTTCATGGGTCCTGGGCTCCTCTTGTCCGGTTGAGAGCATACCGGCGTCTGTTTTATAGACCCCTTCATCGCCAAATGCATATTGGGAAAAATAGGTCGACCAGAAATCACCCATCTGAAGGAAAAACCCAATATTCAAACCTTCGGCTTCGACCCATTTCAATATCAAAGGATTTTCACGGGGAGATCTGCGGATATGAATATGGTCATCGGCCGAATACCATCCAAGATCGGACATCTTGACCCATCTTTTCATTTCAATTTTTAGCCCAAGTACTTCGCCCTCTTTTACCTCAATTTTTTTTGTTTGATCAATATATTCAATTCCTTTGGAAAGCGAAATATCATATTTTCCAGGTTTCAGGTCAAGCTTAAAATGGTGGTCTATATAGAAGGAACTATCAGGTTGGTAGCCGTATCGTTCTGGTTCGTCATTTCTTCCGTACATTATGGAAATTGCTTCCTGGGGAAGACCGGGTACATATCCTTCGGAATCCGTGATTTTTACCCTTACTGCAATCGGTTTCTTTGTGATATAGTCTACTACGGTTACTTCGATGGAAGATTTATTGTCCGGGAGCGTGAATGTGCCAATATGGATAAAGGCCATAAAAATTGGGAAAAGAATAAATTTAAGTAGATCCATTTCTTAGAAATTCATAATTGAGTTCGTTTTCTTATGTATATACCTCTAATTTTCCATACAGATGGTCCAAAGTATCAGCATGGAAAAGTGATCGATTGGTCGTGCACCCCCTCTTTTTCATCCCCTTTTCAACTCTAATTCCGTTTCCGGACCGATCTTTACTCCATTTTTGTCCATTTCCTTAATTTCGATGACCCTTTTGGAAAATTGGTCTTTGAACTTGTTGTTTTCAATTTGCACATCCTTGCAATGTTCCAAAAAGAACATGGGCTTTTCACTATAAGGAAAATCATCGGTCAAACTCCCCTCTATTGTGTTTTTGACAAAGCTGATGTTTCGGGTGGATCGGGCAAGGAGCAGGGGAGGGGCAAAAAGGTTGAAGGTATTGTCCACAATACGAATGTTAGAGTGCACATACCTATTTTTTATAAAGTTATGGGTCTCGGGCATGATGGCGATGGGATAAGAATCCGGATTGGAGTTATACCCGCATTGGATAAATTGGTTGTTGCGGATGGTTAGGTCGGTTACGGGGCCGGACTCGTACCAATAATTGCAATCGTCCGCAATCAAGATAGCGTGCATCCCGGTCCTGAAGAACACGTTGTCCTCCACCAACACCTTTCGACGGGTGGTCAAAAGAACGGCCCTTGTGTTGGTATGTTCAAAACGGTTGTTCCTAATGACAACTTCCGGATTTTTGGTCAGGTTTTCTATGCAGTCCTTCTCCGTTAGCCCTTTTGGTACGGTCCGGTCCAACTCTAATTGCAATTCCCTTTTGGAAATTTTTTCAACGCTTGTGACTATGGCGTTTCCATAGGTCAGCAATGTTTTATTGTTCACAAAGGCTATGGAATCCCCCTTTTCAAAAGCGTCCAGGTTCCAAGTCTGGTCATGCATAAATCGTACTTTTATCCTATTGCCTTTGTTCTCCACGATCCTTAGATGGGTGCCGTGAACGTTGATGTCATCGTCATGGGATCCCGAGAACAGACTGTTTTCTACGGTTATCTTGCCATAGCATCCGGAGAAGTGCAGAAAATCGGCAAAGGCCGCAATGGCACGCCCCGATTCCCTTCTTGGTTTCCCCTTAAAATTATTGATATGGATATTTTCGGAAAACTGGCTCACAACCCCCATCCCGTGCATATAATGCATGTTGATATCCTCTAGGACTATGTCCTGTGAATAATTGTTGAGTATGCCCAAACAATCCCTGTACACATCCCTAAAGGTCAATATATCTCCGAATTGGAATTTTGTATTGGAAAAATTTCCGTGGAATATTAATGTGTTGTGGTCCAGTTCATCAACGTTTCCCGAATCAAATGGCTCATATTTTCCGTAGTACATGGTCTCCAGGGAAGGTCTGTAAATAATCATATGGATTCTATCGGGTTTGGAACTCCAACCTTCCCCATACCAAGTAATCTTCCTGTCCTGGATCCAATAACGGGAGTCTGGGCTTACACGAACGGTAACCGTGGTATCGGTCATTTCCAACACTTCCATTTCGGACATGGTAGGGCGCTCGTAATCGAACCGAAGCCCTTGTACCTTTACGTTGCTACAATGGTCCAAGACAAGGTGAACCATCTTGCCATGGGCCATTATTAGGGTACCGTTGCCCTCCAGGGTGATGTTGCGCATCCCTTCCAATAACATGCCTACGGTCTTTACCTTGCTAAGGGAATCGGGCTCCGTGGTATTTGAAACATAATATTCCTTGGTACGTGCTCCTTCCGGCCAAAGGTCGATTCGACCCCCTGGAAAACGGATGACCGCACTATCCGCGGAGGCGGCGTCAATTAATGCCCTGACGATGGCAGGTGAGGCGTTCTCAAAGGAATTTGGTCTTACACCGTAATCCCTTAGGTCGATAATCTTTTGTCCGTACGACCAATTTCCCATACAGATAGTCCAAAGTATCAGTATGGAAAAGTGAATGATTGGTCGTGTGCCCCCTTTTTTCAATAAAATTGGATTAAACTATTATTTCCTTGTTTTTCTCTCACCGGTATGGTCCACGCCCAGGGCTCTTTCCAATTCGATCATTTTTTGTGGTCTAAAATTTAAGATCAATGCCCTTCTTTGGGTTTCGGTGGTGTTGCCCTGGCTAAAATGAAGTGTATACCCATCGTGAAAGGTACATCCACCCGGGTTTAAGGGAACACTTTTTGCATTTTCAGTATCGGTTTCGCAGTAGAGGGCACCTCCATTGGGAAGATTTTTATGTGGAAGAATGGGTTCCCCATCCTTTTTGGGAATAAACCACATGCAGCCGTTTTCTTCAAAAACCTTATCCAATGCGATCCAACAACTTGCCGATCTTTTGTCGGGCATATCTATCCAATAGGCGGCATCCTGGTGCCATGGGGTGGGAGTATTGGTATGGGGGGCTTTGTTGATCAGCATGTCAAAATCGAGTTCCATGTCCTTTCCCAGCAAGTCCTTTGCCCATTGAAGTGCTTTCTTATATGCAATATTTTCCTGCAATCGGGGCTCCACACTACTAGGTCTCATAATTTGGGTTATACGTTCAATTTTCACCTCCGACCCATCCTCCATTCCGGCCAGATCGCTTCGTAAATGACCCGTTTTGGCTTTGTCACCCAATAGATCGTCGTAAATGGACCGAAGCACTTCTACTTCGTCCAAGGAAAGTAGGGTATCGACTTTTATAAATCCGTCCCCAATGAATTCTGTTTGATGGTTTTTCATGGATTATTTTTTATCGATTTTTTGCTTTTTGAATATAATCTGTTCGTTGGCCATAAGCTCGGAACCTTCTTGCCCTGGGATCCCATCATCCAAATAGGATACCATAAGTACATAGGTGCCTTCCTTTTTATCCTTTACGTGTTCGTTAAACGAAATGGTGCCTGCCAACGGCATTGATTTTACCGTTGTATTCGCGGGCTTTAAGGAGAAGATATAATCGACTATTTTACTAACATCCTCCACTTCCAATTGTGGGTGGGCGGACATGGGGCTTTCCCCCCAAACCCCGGCACCACCTTTAATGATCTTGGCTATGAGGTAATCCTTGTCGTTTTGCGTATATTTTTTGGCTATCTCCGTATAACTGGGACCGTTTACCTTTTCGGTAACCGCATGGCAGGCCTTGCAATCGGTCCCGTCTATAATCTGTTTACCTTCGGGCACCGTATTGCGCTGGTGGCCTATGGCGGCCTGGACCATATCCTTACCTTCGGGAACAAAATTAAAGGTCACCTTTACCTTGCTTGCCTCAATGGTGCCATCCGTGGTACTTCCATCCTGTTTATCATTGACAACCACCTTGTATTTAACCTTTTTGCCATCCCGGTAAATGGTATCGCTAGGCTCAATTTGAATACTCAGTTGGGGCGCGTCATTGCCTACCAAGATCTTCGTGCTTGTAGAGGCGGTTTCCCCGTGGGAATCGGTTACGTTTAAACGCACCGTATAATTTCCCGGTTCGGTAAAGGTATACGTTGGGGAAACTTCGTCGGATTGTGCTTCGCCATTTGTAAACGACCATTGGTAAACCAGGGGGTCACCATCAAAATCCTTGGAACCTTCCGCAGAAAACCGTACCGTTAACGGGGTTGAACCAACGGTCTTATCCTCGATAATTTTCGCCAATGGTTTGCGGTTTCCAGGGATATATGAAATACGGCTCAAGCGGGCATCGAGGTTCTGGCTATTCCATTTTTGCCCATATTCCAAAATATATAAATTCCCGTCCGATCCAAAAATCATATCCATGGGGTGCGAGAATTCCGTATTGGGCATAAAGGCATCTGCTTTTACGTAGTTGTAGTTCTCGTCCAAGGTTACTACATAGATCCAATCGCGCATCCATTCGTACAGAAATAATTTGTTCTCAAAATATTCGGGGAACTGCTGCTGGGCATTGGGTTGATCGGAAGCGTGGAATACCGGTCCGGCCATAGGGTTTATGCCACCTTCGCCCATCCAAGGGAACTCCTCGGACCGATAATAGGTCATCGGAATCATCGATTTTTGGGCCGGGGGCAATTGTTGCATTCCCGTATTGTTGGGCGAATCGTTGATCAGGTGGTCGGGATCGAGTTTCGGACCCGATTTTCCCGTTGCAAAATCGAAATCATTATAAGGTTCGTTATATCCCCTGGTATACGGCCAGCCCCAATAACCGGAATTTCTGGCCTGGTCGTACTCTCCCATCCCACTGGGACCGCGATTTGGGTCGGCCTTTCCGGCGTCAGGTCCCACATCGCCCCAATAAAGATACCCCGTCTTGCTATCTACCGAGGCCCGGAAGGGATTTCGACAGCCTTTTACGTAAATTTCCGGTCTGGTTTTGGGCGTGCCCACGGGGAAAAGGTTTCCTTCGGGGATGGAATAGGTGCCGTCCGCCTCCGGTTTTATCCTAAGAATATTGCCCCGCAGATCGTTGGTATTCCCGGCCGACCTTTGGGCGTCCCAAGCTTGCCTGCCTTCCCTTTCGTCGATCGGGGCAAATCCTGAAGATTCAAACGGATTGGTGTTGTCGCCCACGGTAATGAACAGGTTGCCATCCGGCCCAAATTCCAAGGCGCCGCCACTGTGGCAACAATGCCTGTCCGTCGGGATGGTGAGCAATACCTTTTCCGAAGCCAAATCCAATTTATTGTCCTCCAGATTAAAACGGGAAATGTGTTGCTTGGATTCTTCGCCGGCCACGGAATAGAACAAATAGATCCAGTGGTTCTTTTGGTAATCGGGATCTACTGCCAGGCCCAACAGTCCGTCCTCGTTGCCATAGAACAGATTCAGTTGGGCAAGGGTCTCCGTTTTCCCGGTCTTAAAGTCGTACAACCTTAAAAGTCCCCTTCGTTCTACGAACAAAATTCCCTTACCGGGAAGCTCATCGAGCTCCATGGGTTCGTTCAGGTTAAAATCGAGGACAGTTTTAACAAATCGGTCTTCCGGGGGAACACGATCGGTTTTGGCCAGTTGGTAATTTAGCTCCTTATCTCCCATGGCGTATTGGATGCCACCTAGCACATGCTTTAAAAAGTTGTCGTTGCCATAAGTTTCGTCGGAATGGCCAATGGCCGTATACAATGAACGCCCACCATCATAATCGTGGTACCAGGAGATGGGGTGGTGCGTTCCGTTTTTGCCGCCTTCATAGCTGTCTTCATCCACCTCTATGACTACTTTAATATCCGGATCGAAATCTTTGAAATTGTACCATTCATCAGTTTTAACCCAAGTGCTTTCCATGGAAGCTGTGGATGGATGGTTTTTGTCGATAATCTTCAAGGTAGCTTCCTGTACCTTAGGATGGCCATCGTAATATGCGCCCACCAAATTATGGTACCAGGGCCAGTCAGATTCCGCAGTGACCGCCTCATGTATACCCACAAAACCCCCGCCTGCCTGAATGTAGCGTTCCAGATCGGCCCTTTGCACATCGTCCAGAAGGTTTCCCGATGCGTTCAAAAATACTACCGAAGCAAATTGCTTTAGCGAGTCCTCCACCATATAGCGCACATCCTCGGTGGCGGTAACCTTAAAACCGTTTTCGGCCCCCAGTTTTTTCAGGGCTTCGACCCCGGGTTCAATAGAAGCATGTCTATAGCCCTCGGTTTTACTGAATACCAATATTCTTTTTTCCTTCTTGCTGCAAGCTATTGCAAAACTCAGGAATACGCCGGCTAGAATGAGCTTTGCCGTATAGCTAACCGATAACTGCGGTTGCTTCCAGGATTTCTTTTTTGTGGTCGATTTTGTGTTCATGGTTTACACCTGTTTTGTGGTGGTCTTTTGTTCTGCCACCTTCTATTTGCTAAAATAAAAATCAATTTTTTGTATCCCCTTTTCTTTTTGTGCCGGAATAAGAATCCATCCGGCATCGGAGCCTTCGATTTTTTCTATACTAAAAATATCATTTTGGGTATCGTGTTTTAATTTGGAAAGCCATGGGACATATATTGCCGTTGGTGCGTCGTTTGAATCATCCTCTTGCCATTCTATTGAGAAAATTGACCTTTCAAAATTGTAATTATAGCTCAGAAGTTCACCGTTGGTATAGGAGGGATAGGGTCTGATGATGGCCTTTTGAAAATAGGCCTGTTTTTCCATTTCCGGATCATAGGACCAATACGCATTGCCAAACTTGTCTTTTTCGATAAGGCCAATGGCATGTTGTGCAACCGGGACTATACTTTCGCCATGGGAATAATAAGCGCCCCATTCGCCAACCCATACGGGCATGTTCAGTTGTTGTCCTTTTTCCTTGATACGTTCAAATATAAAATCTACCCGGTTCGCCGAGGCATTGGCAGCATTTTCGGTGTCGGTAACCAAGTCGTACCCATGTGGGGCATAGGCAACCAGGGAATCTGGTATGCCCTTGGGAAGGGTAGTTCGTTCAATACTACTTTTAACGCCCATATTTCCGTAATAGGCATGCTCTAGAAACAATATGTGTTGAGTGTCCACTTGTCTTATGGCATTGGCAACTTTTTGATAAAATGGTTGCAATTGTTCCGTTTCAAAAGTGCGGCTATACGGATAAAGAGCGTCGATTACCTGAGCGTAGTTTTCTTTGTTGGAAAGCAGTTCCAGGGCCGCAGTCCTTTGTTCTACATTGCCCCATGTCTCGGCCAGTTGTTCTTCCGTCATCACCTTACCTTCCAATTGATAAACCAGTTTACCGTAGGCCTCCAATAGTGCGGGCATGGCCTTCAGTGCTGAAGATCCTGGAAAAGGCTCGTTCATCAAATCATATCCTATCACAGTGCGATTGTCGGCATATCGTTTTGCGACGTGCCTCCATAAATTGGCGAAATGATCCTGGATCCCTATACTGTCGGAGGCTTTTTTATTCTTCCAGAAATTGTCAAAAGCGGTCTGGACGGCGGGACTCATCATATAGGCGTCGCTCCATACATCGCCTGTTATATGTGGTTTGTCTTCATCCAGCGTGGCCCATTCCGGCGCACCATCGGCATACTTTACGCTAAAGAGATCTTGGTGCATGTCTAAAATAACAAAAAGTCCGTTTTCCCCGGCCCATTTTATACGCTTATCTATTTCCTTTAAATATTCCTCGTTATAAATTCCCGGTTCCGGTTCAAGTCCATCCCAGATCATGATAAATCGAATGCTGTTAAACCCCCATTTTTTTAAATTGGCATAAAACTCGGGACCGCCCTTAAAAATATAGCCGTCCTCTTTGGATTTGCTTACCACATTGATGCCGTTCAAAATAACTTGTCGACCGTAATCGTCCACAAAGCGATCGCCTTTTACGGTTATTTCTTTTGGATGGAAGGAACTTGAACCAACTTCCTTTTTGGATGTTTCACAACCTACAAACACCAAACCACTCAAAATAATCCAGATGATAGGAATTAAGTAAGTCGGTACTGCTTTCAAACGGGTTTCAATTTTTCTCATTTAACGATATTTTATTTGGCAATACCATCAATGGGTTCTCCTACCGGGTGGTCGGCCGTAAATTTAAAACCCAAAAGATGCGCTGCCGTTTGTGCTATTTGGTCTTGATGAATCTGCCCTTTGGTTTTTACTTCTCCCGTGGGCGTTACGCTGGGTCCTATGGCCGCTAGCCAAGTTTCATCGCTATGTGCTGTCTCGGAACCGTGGCCTGTCCATTGGTCCCCTAATCCCCTGCCATGATCGGGATAAACCATAATTGCGGTCTTGTCCTTGTAATTGGGATCTTCCTGTATCATTTTCCATAAACTGGCGATCATGGCATCGATATAATGGGCGGAATCCAGATATGAATCGTATTGTCCGGCGTGGCCGAAATCGTCCGGATCCGCAAAATCGATATAGACTACTTTAGGATGGTTGGCCATCATATACGATTTGGTAAGGGCAAAAGTATGTTCGTCAAAACGGATGCCCTTCCCAAAATACTCTGGAAGGTAGTGTTGAAGTTCATTGGCCAATTTCTGGGAATCGGAAAGGTTCGTTCCCTGTACTTCTTCCCCCGGAAGGTTTGTCAACATACCGTTGCGATCCCTATTCACTATTTGTCCAACAGCATCCCAGGAGGCAAAGGTAACTACCTTGCCCTGATAGCCATTTTGTTTGTTGAGGAACTCAAGTACGTTTTCGTTGGGGTTATTGGGATAGTCGTTAGAATCGATCTTTGGGTCATAATAACCACAAAGGGTCTCGCTGCGGCCGGGATAGGAAAACCAGTATTTGTTCCTTACGTTTACCTTGTTGCCCAGATCTCGGTTTCCATAAAGCTGGCCCTTGGCAGCAATGGTTCCCCAAAAAAAAGGCATGGTTTTTTGTCTTCTCTCTTCTATGGTAGATGCCCAATATTTTTTTTGGAGGGACTCCAAATCCTGAAAGTGATATTTGTTGTTGAAAAGTAGGGTAGAATCGGCTCCATGGAATATTTCCTGCCAACGCATTCCATCTACTGAAATAAGAATAATGTTTTCTGCCTTTTGTTTCTGGGCAAAACAACCCACGAATGCCATCAGAAGTAGCCCTGATAATTTGATTTTCATTTTTTCATTTTTTATTAAAATTTTATCAAGAACGACCTACCGATTTCAATCCAAGGGGGTCAATTCCTTGTCAAGAACCAACGTACGGCCTTTTGTCAGGTTCATTTTAACCACTTTGTCTTGATAACGAACCGTTACCCGTTGGGTTATGGGCGATGCGATCCTAACTTGATTCAACTTTCCCTTGGTCCATTCCATATCCACTACTAATCCCCCACGGGCCTTTAATCCTGTTATCTTGCCGGATGGCCATGCCTCGGGCAGGGCTGGGAGCACATGGATTTCCCCAGAATGTGATTGCAGGAGCATCTCGGCCATCCCAGCGGTAGCTCCCATGTTTCCGTCCAATTGAAATGGGGGATGAGTTGAAAAAAGATTGGAATACACCCCTCCGCCGTCCATCATATTTACGCCGTCATCGGAGGTTACTTGCATGGCCCTGTTCAACAGTTTATAAGATCTGCTGCCATCCTGCAATCGTGCCCAAAAATTTATTTTCCATCCAATGGACCAACCCGTACCATCGTCCCCCCTTGCATTCAATGAGACCCTTGCCGCATCCAAAAGTTCTGGGGAATCTACCGTATTTATTTGGTTTCCAGGATATAGGGCGTATAAATGGGACACATGGCGATGTTTGTTATTGGGATCGTCCAAATCTTCCTTCCATTCTTGCAATTGTCCCCACTTGCCAATTTTTAAAGGCAATAATTTTGATTTTGCCGCTACCAGCTCCTGCTTGAACTCCTTGTCCTCCCCCAAGGCGTCGATAGCATCGATGCAGTTATTGAAGAGGTCCCAGGCAATTTCAATGTCCATATAGGCTCCAGCGGAAATTCCGCCGTGCTCCGGGGAATAGGAAGGGGACGAAACCAAATGCCCATCGGAATCCAAGGTCAAATAATCCAACCAAAAAAGAGCGGCCTCCTTCATTATGGGATAGCCTTTTTCCCTTAAATAATCCAGGTCTTTTGAGAATTCGTAGTGCTCCCACACATGACGGGAATACCAAGCTGCCCCACCAGGAAAAAAGCCCCAGGGAAAACCCCAGCCCGGGGCGGTATATCCAAAAGGATTGTTCATCGTGTTTACGATCCATCCCCTGGCATTGAAAAAGTCTTTTGCAGATTGACGGCCGGGGGGCCTTAACTTATCTATATATTCGATAAGGGGCTCGTGGCATTCGGACAGATTGGTGACCTCTGCCGGCCAGTAGATCATTTCAATATTGATATTGGCGTGATAGTCGCTCGCCCAAGGCGGATTTGTCTTGTCGTTCCATTTACCCTGTAAGTTGGCGGGCATGGTTCCTGGCCGGGAACTGCTGATCAAAAGGTAGCGGCCGTATTGAAAATACAGGGATTCCAGGGACAGATCCTTATTGCCCAAGGCGAAGGCCTTTAACCTTTCATCGGTCGGAATATTGTTCCTGTTATTTGATTCCAGTTCAAAATTTACCCTGGAAAATAAGTTGGAATAATCCAGAATATGTTCGGACAAAATCCGGTTATAGCCTTTTTGTTTAACTGAGTTTAAGGTGGTCTTGTTTAAATTTACATAATCCCTCCCGGAGTAGGAGGGATATTTATTTTGATAGTCGGTAGCGGCCGTCAGGTACAATGTGAGTTGCTTAGCGGATTTTATCCGCAATTTCCCATCGATTAAAGTGGCTTTTTCGCCATCGGATTCGATCAATATCCTGCTTTCATAACCCATACCATTGTTTTCCAGATGGCCGGACATTATTAGTTCGTCCCCCCTTAGTTCAATCGCAGCGTTCTTGTGGGGCGTGGATTCCCTAATCTCATAATCGATGCCATCGGGACTATCGTTTTCAAAACGGAATACCAAGGTGCGACTTGGGTAACTGGCAAAATAATTGCGCTTATGGCTTACACCGTCAACCTTATATTTTACGGTAGCGATCGAGGTGGAAATATCGAGCTCCCTGATATAATTCGTCGGTTCCCCGGATTGATCGATTTTTACAAATAGATCTCCAAAGGTTTGATAGGCGCCAAACCCTTCCCAACCACCGTTGTCATTTGTCCCTTTGATTATTCCGGTAAGTTCCTTGCTGGCAAGCTGGTCCGCTTCCTTGTATTTGCCCTCGTTGATCAACCGTCTGATCTCTGGCAGATAGGTATACGCATTTTCCCTGTTGCCACCATTGTATTGATCCCATTCGCCTTTACCTCCGTACCACAGGGATTCTTCGTTAAACTGAATATGCTCTTCCTCCGTTCCCCCAAAAAACATGGCCCCCATATAACCGTTGCCTATGGGCAGGGCCTCCGTCATCCAAGATTTGGCCGGCTGTTCGTACCAAAGTTTTAACGGCGATTGCTGAATCCCGGTGTTTTGTGAACGGACGGAAAACGTAAAAACGAATAAGGCATAACTTAGGATTAAGGAAAAGGATTTTTGTCCCATTATCAATACGTATCCTTCATCCAGTTGTACGATTCCCGATTGATCCAAAGGCCCCTGGTAAAATCTGGAAAATCCTGTGGCGCACCGTTGTTTTCTATGGAAGCTTCGGAAAGTGGCGTAATGGCACTCCATGCCGCACAATCATAGGCATCCATAGGAGGTGCAATGTTCTGTTTGGCGGACTCCACAAAGGCATGGTCCACAAAGAAATCCATCCCTCCGTGACCGGCACCCTCTGCATGTTGCCCGAATTTTTTCCAAAGGGGATGATCGTACTTGGCCAGCCATTCATCGGCGGCGTCCCATTGATGTGGTTCTTTGGCTTGTCCCTCTATATAGATGCGATTGCCGTCAACTTCCCAAAGTCCCTCGGTTCCCTGAACCCTAAAGCCTAAGGAATAAGGTCTTGGCGAACTGCAGTCGTGGGTAACGATGATTGTTTCCTGATTCGCGGTTTCAATGGTACTGGTAATGATGTCGCCCAATTTCCATTTTAGCTTGGCATTGGGGTGGTTTTCCCCGCCGTTATCAACGATGTATTTATGAAGTCCCCTTGCCTTGGTGGCGTTGGAGGTAAGGGACATAAACCGGTTGCCCCTATTGATGTCGCACATGGCCGCGATGGGCCCTACCCCGTGGGTGGGGTATACATCGGCATTCTGCATTAAATTGTGCTGGGTACGCCAAGCGGCCTCGGAATAACCTTTGTCCCCAAATTCAACACCTTTGCCTTGGTCCGGCTGGCCATTGTTGAAAAATATATTTCTTAGATCATGCTGGTAACCACATCTAAAATGTAGAAGCTCTCCGAACACATTTTGCTTTACCATGTTCAGAACGGCCAGGATATCCCTCCTGTAATTTACATTTTCCAATATCATTACATGGGAACCAGTTTGCTCGTGTACGTTTACCAGGTCCCAACATTCTTCCATGGTATTGGCCGCGGATACTTCTACCCCCGCATATTTGCCCGCTTTCATGGCGTCCGTGGACATTCTTACATGCCAAAGCCATGGCGTTGCGATAATTACGGCATCGACCTCCTTCAGTTCCAATAAGTTCCTGTAATCATAGTCGTTGCTGCCAAAGGTTTTTGGTTTTTTAAACCCGGCATCAGCTATCATTTTTAGTGAAATGTCTATACGTCTGGGATCTATATCACAGATGGCGGTAACATTTACGTCCGTTCTTTGCAGGATATTGCGCAAGTGACTTGCACCCCGTCCGCCGACGCCAATAAACGCCAAGTTTAATTTATCCGTTTTTGGGCCAGTAAAGGCCCCAAAAGATACGTTCGGCATGGCAGCTATCCCTGCGCTGGCCAGTGCTGTGTTTTTTACAAAATTCCGTCTTGATCCCATTTTATGTTTATTTAATTTAATTGGCACTTAAGAAAGTTAAACTGTTGTCTTGCAATTTAAACATTTATTCCTTTTTGGTTTGAAGAATTGACCTTGAGTTTTAAGTTTACCAACAGGTTATGAGCCTACGCCACAAATGAGGGTAGGATATATGATTAAATAAGTTCATTATTTATAAATGGTTTAAAAAATTCATCCCCCATCATTTTCTAATCGCCCAGGTGTTTGTGGCATTGTATTTCCCTTGCAGCACGATCTTATAAAAATCCGATGGCATCTTGGCTAAATCGATTATCATTTTTTCCTCGCCCGACTTTACTTTCCCCAAGCGGACATATTTATCCGTTCCGCCCTTTGCATAATTGTTGGTGGTTGTGATCCAGATTTCAAGGTTTTCACTTGGCTGGAAGGATTTCCAGGTAAGCTCTAGTTTATTTCCCTTTAAGGCTGACTTAGCTTGGGCCACGGAGATATTTCCGGTAAGTGGTACCCCGTCCAATTCCCATAACTGTTCCTTTTTGGGATGGATGTCGAGTGCATCCAACATCGTAGGCATGATATCCACGATACCGGGATTGTCCTGCTTAAAATAGGGGTTGAGGTCCTTGGCGTTGGTGACGATCCAAGTACTGCGTTCCCGATCGCTCTGCCCACCATGTCCTTTTCCATCATCGGAGGTTCTACCGTGGTCGGTGGTGATCCAAAGTTGCCAATTTTCTCCAAAGGTTTTTCCCCGGTATTCAATAGCGTCCCATATCCTCCCTATTTGGTCGTCCATTGTTATTATTGCATCATGGAACTGGTCACTATCCCCATATTGGTGGCCCATGTCGTCCGTATATTCCAGGTATATCCAAGAAAGATCAGGGCTTTTGGTCTTTATGTACCTAGCGGCCCCATCGGTAACATGTTCGTCGATTTTATGGATGTAAAGACGATCCTCGCCATGCGGAAATGCAACGGTGTCCAGTTCAAATCCGTCAAAATGGTAATCCAGTTTTATATTACCCGTTGCAGGGAGTCCATCCCCCACCAATTTGGTTCGGTTGTCCAACCAGGTGGAAAAGATGGCCGTTTTCAGTTCGGGTCTGTTTTCCTTGGCAAAACGGAAGATGGTCCAATAGTTATAATTGGGATCTTTTATCCCGTTTCCCCATACATTGTGCTTATTGGCCCATGTGCCAGTAAGCAAACTGTTATATCCTACGGCAGAAATAGTGGGTGTTTCCGAGTACCCTTTTTTTTCTCCCCCCACATAGGCACGGGTATAGCCCCCTATGGTCGCGATGGCATCCAAATTGGGAGTGGATACTTTCTCAATGACATCGGCTGGGATGCCATCAACGATAACAAAGAGAACTTTGGTATTTTGGTTTTGAGCCATGGAGAGCTGGATGCCAATTAGGACCATGATGAATACAGCTAGTTTATTCATGATTTTTATTTAGGATGTATACTCCATTTTCGGACAAGGTTGAGTTAAAAAGGGATCGATCCCTAATTCATTGTATTGGATATTATTGCGATGCATTGCGCTCCTATAACGGAATATTCCCGTGCTTTTTCTTTGGTAAGGAGACCACTTTATCTTGCAGTAGGGCGAAGGCTTTTATCAATTTTCCCCTGGTGTCCTTTGGTAGAATCACCTCATCGATAAACCCTCTTTCGGCAGCGCTGTAGGGGTTGGCAAATTTTCTGGCATAATCGGCTTCCTTTTCCGCCAATTTGGCCTCGGGATCATCGGCGGAGTCGATTTCTTTTCTAAAAATGATCTCGCTTGCACCTTTGGCCCCCATGACGGCTATCTCGGCACTAGGCCAAGCGTAGTTCAAATCGGCTCCTATGTGTTTGGAATTCATTACATCGTAGGCCCCGCCATACGCTTTTCTGGTTATGACCGTTACTTTTGGAACGGTGGCCTCGCTCAGCGCATACAATAGTTTGGCCCCATTTGTAATAATGCCGTTCCATTCTTGGTCGGTCCCTGGCAAGAAGCCGGGCACATCTACCAAAACCAACAGTGGAATATTGAAACAGTCGCAAAAGCGCGTGAACCGGGCCGCCTTCTTGGAGCTGTCCACATCCAAGACCCCTGCCAAGCTAATGGGCTGATTAGCAACTATACCAATACTTTTTCCCGCAATTCGGGCAAAGCCGACCACTATATTTTCGGCATAATCCTTATGGATTTCAAAAAAAGTATCCATATCGATAATTCCATGGATAACCTGCCGCATGTCATAGGGCTGATTGGAGTTCTCGGGAATTATATTTTCTAGGACCTCACGTGTTTCGTCGGTTAATTCGTAGGAGGAATCATGAGGTTTGACCTCACAGTTTTGCGGCATATAGCCGATCAATTGCCTGATCTGGTCAATACACTGAATATCATTTATTGCAGTTAAATGGGTTACGCCGGACTTTGTTGCATGGGTCAGGGCACCGCCCAATTCTTCGGAAGTGACCTCTTCGTTCGTTACCGTTTTGACGACATTAGGACCCGTGACGAACATATAGCTCGAATTTTCTACCATAAGAATAAAGTCGGTCATGGCCGGGGAGTACACGGCACCTCCGGCACATGGCCCCATGATTGCCGATATTTGTGGGATTACCCCTGACGCCATTACATTTCTATAAAATATGTCGGCATAACCGCCAAGGGACCGTACCCCTTCTTGGATCCGGGCCCCACCACTGTCATTCAACCCTATTACCGGCACACCGATTTTTAGGGCCATATCCATAATCTTACAGATCTTTTCCGCATGGGTCTCCGACAATGCCCCGCCAAAAACCGTAAAGTCCTGGGCAAAGACGCAGACTTGTCTACCGTGGATCGTGCCATAGCCGGTTACCACCCCATCGCCGTATATTACCTGTTTGTCCATTCCAAAATCCTTGGTGCGATGGGTTACCAGGGCTCCCATTTCTTCAAAGGATCCTTCGTCCAACAAAAAATGGATACGCTCCCAGGCGGTCAATTTTCCTTTGGCATGCTGCTTATCAATTCGATCTTGACCACCCCCAAGGCGGGATTTTGCCAATTTATCCTCCAGTATCTTTTTTTTGTCTTTCATTGTTTACTGTCGTTGGTTGAAACTATCCGATTTAGTTTCTAAAAATATTTTCGACCTATAAATTATTATGTAATTGATCGTTGGATTGTTTAGGTATACGTTTCAAACGGCCAAGTATCACAATAAATCAATACCTGTTTTGCAAATACATCTTTTAAAGCATTATCTTCTTTTTTCCCACCATCCAGAAGAATTTTCGGTCGGTATTTTTATCAATTTCTTGTTTTCGAGGTAAAGCTGCAATCCTACCAGGGCCGCAATTTTGCGTTCTTCGGCATATTGTTTCCCGAGTTGTTCGGGAGAATAATATTTTTTGACGAAGCCCGTATCAAAATTACCCGATGTAAAGGCTTCATGCCCACATACAAATTTACCGAAGGGTAGGGTAGTGGCTACCCCTTCTATCCTGTACTGGTCAATTGCCCCGATCATACGCTGGATGGCTTCTTGCCTATTTTTCCCATAGGTAATCAATTTTGATAGCATAGGGTCGTAATAAATGGGGACATCCATGCCTTCCTCAAAACCATCGTCCAATCTTATCCCTGGTCCGATTGGCCTTTTATAGGTAAGCAAAGTCCCGGTGCTCGGCAGAAAATCCTCCAAGGGATCTTCCGCATAAACCCTAAGTTCTAGGGCATGGCCGTCAATGGAAAGGTCTTCTTGGGCAAACTCCAGTTTTTCGCCACGTGCAATTTTTATCTGTTGTTCTACAAGATCGATCCCGGTTATTAATTCCGTTACCGGATGCTCTACCTGTAGGCGGGTGTTCATTTCCAGGAAATAGAAATTCATTTCGCTATCCAATAGGAACTCCACGGTACCGGCTCCCACATAATCACACGCTTTGGCCACTTTTACGGCGGCATCGCCCATCGCCGATCTAATCTCCGGGGTTAGAATAGCCGATGGGGCTTCCTCTACCACCTTTTGGTGCCTGCGTTGAATACTGCATTCCCGCTCAAAAAGGTGGACTATATTGCCGTGCATATCGGCGAGGACCTGGAATTCTATATGACGGGGAGCGCTTACATATTTTTCGATAAAGACCGAACCATCGCCAAAAGCGGCCTGGGCCTCGCTTGTGGCACGGTTCATTTGCTCTGGCAGTTCTTTTAGGGAATCGACTACCCGCATGCCTTTGCCCCCACCGCCAGCGGAAGCCTTGATCAAAATGGGAAAGCCTATTTCCACAGCGATTTTCTTAGCCAAGGCCACATCCGTAATGGCTTTTTCCATGCCAGGAACCATGGGTATCCCATAGTCGCGTACCGCTTCTTTTGCGGCCAATTTGTCTCCCATCACTTCAATGGCGTGAGGTCGCGGTCCTATAAATGTAATCCCGTTATCTTCTACCATTTGGGCAAACCTCGCGTTCTCACTTAGAAATCCGTAACCTGGGTGTATGGCATCCGCCCCTGTTTTCTTTGCCGCAGAAATGATCTTCTCCATGGCCAGATAAGATTCGGACAAAGGTGCATTTCCCAGGAGGACTGCCTCATCCGCAAATAGGACGTGTGGGGAACGCCTGTCCGCCACCGAAAATACGGCGACCGTTTTTATACCCATTTTCTGGACGGTCTTCATAATTCGAAGTGCTATTTCCCCACGATTGGCAATAAGTATTTTGTTCATTATTCAAATTCGATGATTAATTGTCCCTTTTCTACGGAGTCTTCCCGATTGATCAAAATGGATTTTATAGTGCCATCGCCTGGTGAGAGAATTATGTTTTCCATTTTCATGGCAGATAGCACTACTAAAGGAGTTCCACTTGATATCGTTTGACCTTCCGTCACCATAATATCGATGATTAGCCCGGGCATGGGGGCCTTGACCGAATTTGCCTTTTGCGATGAGGTAGTAAGTAGGCCCATTTCCTTTACCAGCCGATCGTACCCATCTTCTATTTTTAGCTCGTACTTATTTCCGTTTACCAAAACCGTTAAGGTTTTATTTTTATAATCGGCTTGAAGCAAGTTTATCCTATAAGTTCGGTTCTTATCTAGGAGATGAAAATCCATGGCATCAACCTTTATAAGATCTAATGCCGCAAGATCATTCCTGTCAACACTTATCTCCTCCTGATTTACCGTTATCAAATAATTTGTCATCTTTGATTTTCTTGGATGATTTTCCGATGTTTATTTCTCGATTTTTATCAAAAATAGGCCTGAAATCTGAAAAATCATCAAAAAATCAACGAATTTCATATAGAACCTGCTTGCAGGGACCAAGTTGGGAAAAGGGAGTGGTCGTAAACTAGGCTGTCATCCCGGTATATTTAAATTGAAATCAAACTGAATTTAAGGGGTTTAACCAAATTGAACGGCAATTGGAAGGATAAAATGCAGCAAATAAAAATGGGATAGACCTTGATTAGGGCCTATCCCATTTAAAGAACTCGAAACGGGTTCAAATGCTGGTCAGCTAAACCGATTAGTGAAGGTGCTGACGTGATTCTGCCCAACGGATTCTCTTGCTGTCCTTAAAGTTGGAAAAGTAAGCAAACCTTCTTGACTCTGTTGGGGATTGATTGATGAATGTACTCATGATTAATGTTTTTATGCTGAACTTGTTTTCGTCTCTTTTGAAGTAATTCAGCTGTTAATGATTAATGAATGTTACAATTTTTTACCTGCTGTAATTTCTATGTTCGGCCCATTGGACGCGTCGGCTGTTTTTGAAATTGGAAAAAAATGAAAATTTTCTTGATTCTGTTGGTGTTTCCCTAACTATTGCATTCATGATTTAGTATTTTAAAGATTATTAATTACCGATTTATAACTAACAGACGAGCAACTGGTTTTTATGTTACAGTACTATGTTATAAAAGGTAGTAATTTGTGATTTTTTTAAGAATTGTAGTTCCAACAAAAGATTCCATAACGCAAAACAACCGCACGTAAATACGATTAGTTTCCCTTGTTTTATAAGGCAACACCGCGTTTGCACCCGCGTATTAAGGCATTTGGAAGGGGAGCGGGGTATTCAAGGGTTTTAATTTATTACATGGGTTTTTGATTCAGAGTAGATTATTGGGCCGCTTTATAGATTGCGTTCAACAGGGATTTTCCACCGGAAGGTATGTCATAACCAAGTTCCCAAATCATAATTCCGCCAGCTTCTTTCTTTGCCAGTTCCGTTTTATTCTGGATGGTAGGGATTCCATTGTAATACATAATATAACCGTTTGGAAAATGCCAGTGATCTACCCATTCTGCCCCCGCATATGTAGAGACGATATCTTTGTAGGTCATCCAGGGGATAACGGGATCGCTTAGCCCGGGACCAAATCCATGTCCGTAAAAAGGTACTCCAAGGATCAGTTTTTCCTTTGGAACCATTAGCGTATTTTGATAATAATCCAGGTCGTCCATTGCATCTGTGTAAGAAGCATGGTTGCCAGGGCGGTTAGGGGACCATGGGCCAGTATGATCGTAGGACATAATATTGATAAAATCAAATTGCGCCAATGCCTCCTTCGTTACGGTATTTCCGGGTCTACTGGGCAATGCCGAGGTGATCAACTTGTTGTGCGATTTTAGTTCCTTGGCCAATTCAATGATAAAGATTGCGTAATTGGGATCCATGTTGGGACCAAAAGCATACCCGGATTCCAGATCTACATCAATTCCATCCGCATCATAGGTAGTGACCTTCGATACCAAATCTTTAATTAGCTTATGTCTCTTATCTTTTTTCAAAAGGGCATGGTACTGGGCTTGATAGGTTCCTCCCCCAATGGAATACAGGACTTTTACATTATGACGATGCGCCGCCTTGATGAAAGGGGTCAGGGCATCGAAGTCCTGATTGAAATTTCCCGAATCGTCCGGATTGACAAACCATAGGTCAATATGGGTCAGCTTGTTAAATGGGACTTGAGAAGTATCCGCCACCTTTGCCGCATTAAAACCGTAATATCCGACAATTTTGAAATCTGATTTGGGGTTTTGGGCATAGGTTTTTAAAAAGAAAAAACATGCGGACACAAGAATAAGGAAGGTTTTTGATTTCATGATTTTTTGGTTGTTAGGGTTAAAACGCAAGCTTTAAATTTTAGCTAACTACAATTTCATCCGAATAAATCGCGGCGGGTTTTCCGGCATTTATGTGCCAAGAAGGCATTTTTAAGAGACTTTCGGCATGTACTTTTATATATCGGGCCGTTGTATCATTAAGTTTTGTAGAGAAAGTTTGAAACGGAATTTTAACAATATCCGGGTTTTCTGCGGGGTTTGGATTATGGGGATTGGTAATTTTTATTGGGGTACCGTATTCTTTACCATCTTCGGAAGTTGCATATATCACATATTTTGGCAGAACTAAAAGGTGCCAATTGGCCTGCGCCTGCACGTTGAGAAAGTCCATTGAAATAGATTTTATGGGCATCACTTCGCCCAGGTCAAGAACAAAATCCATGTGCACCCCTTTGTAAGCAATCCAATTAATATCCTTATCCGGGAACCTCCAGGATTCGAACGCCCCAAAAACACCATCGGTCAGGCGCTCTACACTTGCCGATCCCTCACTGGGAGTGGTGATGGGTATTATTTTCTTTTTGAAAGATATTGCTTTATCCATTTCATCCATCCTGCTGAAGATCCTCTTGAAATTTTCCGAATAATCGTCAATAGTTATGGCTCGCTCCCCTATCCTGACAATTCCCGCTTCCTTGGCGTCCTCCACAAAATGGCTTACCAGTGTTTTCATTTCCGGTTTTGGGATAACCCTACCGCTGTTGTCGTGCTCATAAAAACTTCGGGGCAAATCGATTTGAACCTGACCGGCAATTTGGATCTCCGCGTGCATTAGAGGCAATCTGGCTACCTGGACGCGTTTGAGAAGTAGCGGATCCTTGGCCACTGCAGCTTCGGCCTCGTCGAACAATAGGAAATATTCCTTCATCATATCTGCCGATAGGTAAGAATCCATGGCGTCGCGCGGGTCTCCAAAAATGTTCAATTTAAAATCGCTCTCGATCAAAGATTGGCGCATGGTGTCTATGTACCGCCCAATAAAAGGCCCGGCCGCCCCATAATAACCTTTTAAAAAATCATCGATGATGGCATTGGGGTCGGCCTCAGGTTCCCACATCAACTTACAGATCAAATAGGCCCTTAAGTGTGCAAATTCCCCTTTATTGCCCGTTGCCTGCATAAACAAGGCTCTCACATTATTTTTTGTATAAAATTCGATATTGGGGCCAATGGTATGAAGGTTTGGAAATGGGCTTACCGGGTTGGCAAATTGGATGTTATAGTCCCAGATCAAAATATCCTGGCTGATCTTCCCCCAATCCTGCAGATCGCTAGTAAAGGCCGGGTCGGTATCAAAAACGGGCTTTTCGCGAGTACTTTCAATATTGCAGAGCATAATGTTTACATTGGGTTCGATGGTTATATTACTGGGCGCAGACCGCGTATACCAATAGGCCAAAGTAGATATGACCTTATCGGGGAATTCCCTGGCCACCTTGTTTACAAACCAAATTACGGAACCGCTCGGTACGCCCCCATATTTTTCATTAAGTTTTGTGCAGGGCCCGCATTGGCAATACTTATCGTTGTCGTTCTGGCTTACAGACCAATAGGTTGCTTTCGGATTTTCGGCGATTCTTTTCTTCAGTTCGGCAACAAGCGTTTCAAAGACCTCCTCGTTCGACAGGCATAACTGGGTGACGGGATTCCGTTTGCCATTGATCAGGGAAAAATATTCTGGATGTGTCTTGCCGTATTCTTTAGGGGAAATCAAGACCTCGAAAGTATGGACAAACATCCCCCACGTATCCCTCGAGGAAAGTTTGTGCCAATTGGAATATTTAGGGTCCTTTGCATCGTAATAGGAAGTTGTACGGTATTTTATATACGGTACAACAACTTTATTCTTGGGAAGAACGATCTCGTTTCCTTCTGGAATTTGCACATCATCATCCGAGGTATATTTTCTGAAACCTATAGACTCCAACAAGGAATAAACCCCGTAAAGCACCCCATTTTCAGAACCTCCTGCGATTACAAAATTATTATCAAAGACCTTAAAAACATACCCATCTTTCTTCAACTGATCAAAATTGATATCCTGGGACTTTGCGAAATCGGTCTGCCCTACATATATGGCATTTTTACCTTTGTATTCCCTTTCCTCAACAATGGGTAAGGCAATCTTGGACATTTTGGACAAATATTGCTGGAGTTGCCTTGCTGCTTCCTTTTCCAAGGAATTGGCGTTGGCGGCAATAACAATGGCATAATCCGTACGGCCCTCTATTTTAAGTTTGTCCTTTGACATCAAGTCCCCAAGACAGCCATAATTAGGAAGAATTGCCATACCACCAAGCACAATGCCCGAGGTTTTTAAAAATTTTGACCGTGATATTCCTTTCTTAGTATTGTTCATGGTTCCGCGCGTTTTTATTGGACAATGTTCTTTAGCACATAAAAAATGGCTAGAAACCCAATTGATCTTACCTTGGCCCCCAAGGGAATAATTGAATTTTCTAAATTCTTGCCAACTTGAAGCGGTTGAAATTTTTATTTAAACCATTATATCAACGTTAAATCAAATTGGACCCTACAATATACTACTATAATTGGATAAAATGTTTTTCCAGGATAACCTGTCCGAATATGACATTTCTATGGCATCCATGGCAAATGTTTCCATAGCGGAGAACGAGAAAATTGCGTATTGGATTCAGACTTTGTCAGTGTAAACCCAAGTTTGCATTTTTTCTGAATACACCACATGTTTCCTATGGGTCACCGAATCATCATTTGGGTGGGGTCTTAGGAGCCTAAAAAGGTAGGCCCCGGATTATCTGGGATCGATCAATAGGTTGGTCTAGTGCCGTTATTGCATAGAAAACGGCTGTCCCGTGCTCTGGAGGGCGGCAAACCAAAGCTCCCCTGCCAAATTTATCTTTTTTCTTTTGTTCACGACCTTGGGGATGGGAAGGTAAACAAACCGGTTGTTGAGCCTGGCCACTACAAATCGGGTCTTTCCAGCCATGGCGCCGTGTACGGCGTGGTAGGCCAATCTATTGCAAAAAAGACTGTCATTGGCATTCGCCGCGGCACTTCTAATGATATAGCTGGGATCAATGTATTTAATGGTTGTCCTAATGGAGGCGGAGTCACAGTATTCCTTTATCTTATCCTTCAATAGAAGGCCGATGTCCTTGTGTTTTATATTTCCGGAGGCATCGGTCACGATCTTTTCCATGTCGAATAAATGTTGTCCGGCTCCTTCGGCCACAACGATGACTGCATGCTTTTTTAGCTCCAGTCGCTTTCTTAACGCTTCCAAAAAGCCGTTTTTACCGTAAAGGTCGAAGGTCAATTCCGGGATCAATACAAAATTGACGACCGGCATCGATATCGCAGCAGAAGCCGCGATAAAACCGCTATCCCTTCCCATTAGTTTCACAATGGATATACCATTGTACGCCCCGGTGGCCTCATTATGGGCATCCCGGATAATAGGGGTGGCCACATCAAAGGCCGTTTCGAAACCAAATGATTTATCGATAAGATCTATGTCGTTGTCAATGGTCTTGGGGATTCCTATTGCCGCAATTTTCAAATTTCGTTTTTCAATTTCGATTCCGATGGCATCAGCACCCTTTAGGGTGCCGTCCCCCCCAATGGTAAACAAGATATCAATTTTGTTTGTCACGAGGGTATTGACCATTTCAGGCACTGATTGTTCACCCCGGGATGAACCCAATATCGTCCCCCCAAATTCATGGATGTCCTTAACTTTGTCCGGAGTTAGTTCCCTAAATCCGTGGCCGAATTTGGGTACCAAGCCTTCATATCCATAAGGGATTCCGATAATTCTTTTGATTCCGTAAAAATAATGTAAGGCCATAACAAGACTGCGAATGACGTTGTTGATACCGGGACAAAGTCCCCCACAGGTTACAATGGCGGCAGTAGTATTCTCAGGGTCGAAGTACAGTTGTTTACGTGGACCGGCAATTTCCAGATTAGCGGGCTGCTTATGGTTTTCAACGCAGTCATTGAAACCTTTCAAGGAAATATCGGCCAAAACCCTGTCCTTTTCCTCGATAAATCTATAGATTTTATCACCAGTCATTTCGCTTAAATGGATAGGGGATGGTACCAATGCTTCACCGAGCATCCTAATGTCAAAGCTTTTTTCTGGATTCACTTGGTTGTTAATTTTAAGAATTGTTTGAACTTGAAAATTAGTGTATTGAAAGATATCATTGTTTGCTTAATGAGTCCAAAATCGGACAGTTTTTGTCCAATTGACGGGCCGTTTTGGGCTGCATAGCCCCTAAGCGAAGGAGCTACTTTGGAAAAGGGGCAATTTTTTAGCTAATTTAATAAGATTACACGATTTCATTTAATAAAAGATGATAAACGTACTTTTAATGATGACTTTAAAAAAAGGACAATATGTTTTATACGAAGTTGAAAATAGATTTTTAAGCCTCCCACCTAAGCTATTTTATAAAACGGGACCCAATTGCATCTATGGATTCGTTCAGTACTAAGATAAAAGTCTTAATGGCTCCATTTAGGGTAGTTGGGAACGTGGAATTCTTACTATAAGGATTGACCACAATATTTGCATAAACAAAACAATTGGGCATGATCCATAATTATTCTGTACATATGTTGTACAGTGAAAATAAAAAAAGGGTCTCAATCTCTTGAAACCCTTGTCTTTACTAGTAGCGGGAACTGTATTCTTTCCTTCGTTACACTACGGAAAGGGCCTTGGGGTGGCTTTACTAAGAAAACCTTGGTCGCTTTGCGCCCTATTTTTTTGTTTCTTTCCAAAGCTAATGCGAGCATTGCTTTTTCACCAAACAAAAAAACCAGCTATCTCTAGCTGGTTTTCCTAGTAGCGGGAACTGGACTCGAACCAGTGACCTTCGGGTTATGAGCCCGACGAGCTACCTACTGCTCTATCCCGCGATGTATGTTGTTTGATGATACATAATCATCAAAATTCCGTTATTTCAAATGGAGACTGTCATTTGGTTCCTGAGCGAAGCCGAAGGACTATCCCGCGATGTATGTTCAATGTGCCAGGGTGGCACTGTCATTTACACTTTCAATTGCAAAGAATAATATATATCCTCTTGCGTTTAGGACTGCAAAGATACGATGGATTTTTAGATCTATCAACACTTATCCAAAGAATTATTTTTTTGCTATCGTTCCTTTCAAAAGTTAATTATTCCATACCTTGGAGCCTTTACGAATTTTATGGAGGTTATAAATGATTTTTTGGCGGCCCTATTGCCGTATACCGAGTGGGTGATGCTTTTTTTGATTATAGGTGGGGGTTTGTTTTTGGTGTTTTATTCCAAGTTGCTCCCTTATCGCTATTTTAAACACGCCATCGCGATTACCGCAGGTAAATATGATAATCCCGATGATCCTGGCGAGGTAAGCCATTTGCAGGCACTTTCTTCGGCAGTGGCCGCCACCGTGGGTCTGGGAAATATTTCCGGGGTTGCCATTGCGATCTATATGGGAGGGCCGGGCGTTGTCTTTTGGATCTGGGTCACGGCATTGGTCGGCATGGGTATCAAATTTTATTCCTGTAGTCTGGCCATTATGTTCAGGGGACAGGATAGTGATGGGGCATTGCAGGGAGGTCCCATGTATTATATTACCAAAGGAATCGGACCCAAGGCTAGGCCTTTAGCGGTATTTTTCTGTATTGCGGGCTTATTTGGTGTGCTTCCCGCTTTTACGACGAATCAATTTGTACAAACCATTATGGGCGTGGTACGGCCCGATGAGAACATTGCCTTGTTGGGTGAATTCAATTGGAAACTTGGAATCGGGATTGTACTATCAGTCCTAACTTCCTTTGTTATCTTTGGTGGATTGAAGAAGATTGCCAAGGTAGCCACTGCTATTGTGCCGTTTATGGTGCTCCTTTACCTGTTCGCGGTTATTTTTATAATGTTAATGAACTTAGGCCAGATTTGGCCTTCCCTAAAATTAATTTTTCTCGAAGCGTTTAATTTTAAGACAGCGGTCCAAGGCGGATTGTGGGGTCTGATCATTATAGGGATACGAAGGGCCGTATTCTCCAATGAATCGGGCGTGGGAAGTGCCCCTATGTATCATGGCCAGTCCAAAACTACGGAACCTATCCAAGAAGGATTGGTTGCCATGTTGGGGCCTTTTATAGATACCATTGTTGTTTGCAGTCTCACCGCCATCGTCATAATTGTCAGCGGTGCCTATTTGGATGCCGAGCACAATGGCATTGTGATGACCCTTCTGGCTTTTGAACGATCTCTATTTGGGTTGGGCGATATATTGCTTATGGTCATTGTATCGGCCTTTGCGCTTTCCACTTTGTTTACCTATTCCTATTATGGTACCAAATGTTTGTCATTTTTAACGAACGCTAAAATCGGCGGCTATTACAACTTCATTTATATACTAAGTATTACCTTTGCTGCCGTAGCTTCCGTAGAATTGGTCGTCAATTTAATCGATCTCTCCTTTGCCCTCATGGTGATTCCCAACATGATCGCGGTGCTCTATTTGGCCCCTAAGGTAAACCAAGCTATGAAAATTTATATTACAAAACTTAAGGATGGAAAATCATAGGGCAGGATTCGTAAATATTATAGGCAACCCCAATGTGGGCAAGTCTACCCTTATGAATGCATTTGTCGGGGAAAAATTGTCCATTATCACTTCCAAGGCACAGACTACGAGGCATCGGATTCTGGGTATCGTCAATGGGGACGATTTTCAAATGATTCTGTCGGATACCCCTGGTATTATAAAACCTGCTTATGAACTTCAATCTTCAATGATGGACTTCGTGAAGTCGGCCTTTGAAGATGCCGATGTATTGATTTATATGGTGGAAATAGGGGAGAAGGCACTAAAGGATGAAAGCTTTTTCCTAAAGATAAAAAACAGTACCATGCCGGTGCTCCTATTGTTGAATAAAATTGACCTATCGGAACAGACGGTTTTAGAGGATCAGGTTCAGTATTGGCAAGAACAGCTGCCCAATGCGGAAATACATCCCATTTCGGCATTACAGAATTTCAATATCAAGGAAGTTTTTAACAGGATTTTGGAATTATTGCCCGAATCCCCGCCCTATTACCCCAAGGATCAGTTGACCGATAGGCCGGAACGCTTTTTTGTGAACGAGACCATTCGGGAAAAAATTCTTCAACATTACAAAAAAGAAATACCCTATGCTGTTGAAATTGAAACGGAGGAGTTTATTGAGGACGAGGACATTGTTAGGATGCGCTCCGTAATTATGGTGGAGCGAGATTCCCAGAAGGGGATTATCATCGGGCATAAAGGGAATGCGTTAAAGAGGGTAGGGGTAGAAGCGCGTAAAGACCTTGAGAAATTCTTTGACAAACAAGTGCATATCGAACTTTATGTAAAAGTGAACAAGAATTGGCGCAATGACCCCAAACAATTAAAGCGCTTTGGTTATAATTCAAACTAACTTTAAACTTCCCCAAGTCAGAATTCAAAATAAACCCATAACCACGTAATCTTAGAAAAGAACTACCTTTGCGCCATAAAAATTAAGTATGAGTGCTATAGTAGCCATTGTAGGGAGGCCCAATGTAGGGAAATCCACACTTTTTAACCGTATGATTCAAAGACGGGAAGCCATTGTGGACGCGGTTAGCGGAGTAACCCGCGACCGTCATTATGGCAAAAGTGATTGGAACGGAAAGGAGTTTTCCTTGATCGATACGGGAGGCTATGTTTTGGGAAGCGAGGATATTTTTGAAAAGGAGATCGATAAACAAGTTGAGCTTGCCATAGCCGAGGCGGATGCCATCATTTTTATGGTCGATGTGGAATCGGGGGTAACCGGAATGGACGAGGATGTAGCCAAATTGCTGCGCAGGACTTCCAAACCGGTTTTCCTAGCGGTAAATAAGGTAGATAATGCCCAGAGAAACGAAGATGCGGTCGAATTTTATGCCCTAGGCCTCGGGGATTATTATTCACTTTCCAGTATCAACGGTAGTGGTACGGGCGAGCTGTTGGACGAATTGGTGAAGGTGCTTCCGGAATCGGAAAAGTCTGAGGAGGAACTGCCACGTTTTGCAGTGGTAGGACGGCCCAATGCCGGTAAATCTTCCTTTATAAATGCCTTGATCGGGGAAGATCGATATATTGTAACCGATATTGCGGGAACAACAAGGGATAGTATTGATACGAAGTACAATCGCTTCGGATTTGAGTTTAATCTGGTGGATACCGCAGGTATCCGTCGCAAGGCCAAAGTGAAGGAAGATTTGGAATTTTATTCCGTTATGCGCGCCGTCCGTGCCATAGAACATTCGGATGTCTGTTTGCTGCTTTTGGACGCTACCCGGGGTTTTGATGGCCAGGTCGAGAATATTTTTTGGCTCGCACAGCGAAATAATAAGGGTATCGTAATCTTGGTAAATAAATGGGATTTGGTAGAGGATAAGGAGACCAATACTATTAAGCACTACACCCAGAAAATTAAGGAAGCCATTGAACCCTTCACGGACGTTCCGATTATATTTATGTCGGTACTTGAAAAACAGCGAATCTACAAGGCTATTGAAACTGCTGTTGCCGTATACGAAAATAGGTCCAAAAAGATTCCTACCCGTAAATTCAATGATATAATGCTTCCCCTAATAGAGGCCTATCCGCCACCGGCATATAAAGGGAAGTATGTGAAAATTAAATTTTGCACCCAGCTCCCAACCCCTTATCCGCAATTTGCATTCTTTTGCAATCTGCCACAATACGTGAGAGAACCGTACAAGAGGTATTTGGAGAATAAGATTCGGGAAGAATTCGATTTTACCGGGGTTCCCATTACCATATTTATGCGGAAAAAATAATATTATTAAGTATATTTGGGAATATTAATCTTTAGATGGTTATGGTGGCAATTAAGGATTTAGCGGATTATCACCAACAGATTTACAAATTTTTTAAACAACCCCAGTCCCCCGAGGAATGGGAACAATACAAACTTACCCAAGAGCAAATAGAGTTCTACCATGAATATGGGCATCTGTCCGGGATCAAACTTTTAGAAGATTGGCAGGTGGAGGAACTTAACAAGGAACTGGCGGAGATTGTGGACCCAACACATCCTGCCCACCATTTATTCTATGAGTTCCATAGCAACGAATCTATAGACCCCAATACCACTTTGTTCCATTCCCTGGGACATTGGCGGATCACCAATGGTTTTCATGACGTGCTTTTCAATCCTGCATTTGTTATGGCTTCCAGTCAATTGTTGAACGGCAAGTCGGTACGTTTTTGGCACGACCAGCTATTTTGTAAGCCTGCCTATCATGGGGGTGTTGTTGCCTGGCATCAAGATTATTCCTATTGGACGCGTACCACTGCCATGCAGCACCTAACCTGTTGGACGGGTCTGGACGATGCCACCACCGAAAATGGCTGTTTGTATTATGTGCCCAAAAGCCATAAATGGGGACTTTTGGACAAACCGGAGCTGGCTGGGGATATGGAGGGGCTGATGGAATTCCTTACCGACGAGCAAAAGTCACAGTTTAAACCTATTCCAATAGAACTGAAAAAAGGATATGCCACATTTCACCATCCCTTGATGGTCCACGGATCCTATGCCAACAAATCCGCCAACAGCCGACGGGCCTTTGTCCTAAATGTCTTTGCCGACGGCACTATTAGCAATACCGATGACGAACTACTCCGCGGGGTGCCGATCATCAAAAAGGGGCAAAAAATGGAAGGAAAGTTTTTTCCTTTAATATTTGAAGCTAGGAAATAGACCACGTTCTCTTTAGGGCTCGGAAGGGTTAGGGCGTTTTCAAAACATTGGCAAGCCCAAAACAGTATTAGGCTATTTTAATATCCGATCTAAATGGATAATCCTACTTTCAAACCTCGTAAGTCTAACCTCGTATTTCAATCTTAGTATTTAATTTACTTGCTTTGTCTTTTTAAGGCGGACACTAATTTTTTCCCGCGAACCAAGATTTTTAAACGCTGTTTTTTAAGGGAGATATGAGGGTTTTTCATCTCGTGCTCATCCATTTCGTACTTGTATACCCCTAAAATATCCCTGTAACTTAGTATTCCCAAAATATCTCTATTACCTTCGGAAATGACGGGAATAACATCTATATTTTCATTGGCCATGGTTTCCACTGCGGTCAATAGGGTATCCGACAGTCGAATGTATATGGGGTTCGGTTCTATAAGTGTCCCGACAAGTTTGTCGTGATCGTGCTGATTGCTGAACAAATTTGAATAACTTAAGATTCCCTTGTACGAACCCGAATCTGAGGAAATTATAAAATAGTTCGTCTTTGGGCCTTGATCCTGGCTCAACCATTCCCGGACTTCTTTAATGCTATTTCCTTCGCTAATTATGGTTCCTTTTTTTGAAACCGCCTGGGCAACCGTTATTTTTTCAAGGATATCCGGTTCGTACGAGAGCGGAGTCTTGACTCCCCTTCGGGCCATTTTTTCGGTCATGATCGTATTTTCCATCATAAAATAGGATACCAAATAGGCAGCCGTGCAAGTGGCCAACAGCGGTAAAAGCGCATTGGATTCCCCCGTAGTTTCCAAGGCGAAGACAATGGAGGTAAGAAACGCCCTGGACGATCCGGCAAACATGGCGGACATGCCTACTAGTGCAGCCAATGGAACGGTTACCCCTGCTGTTGGAAACCATTGAAGAATACCAATGCCCAACATTGCACCAGCTGCCCCACCAATGGTAAGCAATGGGGCCAAAGTGCCGCCGGAAGTGCCACTTCCCAAGGCAATGGCCCAGGAAAGGAACTTGAAAAAGCACAACGAGAACAAAATTTGCAAGGACATTGTTCCCGTAAGTACAGCAATGATGTTGTCATATCCCACACCAAGTGTCCTAGGGGCAAAAAAACCAATGGCCCCAACGGCCAAACCTCCCATAGCGGGCCACCAGGCCCAATGTATCGGCAATTTTTCAAAGCCATCCTCGATCGCATATACAATTTTGGTGACCAAAACGGAGAGCAGGCCTATAATGATGCCCATACCGCTGTATACCCCAATGGCAAGATTGGACGGTATTTCCACGGTTGCCCCCATGGGGAATACCACGCCTTGGCCAAACAACAAATGATGTCCTGCCGCGCCGGTAATGCTGGCCAGGGCTATGGGGAGAAAGGAACGGGGGGAAAATTCGAAAAGAAGGAGCTCTATGGCTAAAAATATCGCTGCGATCGGACTGCCAAAAATAGCGGCCATACCTGCCGTTGCCCCAGCGGCCAGCAATATTTTACGTTCGTTATGGGAAATCCTCATGAGTTGTCCCAACGTGGAGCCAAGTGCACCTCCGGTAGCAATAATAGGACCTTCGGCCCCAAATGGTCCTCCTGTACCTATGGATATGGCGGAGGACAATGGTTTGAGAAAAGTGATTGACGGCTTTATTTTACTTTGATTGGTCAAAATTTGTTCCATGGCCTCAGGGATTCCATGGCCACGGATAGCTTTGGAGCCATAAAGGGCCATTAGCCCTACCAGTAATCCTCCGATTGCCGGAATTAAAATCACAAAAAGGCCTTGGACATTGTCGGCTGGACTGGCGTGATGGATAGAAAAAGTATTGAAAAAGGAGATGTTGGTAATGAAATTTATTAGGTACACTAGACCCTTGGCAATAAAACTGATCAATATTGCGATGAAAACCGCCAAGTAAGAAATGGTAAATAATCTCTTTTTATCCTGAGGTTTTTTGGGCCGAACATGTTCTTCTTCCAATGTCGGATTTAAGGATATCGATATTGGAATTCGGTTCTTTGGTAAATCGTTATCGGGCATTTTAGCTAATCCCTATTTTTGAGAAGTAAGGGGTCAAATTTATGAAATGAACATAAACAAAATTGATTTTTTGTTTACGAAGTGGTTTAAACTTTTAGTTTGAAATCGAGAATGAAGGCTTTTGTGCCTGGGTGAAGCCATCTTTTAGTAGCACAGTCATGGTTACGGTACTCTAAAATGGTAAAATCTAAGTGCAAAATGCGAAATGGGTAGGTAAAGGAAAAAGTTTAAACCACTTCCTCAATTTGAAAAAGAGTAGTCTAGTTCCTAAATTAAATTAAATTACTTTACGCAAAACCTGATGTTGCTCTTTTCCCGTAAGTTCATTGGCCCATTGAATGGCATTTTCCAAATTTTTACCCATAAAAATGGGTTTTTTAAGAAATGCCTTTTCCAATTGCGCATTGGTCAGTGATAATGTACTTTGGGATACAAAGGCGAAACCCACGAGATTGGTGAGTCTGGAAGTGCGAAGATAGATAAGTGGGTCAACGGCATAGGAATGGATCCTATGGGATATATAGACAAAGGGCGTGTCCGGAAAATACGTCTCAACAATTTGTTCAAATATGTCATGCTCTGCATGGCCCAAGAACATACCTTCGTGCACCTCTGTGATCAAATAATCCTTGTAAATTTTGATCGTTCCGAAATCCAAATTTAATGTGATTTCCATTTTCGTCTATAATAAGTTCAAACCGTGAAAATTTGTTGTCCCACTCCATCAATTAAACTCTATATCACGTACAAAATTATATTTAAAATGTGCGATTTTTCGTAAAATCGATGAAGTGGTCATAATAGCGGATAAAGGGTTGAATTTTTGTCCCTAAAAAATGAAATGTTTATTTTGAAAAAAGGATGCCTTTGAATATTAAAAAATTCCCGTAATTTGCGCATTATTGAAAACGGGTCCCCTAAATTGAACGGGAGGCCCTGATGTTTTTCGGTAGATAAGGGATATTAGCTCAGTTGGTTTAGAGCGCTGCCTTGACAGGGCAGAGGTCATTGGTTCGAATCCAATATGTCCCACTTTAACAAGGTCATTGGTTCCCCTGAAATCCCTGTGCAAGATGCCTCTCAATATTCTACAGTAAATCCATAATCCTTTCCAAAGCCATTCCGCGGGACCCTTTTATTAAAATTACGGCATTTCTAGGAGGATTATCCGCCAGGGTTGATTTAAGGTCATTGAATGTTTCCAATCTTGTGTATGGGGTATTTGTGCGGTAAAAATTACTTCCAACCAAATAGACATTTTTAAGATTCAGGCCTTTCGCTAGGTCGGCGATATTTTGGTGTTCGTCGGCGGCCGTTTTCCCCAGTTCGAACATATCCCCCAGGAATGCAATTTTATTGGTTCCTGGAGTCTTTTCGAAACTTTCCAACGCTGCCTTCATACTGGTCGGGTTTGCATTGTAGGCATCCAAAATTATATGGTTTCCGTTTTTTTCAATGATTTGGGATCTGTTATTTTGGGGGCTATAACCCTCCAGGGCAGTTTTTATATCCGAAAATTCAACATTGAAATGATTGCCCATAAGAATGGCAGCACAACAATTTGTAAAATTATAATTCCCGATCAGTTTGGACAGAACTGTCTGTCCGGCTACCTCCAAGCCAACAAATGGGTTTGCCCCTGTAAATTTAATTTGATACGCTCCCTTATTTTCCTTACTGAAACCTGACTTGTTTTTGTAACCGGTCAATTTTTTTATTTGCACCGGGTCGTCGGCATTGTAGAAAATGAATCGATCATTACCTATAAGAAATTCATACAACTCACTCTTTCCCTGTATAACGCCTTCTTCACTCCCAAACCCCTCTAAATGGGCCTTGCCAAAATTAGTGATATAGCCATAATCGGGTTGTGACAAACTGCAGAGAAAGGCAATTTCGCCCAAATGGTTGGCCCCCATTTCTATAACGGCCATTTCCGTATCATCTTGAATGGAAAGCAGCGTAAGGGGTACGCCAATGTGGTTGTTAAGATTTCCCTTTGTGGCTATGGTCCTGTATTTTTTGGAGAGTACGGTCGAAATTAATTCCTTCGTGGTCGTTTTGCCATTGCTGCCGGTAAGCCCTATAATTTTGGCCTTGGAGTGATTTCTGTGATAAGTGGCCAGTTCCTGTAGGGTCTGTAGCACGTTGTCGACCAAGATGGTTTTGTCTGAAACCACGTAGTTTTCCTCGTCCACGATGGCATATGCGGCTCCTTCGGCCAAGGCGTTTCGGGCAAACTCGTTCCCGTTGAAGTTATCGCCCTTTAAGGCAAAAAAGATGCTCTTTTCAATAATTTTTCGACTGTCCGTACAAACTTTGGGAAACTGTAAATAGAGTTGGTGGAGGTCTTCAATTTTCATAGAACTAATGTATAAAAAAAGTCCCGACATAAAATGTCAGGACTTTGCAATATTTAATTTTAAAAATTTACCGTACTTTTTTGCTGCGAACGGTTTTGTTCTTCGATTTGGATTTGGAACCTACCCTAGACATTGCACATCTAAATCCAATATAGTCGGTAGCCATGTATTGAGGCAAATATCTGCGCTGTGCTGGATCTAGCCAGTAGGCCCTGTCTCTCCATGACCCTCCCTTATAGACCCTTACTTCATCATTGATGAGGGTAGTACGGTTATTGCTCTTGTCATATCCCCGGATCATATTGCCCAAGGAATCCTTTTCAACATTGAATTTTGGGGAGTTGTACATGGTTTCTCCATCCTTCTTCTCATCGTCCCCACCAAATTTTTCGAAATATCTGGAAGAACCTGGATCTCCGTCCCTGTAACCTATGTTGTCGCTAGTGGAAAAGTTGGTCCTTAGATACGTTTCTTCTTCCCCTACAGGTACCATCTTAATCTCTCCTGGAAGATTAGTGGCTACTATTTTACCATTTGGCAATGTATCATATTGGATCGAATCCCTTAGTACATCTACTTTACCGTCCTTGCCAATGGCAGTCTTCATATACACGTTGCCCCGATAGTAGTTAAAATCACTGACTTCATCATCAACTATAGGTCGATAAACATCTGCCACCCATTCGGCTACGTTGCCTGCCATATCGTACAATCCATAATCATTGGGTTTATACGACTTTACTTGTGCAGTAATATCGGCTCCATCATCGGACCATCCGGCAATTCCGCCATAATCCCCTTTTCCCTGTTTAAAATTGGCCAACTGATCGCCACGGCCAACACGTTGTCCATTTCTTGTATAATCACCTTCCCATGGATATTTTTTCCTACCTCTATAGTTGTTGTACTCCCGGCTTCCTATAAGCGCCTGTGCGGCATATTCCCATTCCGTTTCTGTGGGTAGTCGGTACTCTGGAAGAATAACACCACTGCTCCTCTTCGCAAAAACATTAACCGAATCTTTTTTCATTTTGCCCTGCAAGGAATCTATTTGGCCTCCATAAACAGATTCTGGGCTGTTTAAGTAAGTTTCGGTACTAAATGTACCACCAATTTCCCCCTTCATGGCTTCGTATTTGGCATTTTTGTCCAAATAACCTTCCCTACCCAACATGGCTTCGTTAACCCTATCGGTCCGCCATTCGGAAAATTGGACCGCTTGTACCCAGTTCACCCCTACTACAGGATACTCTGCATAAGCCGGATGCCGCAAGTAGTTGTTCGTCATGGTCTCGTTAAACCCAAGTCGGTTACGCCATACTAAGGTATCAGGTAATGCCCCTATATATATATTGGCATATTTTGGATCGTCTGGAGGGTAAACACTCTTTAGGTAATCCAAATATTCCAAGTACATAACGTTGGTAACCTCGGTTTCATCCATATAGAAGGACTGCACGTGTTGCTGTGAGGGTGTGTTGTTCCAATCGTACATTACGTCATCCTGTACCTTTCCTTTGGTAAAAGTACCCCCTTCTACAAAAACAAGGCCCGGAGCAGTTTCCTGCTCTTTAAAGTCGGAGTTGTATTGAAAACCACCTTCCTTGGCATTGATTTTCCAGCCTGTGGCCCTAGAGACATTTTTGGAAGAGGAGGAATTTTTACAACCTGTAAAAGTTCCCGCTACCACTGCACAAGAGAGTACAACTTTGATAAATTGTTTTTTCATAATTAGGACTTGAGTTCAAAAAAAATTAACTACTAATAGGTAGTTTGGGATTTGTCTATTTAATGGTTATTGCATTGCATATGGCTTATAAAACGGTGTTGCGGACATAATATTTTATTCTGATAAAAAATATTTGTATATCCGGTACCTTCAAAACCGCACAACACATGCTTTCCAAATTCATAACGGCATAAATTGGTTTCTAGTATGGCCAGTTTGGTTTCTTTTCTTCAAATATCAGATAAACAGGCATGTTGTAATGCAGATAATAGGTTCCGTTGTCTATAAGGAATCCATGTTGTAAACCAGTTTAGTATTAAAATTTGAAAATAATACGGCCTTGGCACAAGATAAACTTAAAATGACCGTTTATCAATAATGGACTCGGTTAAACTTTTTCCTACATATGCTGTTCCGGGATTTCGGGACAAAAAGCTTAATCGAATTCCGGATGATAGCAATATGAATATCAATCCTTGATTTTCATATAGTCCTATCGATTTTGGATCCAACTAAATCTTTATCGTAAGAAATGAAAAAATTATTGATACTGACCTTCCTTATCCTAACTGTGAAAATATCGGCACAGGACAGGGTAATAACGACCGCGGTACCATTTTTGACCATTGCTGCGGATGCGAGATCTGCGGGAATGGGGGACGTAGGGGTGGCGACGTCCACCGATGTGTTTTCACAGCAATGGAACCCTGCTAAATACGCGTTCGCCGAAAGTAAAATGGGGATCGGTCTGAGTTATACGCCATATTTGGAAAGCATTGTTACCGATATTTCCCTCCTTAATGCAAATTTTTTCAATAAGATCAACGAAAAAAGCGCCTTTGCGGCTAGTATCCGATATTTTGGCCTGGGAGAAATTGAATTAAGACAAACTCCCGATGATCCAGGTCGGATAGTGAAGCCCAATGAGTTTGCCATTGACGGATCATATACCTTAAAACTGAGCGATCAATTTTCGATGGCTGTCGCCGGCAGATTTATAAATTCCAATTTGAAGTATCCTGGGGATACAAGCACGGATTCCAAAGCCGCTACAGGCTTTGCAGTGGATGTTGCCGGTTATTACCGCTCCAGGGAAATAGCGTACAATAGCTTTGACGGCCGTTGGAAGGCCGGGTTTAATATTTCGAACCTGGGAAACAAAATGCAATACGACGAGGGCGGGCAAGAGAATTTTTTACCTACCAACCTAGGCATAGGTGGTGGTTTTGACTTTATTTTGGACCTGGACAATATTATAACCCTTACGGCCGAATTCAATAAATTATTGGTCCCTACCCCCCAGGATTATGATGGGGACGGGGATATGGACGCAGACGATAATGAAATATACCAGAATATAGGATTTTTGAGCGGTGTATTTAAATCCTTCGGGGATGCTCCCGGTGGATTTAGTGAAGAATTAAGTGAAATTGCCTGGGCTTTGGGGGCGGAATATATGTTTCAGGAGGCATTTATGCTCCGTACCGGCTATTTTTATGAAAGCCCGGAAAAGGGAGCTAGACAATTCTTTTCCATAGGGGCTGGATTTAAATATAAGACCGCCCAGATAGACCTTTCCTATCTTTTCTCGACCTCACAGGTCAACAATCCATTGGAAAATACATTGCGTTTTTCCCTTACCTTTAATCTTGGGGAGCAATTCTACAACGATTAAAAATAGGTCTTAAAAAATTAACTTTGAATAAAACCCGCCCAATGGCGGGTTTTGTGTATTTTTAAACGGGTTCACTTTAAAGTTCGCAATTATGGGCATAAAAAAAATTAGGATTTCGATCGAAATGCAGGAATACGAATCTTTAATGGATTTGACTCCAGGCGATCGACAACTGATGCAATCCGCAGTTGCGGCTCGGAACAATGCCTATGCTCCTTATTCCGGTTTTAACGTGGGAGCGGCGGTATTGATGGAAAATGGCAAGGTAATCATAGGCAATAACCAGGAAAACGCTTCCTATCCTTCCGGGTTATGTGCGGAACGTGTAGCTATTTTTCAGGCGGGGGCCCAGTTTCCCGGTATGCCGATAAAGGCTATCGCTATTTCCGCTGCATCCAAAAGTTTTAAGGTTAAGAAACCTGCGGCCCCTTGTGGCAATTGCAGGCAAGCCATAGCCGAATACGAACATCGGCAGCCAGGCCCCATTAGACTGTTGCTTATGGGAGAGGAAGGCGGAATTATACATTGTGGTTCCCTGGCAGACATTCTTCCGCTTTCTTTTAACAGCTCATATCTAAAATAAATTTACGGCACTCCCTAAACGTTATAATCTATAACAACCCAACCCTGATCGGAAGAGGGTAATTGTCCAAAAGCTTTTTTCCCATTTTTTTTTCTCTAATGAATTAATGTGTATTTTTGTTTTCCCTTTTTTATGGGATATTTCAATAGTTGTTGCTATGGCACTTTGAATAAAGCGTGAAAGACCGGATATACTTCAAATAAAATAATGATAAATGGAAAAAATAACCAAGGAGGTCTACCTAAAATGGTATGAGGACATGTTGTTCTGGAGAAAGTTCGAGGACAAACTTGCCGCAGTCTACATTCAACAAAAAGTAAGGGGATTTCTGCATTTGTACAATGGACAAGAAGCTGTTCTGGCAGGTTCGTTGCACGCTATAGACCTGAGCAAGGACAAAATGATAACCGCCTACCGTAACCATGTTCAGCCTATTGGTATGGGTGAGGATCCTAAAAGAGTAATGGCCGAATTGTACGGCAAGGTTACTGGGACTTCCAAAGGTATGGGCGGCTCCATGCATATTTTCTCAAAGGAACATGGCTTTTATGGGGGCCATGGAATTGTTGGGGGACAAATCCCCCTTGGTGCCGGTCTGGCATTTGCGGACAAATATTTTAAGAGGGATGCCGTAACATTGTGTTATATGGGCGATGGAGCGGTGCGCCAGGGCTCCTTGCACGAAACCTTCAACTTGGCCATGCTTTGGCAATTACCGGTAGTCTTTATATGCGAGAACAATGGGTACGCCATGGGTACTTCGGTAGCCAGGACCTCCCATTCCACAGAAATATGGAAATTGGGACTAGGGTACGAAATGCCCTGTGGCCCGGTAGATGGGATGAATCCCGTAACCGTGGCGACGGAGGTAAGCAAGGCTGTTGAAAGGGCCAGAAGTGGTGGCGGTCCTACTTTCTTGGAAATGAAAACATATAGATATAGAGGTCATTCCATGTCAGATGCACAGCACTATCGAACCAAGGAAGAGGTTGAGGAATACAAGAAAATAGACCCGATAACCCAGGTATTGGAAGTTATCAGGGAGAATAAATACGCTTCGGAGGAGGAAATTAAGGAAATCGACAAAAGGGTTAAAAAATTGGTTTCCGAATGTGAAAAGTTTGCCGATGAATCCGATTATCCACCAGTAAACCAATTGTATGATATGGTTTACGAACAAGAGGACTACCCATTTTTACAACATAAATTATAAGTAGATGGCAGAAGTAATAAATATGCCCCGGCTCAGCGATACCATGGAAGAAGGCACGGTAGCCAAATGGTTGAAAAAAGTAGGGGATAACATCGAAGAGGGGGATATTCTTGCCGAAATAGAAACGGACAAGGCTACGATGGAATTTGAATCTTTCCACGAAGGTACCTTGTTGCATATAGGTATCCAAGAAGGGGACTCCGCTCCTGTGGATTCGTTGTTGGCCATAATTGGCGAGAAAGGAGAAGATATTTCAGGTTTGCTGAACGATTCAGCTTCCGGCAAATCGGATACCCCCGTCGCATCGGATACAGAAAAGGATGTTGAAGCAAAGTCCGATGACAATGCTGTCCCTTCCGAAAAAGAAACGAGCCCAGCAAGCGCTAGTATACCAGATGGGGTAGAGGTCGTAAAGATGCCACGCTTGAGTGACACTATGGAGGAAGGCACAGTGGCTTCCTGGTTAAAAAAGGTAGGGGATAAGGTCGAAGAAGGCGACATCCTCGCCGAAATAGAAACGGACAAGGCTACGATGGAATTTGAGTCCTTCTACTCGGGTACCCTCTTGTACATTGGAATCAAGGAAGGGGAATCTTCCCCGGTAGACGCCGTTTTGGCCATTATAGGTCCAGAAGGTACGGATGTTGACAGTGTATTAAAAGCAGGTTCCGGTGCCGCAGAAGTTGGGAAGGCACCTTCTGAAAGTCCGGTAGAATCCAAAAAAGAGGATTCAAAGAAAGAAGAAGCACAAGGAAGCGACCATAAACCGGCAGCTCACGATGGACAACGAATTTTTGTATCCCCCTTGGCTAAAAAGATGGCCGAGGAGAAAGGGGTTAACTTGGCCGAGGTGTCCGGAAGCGGGGAGCATGGCAGAATCGTAAAAAGGGATATAGAGAATTTTGTGCCGTCCAAAAAAGTGGCTTCCCAACCTGCGGCCGCTTTAGAAAAATCGGTGAGTCCAGCTATTCAGGCCATAAGTCTTCCTGTAGGGGAGGAAAGTAGCGAGGAAGTGAAAAACTCACAGATGCGAAAGATCATTGCCAAACGCCTGGCTGAATCCAAATTTACCGCACCTCATTATTATTTGTTGATTGAAGTGGATATGGACCAAGCTATAGCGGCTAGGGCGCAGATAAATAATTTACCGGATACCAAGGTATCGTTTAACGATATGGTGGTAAAGGCAAGTGCCATGGCATTGAAAAAACATCCTCAAGTAAACACAACTTGGAACGGGGACACTACCCGTTATAACCACCATATCCATATTGGTGTTGCCGTTGCCGTGGACGAAGGCCTGGTTGTTCCAGTTCTTAAATTTGCCGATCAAATGGGGCTTACCCAAATAGGGGCCTCCGTAAAGGACCTGGCTGGTAAGGCCCGAAATAAAAAACTGGCGCCGGCGGAGATGGAAGGAAGTACATTTACGGTTTCTAATTTGGGGATGTTTGGAATAATGGAATTTACCTCCATTATCAATCAGCCCAATTCTGCAATTTTGTCCGTCGGGGCCATTGTAGAAAGACCCGTTGTAAAAAATGGTCAGATCGTGGTGGGCAATACTATGAAAATCAGTTTGGCCTGTGACCATAGAACGGTAGATGGAGCTACTGGTGCCCAATTTTTGCAGACTTTGAGGACCTATTTGGAAAACCCGGTGACCATGTTGGCATAAAGGGGTAGGTCAGAAGCCGATAAAAATAATCATTTGTTAAAATATATGTGCATACATCCGCTTACGGCGGATGTTTTTTTATCTTTAGTTTTGTAACATTTAAAACTCGGACCTTGAAAAAAATATTTACTTTATTTATAATTGGCGTGCTAATCTCATGTGCGCCCACAAAAATTGACGAAACGGTAACCCTTGCAAACAGGCCTGCCATAAAAATTGACGACCGTGAGGCAATACTTGCCCATCATGCGTCCAGAAGTACAGAAGTTGCCGGGAATAATATCCCTCCCAATACCCGGAAGGATGGGTCAAATTTTTCCAGTGCAGGTCAAATCCAAAACTATATGGATTTTTTGGCATCGGACAAACTGCAGGGAAGGGATACAGGTAGCGAAGGCTTGGAAAAGGCAGCGGAATACATTGAATACAACTTTCAAAAAAACAATATAGCTCCTTATTTTTCCACCTATAAGGACACCCTGAGCAATTTTGACCAACCGGCGTATAACATTGTTGGTGTGGTTGAAGGCAACGACCCGGTACTAAAAAAGGAATTTATAATTGTTGGCGCCCATTACGACCACATAGGAATAATCAAGACTATGGAAGGGGATTCCATTGCCAATGGGGCAAATGACAATGCCTCGGGAACTACAACGGTGCTAGAGCTTGCCCGCTATTTTGGGCAGGCTGGAACGAATAAGCGGAGTATCATTTTCGCACTTTTTAGCGGGGAGGAGAAGGGCCTTTTGGGATCCCAACATTTGGCGGGCAGACTTAAGGCGCAAGACCTGGACCTTTATACCATGTTGAATTTTGAAATGGTGGGCGTTCCTTTGATGAACAAGGATTATTTGATGTATTTAACAGGTTATGAGAAATCCAATTTGGCTGCTGTTTGCAATAAGATTGCCGGGGAAAAATTGGTTGGGTTCTTGCCGTCGGCCAAGGAGTTTAACCTGTTTCAACGGTCGGATAACTATCCTTTCCATCAGGATTTTGAAGTGCCTTCCCAGACATTTAGCACTTTCGACTTTACCAATTTCGATTTTTATCACAAGGTAGGGGATGAAAATTCAAGGATGGATTTTGCCCATATGGCAAATTTGGTGAACAAGACCATACCGGTTATTGAAGGAATAGCCAATACCCCAACCGATATTATAAAATATAATTAACCCCCGTCTTTATATCAAGATCACTGACTTGCACTTGTTTTGAAACCGGTCCCTTTAACCACCTGCCCGACCAAAATCTTAGGGCTGCCCATGAGGGCGACGTATTAAAAGTAGTAAACCCCTTGGTTTTCTAGACCATGAAATCCTTGTTGCAGAAATCTTGGTTAAGACATAGGATGGGACCTAACACTAACGAATGGCTAAAAATATAATTATTACTGGCTCCAGCAGGGGTATTGGGTTTGAGTTGGCAAAATTGTTCGCCAAAGAAAGACACAATGTGTTGGCGCTTTCAAGAAATGGGACCCCTATTGCTGCTTTGGACCATTCCAATATCACCTCTTTTCCGTTTGATATTACCAATGCATCAGATCTACAACGGATTCAGTCTTTTTTGAAGGATCAATGGAAAGGTGTAGATGTATTGATCAACAATGCGGGAAAGTTATTAAATCGCCCCTTTTTAAATACAACGTCGGGTGATTTTGAGGAAGTGTATAAGGTAAACGTTTTCGGCGTAGCGAATCTTACCAGGACTATCTTGCCCTTTATGCCCAAAACGGGCCATGTGGTAACCATCAGTTCCATGGGTGGGGTACAGGGCAGTGTTAAATTTCCTGGATTATCTGCCTACAGCTCCAGCAAGGGCGCAGTGATCACGTTGACCGAACTGTGGGCGGAGGAATTTAAGGAGACGGGTCCTTCCTTTAATGTTTTGGCGCTTGGGGCAGTACAGACCGAAATGTTGGAAGAGGCCTTCCCCGGTTATAAAGCCCCTGTAAGCGCATTGGAGATGGCGGACTATATTAAGAATTTCGCCCTTACCGGACAGAAGTTCTATAATGGGAAACTGTTGCAGATTTCCAATAGTACGCCTTGATATTTACCTTTTTTGCTTCAATGGTCTTGCTTCCACCCCTTCAAAAGTCATTATTACGGGTTTTATTGTTCCGTCGGTATTAAAATACATGCGGTCTATACACGTTACCCTATCGTCACGGCCTTCATTAGGTATTGGTCTGCGGTGGTATACAATATACCAGTCATCGGTACCGGGAATGTTCATTACGGAATGGTGCCCCGCTCCAGTGGCAATTTTGGGATCGCTTTCCAAAATTGCCCCAATACGTTGAAAAGGTCCCAATAGGGAGTCTGAGATGGCGTAGGCTACTTTGTAGGTGTCGTTGGTCCAGGTGCCCTCGGACCACATAAAATAATATTTCCCGTTCCGCATAAACATTACGGAGCCTTCCACATAATTCTCCGGGGTTATTTCCTTATATGTCTCGCCATCGTCAAATGGGACCATACCGGTAAAATCATCGTTCAATTTGGCTATGTTGCAATGGCCCCACCCCCCGTAAATGATATAATATTGACCATCGGTATCCTTAAATATAAACTGGTCTATGGGTTGGGCCCCGTTGTAGACCTTGCCAATCAGGGGTTTTCCCAGATAATCGCGGTAAGGTCCTTCCGGTTCGTCCGCCACTGCAATGCCAATTCCGCCAACATCATCCAAACTGTTCTTTTTGGGATCCCACCATTTGCTTTCCGGGGTCTGTAAGTCGTTGGCGCCAAAAAATAAATAGTACTTCTTGTCCTTGGCTACGATAGCCGGGGCCCAAAGTGCCCTCTTGGCCCATTTAAACATACTAGTATCTATAATTCTCGGATGCTTTTTCCAATGGGTAAGGTCATTGGAAGAAAAGGCATCCATATAAACCTGGTTGTCAAAATCGGCCGAGTAAGTGGGGAAAATCCAATATTGGTTGTTGAGAATGGCTACCTCTGGATCGGCATACCAGGCCCCATCAAATAGGGGGTTTGCGGATTTTTGGGAAATTCCGCTATTGAAAAACATAAGTGTAAATATAAAAAGGGCTAAATGTGCTTCTTTTTTCATAATGAACTACTTCTGTTTGTGCATGTTATAGAACTGCTAATTTGTTTTATAGCCTGTCTAAGATAGTATTTTAAAAGGATTTCAAAGTCTAGGCTATTTGGCGGGTGCACGATAAATTTCCATTTTTCTTGAAAATGTTTACTTGACCCAGGACCTCTCTGCCCCGTCCGGCCTCCCCCAGACCCTCCCAAGCCCCCCTGAACGGTACGGGCAGGGAGGGGAGCGAATCCTACAAGAACCGGACAGTTTCATTTTATCGAGAACCGATTCCCTCCCTATTGGGGAGGGTTAGGGAGGGATTGGTTCCCGGCCAGATCTCTGTTAGGCTTATTGTGTTTAAAGAAATTTGTTGTGCACCTTATTTGGCAATGAGCTCCCCTTTCAATCTTTGATCTGCCGAAGACGGCCCTACAAAGAATTCTATCTTTCCTTGCTCCAGTACAAAGGCGTGCTTGTCCACATCCCAATACCTTAGTTCGTTGGCGTCTAGCGGTATGGTGACCTCTGTCGTTTGCCCTTTTGGGACCGATACGCGTTTGAAGCCCTTGAGGGCTATTCTTGGGCGTTCCACTTTGGAGTCGGGGAAACTGGCATAGAGCTGAACCACCTCATCACTGTCATAGTCCCCAGTGTTTTTAAGCTGAAAACTTACGTTAACGATATTTCCCTCTTTTATATTCTTGTGGTCCACCGTTAAGTTTTGATAATCAAAGGTGGTATAGGTAAGTCCGAAACCGAATGGGAATAAGGGCTCGTTCTCATCGTACATATAGGTGCGCCCATGCCTAATATTGTAATCTAATATGGGTAATAATTTATCAATAGAGGTAGACCAAGTCTGTACTAAACGTCCCGCTGGACTAACTTTTCCAAAGAGTACATCGGCAAGACCATTGCCCAATTCCTGACTAGATTGTGTAATTCGTAGAATGGCAGGTACATGTTCCTTGGACCAGTTGATAGCGTAGGGAAAACTGGCGACCATGACCAAAATAGTATTGGGGTTGGCCGCTTTTACCAGCCTTACCAAATCTTCTTCTTCCGTGGTTATAGCCTGCCTGTCTACTTCCTCCCGTCCGTCGCTGGAAACGAAGTTTTTGCCCCATGGCAATCCGTGACTCAAAGGATCGTTCCCAATACAAATGATGGCAACATCGGCCTTTTTGGCGGCGATTACGGCAGAGTCGGACTTATTGCTTGCCGCATAAAGAATTTCTGTTTTTTTATCCACGGCATTTTTAATACCGTCCAAGGCAGTGACCCTGTATGGAGGGGTGCCGGAATACCAATCTGAAATGACCTTGTTTGCACTTGGGCCTATCACGGCAATGGATTTTAATTTGTCTTTGTTCAACGGCAACAATTTGTTTTCATTCTTTAATAAAACGATGGATTTTACGGTTGCTTCCCGAACTAAAGCCTTAGTTTCAGGTTTGGTCCAAGGATCAATAGTGTCTGTTATGCCAATTTGGGAGTATGGATTGTCTTTGGAATTGTCGAGCAGACCCAATTTCAGCCATACCCGCAAGTCTCCCCTTATGGCCAGGTCCAGTTCCTTTTCGGTCACCAAGCCTTTATCAATGGCATTTTTTAAGGGTTCCTTATAATCGTCCAAAAACATGGTAATACCGGAATGGATACAGGCGGCGACGGCTGTTTCCAAATCCGGAAAGTAATGGTGGGACGTTACCAATCGCCGGAAGGCACCACCGTCCGTAGCTATAATGCCGTTTTGCCCCCATTCGTTGATGGTGACGTCCTTTAGCATGGGGTGCACGGTACACGGAATGCCGTTATGGCTGTTATAGGCTGCCATATATGCCTTGGAACCTGCTTCTGTAATACCTTTGTAAAAGGGATAGGAATAGTATTCCCGAAAGAGCCTTTCGTCAAAATCGGAGGAATTGATATAGCGGTTGTTCTCGTTGCTATTTGCCAAAAAATGTTTCATCAGGGAGGCGGTTTTCCAGTATTTGGAGTTATCGCCCTGTAATCCCTTTACAAAGGACACTGTAAGTCTTGAAGTTAAATAAGCATCCTCCCCATAACATTCCTCCGTTCTTCCCCAACGGATATCACGGCCAAGGTCCGCATTAGGTGCCAAAACTATAAGACCCCCGCTTCCGTATTTCGGACTTTGGGTAAGATATCTACACTCATAGGCTTCTTGGGCCGCAATTCGTTGTAATAGATCCGGATCCCAAGTTTGGGCCAGGCCAATTGCTTGGGGAAAGGTAGTAGTGGTAGATGCTCCGGGCCCTTTTAACGCCCAATTGGCAGGTCCGCTAAGGGCAACTCCGTGCAAACCTTCGATAATCCGGTGTTTTTTGATTTCAAGTCGAGGAATTGAGGGCCGGGTGGACATGGCATCGATCTTTTCGTCCAAGGTCATTAAGGAAATCAGGTTGTCCAGTCTTTTTTCTTCGCTTAGACGATAATTTTGAAAGGGATATTTTTGAGCACTAATAGAGATAGTGGCAAGGAGTAATAAACAAAAGGAAAGATGTTTTTTCATTGAGGCAGTGGTGTAAATGGATTGTCGAAATTTTTTAGGTAGACCAAGTTACAGCTTTTTTTAAAGATCATTATTTTATCTGGCCATACTTTCTAATTGCTTTGAGGAAAACTATGTATTGTCCTTTCACTTCAAAAAAAATCCGCCCATACGTTTTGCACAGGCGGATTTCAATATTTTTTGAAATTATTTACTACTTCATAAACTGTAGATTGATTCCCGTAAAGATTTGGAATACGGGTTGGGGACCCTTTACCAACATGGAGTACTGGGGCTCCACGAAAAGGTTGCAGACTGTATTCCCCAGTTTCACCACCTTCCCTATACCGAGGCCCATGGGAACCGAATAGGAATCATTCTTAAGGTCGAATACCCAAATAGGGGCACCCCTTAGATAGGTGCCTTTGCCGAGCTGCCAAAAATAAAAAGGTTGTATCGCCGCCAAACTGGTGGAAGGTCGGTCGCTTTGTCCGGCGATGGAAGCCTGCCAGGTAATCAACCCCCCGAACTGAAAAATGGGAGATTTGGCTATAAATGCCACAAAGGCAAATCCCGCCTGCCATTTTCCGGAGCCCAAGGCCGCATCCGTAGCCGTGGGGGCGGCGACCATAGGGCCAAAGCCCATTGTGGTCGTGGGCTTGGAAACAAAGTTGTAGGAAAGGAAGGCATTCGCGTCCCCAAGGCCACTGATGGTATTTACCACGCCATTAGCTCCAGGGGCTCCTATGGTGGATATAGGCGCAGAGACCCTAAGTAAAAGTTTGCCACCGGAAAAGGGAGTGGCGTACCGCAACCAGGTGGTGTTCATATAAGTCCCGTCCGGAGTGTCGCTCAAATTGGGCATGTAGTAATCCTGGAAATTAAGTGCCGTCATATTGGCCAAAGGGTTATTGGCCTGGGCAGCGCTGGCTCCTTCTTCTTTTTGTTCCTGGGCAAAGGTGAAAACCGTGCTCCCTAGACAAAATAGAGCTAATACAAGTACTTGTTTTTTCATTTGGATGTAACTTTTGTATTGATATGGATTAAAGGGAACATTTTTATGAACGGGTGTGATGCTGTTCTTGATACGTTTAATAAAAGTAATCATTTTCGGTGCTTTATTCCAGTTCAAGGGTTTATTGTCCAAAGATAACCTGAAAGAAAATATCTTAAGCTACAGGCAAGCCTTTTCCTTGTTTTTTCATAATGCCTAATAGTGATTTGGCGTCGATATCAATTTTTTGTATCATTTTGTTATCAACGACCAATACTTCACCTTCTAAAGCATTTGTTGTACTAGGAAAAAAGACAACCGAATTATTAGCTTTTTCGTCAATTAAAAGACCTGGTTTATCGCCCATAGGAGTATTAACTAATACCGGTATTCTATTATCCGGTTTTGGACTTATTTTATTCTCCAGTTCGGTTTTATATTTACTATATCCAGGAATAACATCCAACAACATACCTTCAAACCAATCGTAAAAATTCATAAAACGCGATAAAGTTGCCAAATATCCAAAAACATAAAAAATGAGCAGTATTAATAAACCTGTTGTAATGGTTAGTGAATACTTCCCGAAAAAATCGTCTAAATGTAAGTTGTGAACAACAAGTTTTCCTAAATGGCTTACTTTGTACCATAGTTTTTCTATAACTATAAAAAGAACAAATATGGGTAACAAATACATCATACCACTTACAACTTTATTTCTAGGTTTTGCTAAACGTTTTTTATAATCTTTCATCTGTTTTAGGTTGGTTATTCCGTATTAAAATTATGGGCTGTAGCTAAATCATTTTAATGCCCCGCTCAGGGAATGGGAGAAAATCCCTCGTCTTTATGCGTTCCGATAGCTCCAGTCCCGATAATTCCCCTGAGTTATCGGGACGGGATAGTTTGATTTGCATTTCGCCGTTCGCTGTGCGCAAAAAAAGTGTAGAGCGATTTGCGCAAAGTGCAATGCGGAACGGTAATCCTTAGCCGACTTGTGGTCGAGATCAAAACCCATCGGTCTTTAGCCCTCGAATGCTCGGGGTAGTTTAGTATCGACTACCACTACATCGGCAAATACCACCGAAATCCGAGCCTGACCCCAAAATCGTTGAGGTTGCGGGTATAGCCGTCCGAACGATAGACCATAATTTCCGGCTCTACATAGGCATTGTATTTTAACTTTCCGGACCAGATGTAGCCCACCCGAAAATCCATAGGGATGGCCATTTTTCCAGTTTGGTAATCAATTTGCCACTCCGGCTCTATTCCTGCGTAAATGCCATTGGACCAGGTGTAGAAAATATTGGGCTGCAACACGGCATAGGCGTTGGACCCATATTTCTCATTTCCGCTCACCGAGAAAAAGTTCTCTAGGATCCAGTACATCTGCCAGTTGCCCAAATCGGTAAAGGTAACGGTAAGGGCCGGGCCTATGGACCATTGATTGGAGCCCAGTTTTGGCGAGGTGGCCGTAGGTGCCGTTAGGTTCCAGCCCGCACCGAACTGCCCCCATTTTTTCTTCATCAAGATAAAGAACTGGTTCAGCGTAAGGTCGCCCAAGCCGGTGGTGCCGTCAGGGGCGGTGTTGACAAAGGCGATGACCCTGATGAGTTGGGGAAAGGGCAAAAGCGGTCCTTTTTTCAAGGGCAAAATTCCCCTAAAACGAAAATTTTGGGCAACCCCCTCCGTATTATGCGTATTAGTGATGATATATTCTTCCAGTTGAAGTTGCCAGGCCAAAGTGGTGGGGTTCATTATCTCCTGGGACTGCTTTACGGAGGTCTTGGATTCCGGTTTTTCTTCTTTCTGGGCCATCATGGAAAAATTCACGAAGAATAATGCGATGGTAATTGCAATTATCTGGGAGCGTGATTTCATGATTTTAATTTTTGTCAGTTACTATAAAAATAATCGTTACGCGTTTATGGTAGCTTACAATACTACTAACCATTAATTTTAATGCGAATCAAGGGTTGAAAATGCCCCGCGGTTTCGGGGTCGGCCACTATTCTTTGGTTAAGGGTATTAGCTGCGCTGGCTAACAGCGTAACTATTGAATCGTCCCAGATGTAAACACGACTAACAAAACATCATTTATTTTTTGCATCAACCCTTCATTGGTGTTTTTAACTATTAATGACAGTCAATGCCCTTTTTGAGGGAATATCGATTATAGGAGAAGCAAGACTTTGAATTAAACGATTCAGTTCTTGTAAAGTAGATTTATATTTTTTTTAGTCTTATTTCCTACGTCTTGGTTCTTAAGTCCAAATCCTAATTTTCACTAAAATAATGGAAGTGTCATCTACTTCTTATCAAAGGGATATATCACCTTCCAATCGTCCTTCATGCTTGCTATTGTCCACCCTTTTTCATTGGCCTCGTCCAGTCCTTTGTCGAAAGTGCCAATTGGGGATTTCCTATCGTACGCCCATTCCCTAATGGAATCGGTATGGTGCACGTAGAGTTTAAAGGATTTAAAGGTGTTGGAGTCCGCCCAGCGCAGCATTTGTAGATCTCCGTCGGAGTTCCCAGCGGCAAAAACAGGTCGGCGACCGATGTAACGGTTTATCCCTACGGGCTTTCCTTCCTTGTCGTCTATCAGGTCTATTTTGGCCAATCTTTCAATATACGGCTTCCCGTCATTATACTCATATTTTGTCTGGATGCTGCTTCCAATGACCTGATTTTTTGGGATGCCGTAAACTGCTTCCGTCCACGGACGCATAAATTCGATGCCTCCTCCCGATACGATAAAGGTCTTAAATTCATTGGCCCTAAGATAGTCCAACAGCTCCAGCATGGGCTGGAATACCAATTCGTTAAAATGTTTCTTTTTGGTAGGATGCTCTGCGGTCGCGATCCAATCTTTTACCAGTTTTTCGAACTCGTCCGTGGTGGTGCCGGAATGTGTCACCATTACTATTTCCAAAAGGCCTTTTTCTCCCTGTTTCATTAGGGTAGGCATATCGTTTTCCAGCACGGCCTTATAGGGTTGTTTGTTCTTCCATTCCGGATGTTCCGGAGCCATCTTTTTTATACGGTCCAATGCAAAAAAGAATTGGAAGTATATGGGCTTTTCGGACCAGAGGGTACCGTCGTTGTCAAAGGTGGCGATACGGTCCATTACGGGGATAAAATTAGCGCCGTCCTTATTGGTGACGTCCTCTACGTAGTTGATGATGGCCTCTTTGGACTTGCCATCGTTCCAAGAGGGCAGGGGGTCGGTTTTCTCAACCGTATTTGATACTTCTGTTACTTCCGGTTTTGTTTCCGTCTGTTGTTTACAGGAGACCATAAAACTAATGATCATAAGCAGACCCAGTAACGGTGCGGTAAGCTTGTATGTTTGGATGCGCATGGTAGTGTTTATTTATATTAAAAGGATTTTAAAGAATTAAAAAAATCAATAAAAACTAAAATACGCTATATTTTTTATTGACATATTCGATTGTAGAAAAAAAGAAAAAATCGGCACAAAGGGCAATGAAATGTCCTCTATGCCGATTTTCGGTTTTTCTTAGTTCCCGCCTTTCAATTCTGGTAAAACTATGCCTTTTTGTTTCAGAAGTTCTTTGGCACGTTCCGTATTCCTAAATCTTGTGATTTCCATAGGTCCGGTATATACCTCACTTTGGAGGGGTCTGGGTGGATACTCCACATAGGATTTCATAAGGTCCTGGGTCGCCTTGTTAAAGATGGGCAAAGTCCAAGTCTTCTCGGTGTAACTGTTCATAAAAATATCATAACGCTCTTGTGGATCTTGCCATAGATCATAAATGGCAGGTACGGTGGCTACATAGGTCTCGTCGCCCCTCCAACCCAACTGTTGTCCTGGCATATCGCTTCCTGCTTGGGCGCCATTATCGCCCCTTGTGTTGAATACGGCTTTAAACCTTCCTACCCTTACAGCACCTGGGGATAGTTCGGACTCGGTAAAATAGAACCAATCATCCCGGAGTGGCTTGCCTTCATTGAAAAGAACGTTGGACATGTCGTAGCTATCAAAAACCATTGGGACTCCTTCACGGTCATTTTTGGGCAATTCTACCCCTGCCAAGTTGGCAAAAGTAGCCATCATATCGAGGCCGCCTACAATAGCATGGCTGTCACTACCTGCTTTTATCTGACCTGGCCACCATGCAATAGCGGGGACACGGCTGCCACCTTCCCTATCGGTGCCTTTGGAACCTCTAAATGGGGTGTAACCGGCATCCGGATAGACATCCTGCCAAGCGCCATTGTCCACGGTATAGATAACGATAGTATTTTCCGAAATGCCCAGTTCACGGATTTTATCCATCACACGACCCACGTTGTAGTCCATCTCCACTACGCAGTCGGCATATTTGCTCTTGGACGCCGATTTCCCAACAAATTGTTTGGAAGGTAGGTTGGGCTGGTGGTTCTTCGCAAAGTTGACCGACATAAAGAATGGTTTTTTCGCTTTGGCGTAGGCGTCCAATTGCTTTAGTACGTTTTCGGTCATCATCATATCCAGTTCGGCGATATTATCTTCCGTCACCTTGGATATTTCCCGGGCTTTTCCACCAGCTTCGCCTTCCAATATGCCCGTGGTAACTTTTTTGAAAAAAGCCAGCATTTCAGGCGACATGTCCGGATTCCAAGAAGGAAATACATAGGTATATGCATTTAAGTGGTAGAGCACAACGTTTTGCATTTTGTCATAACCTTGTGCAATAGGCATCGAATAATCGGCCTCGCCTAAATGCCATTTCCCTGAAAAATAGGTGCTGTATCCGCCTTTTTTAAGTACGGACGCCAAGGTCCATTCAGCAGCCGGCAAACCACCACCTTGCCCTTGAAAGGCAACGGTAGTCATTCCACTTCGGTTGGGGATACGTCCGGTTTGCATTGCTGCTCTACCGGGAGTACAGCTGGGCTGGCCATAAAAATTCCAAAACTGCATGCCTTCTTTGGCCATACGATCTAAGTTTGGGGTGGCCATGCCACGGCCTTCTCCACCACCATATACGCCAAGGTCTCCCCAGCCGGTGTCATCGGAAATGAGCATAACAATGTTCGGCTTTGTTGGCCTTTTGTTTTTTTGTGCCTGTACAACCGTCAGGGAAAGACAGAATGCACCGGCAAGAAATACGGATAGTACTTTTACTTTTTTCATTTTAATTGTTCTTAATGATTAGTGGTGTTATTTAAAATAGAGTATTTGGAAAGCATCATAAATTTAGTTAAAATTCTTAAAACATCCTTAATTTTTTTTTGTTAAAGAAACACTCGTTTCGTCGTAACGAAACATACAGGAGCATTTAGTGAAGCCTATTAAAATATTTTCCATACCGAACAGAAACTTTGCAACGGCAAACTGCGGAATTCCCCATTAGTAGAGTAATGCGAGGTATTGGGAAAGTCTTATTTTTTTAAATTTTATATTTTTTAAACGTAATCCATAGGCTTCATGAACAAGAATAAGTTATGTTACCGTTTAAAATTTTAAGCCGAAAAAGGGAACAATTGCTTTTTATGGTACGGGTTGGTCCTTAGGGGATAACACCATACAAATCCCATCCCTACAGAATCGTTTGGTAGGGACACGCTCCAGATTGCCAAACTTGGATCTGACCATTTGTCCTACCAGTTCCTCAGTTCCTATTCTAATTTATTGCAATTGGGTTAGTTTACAATAATGGAAAATCGATACATGTCTTTAACCCCTCAATAAGTGAAAATAAAAAGGGCAATTAGAATTATTCTTTTCGTCATTTGCCCTTTCTTGATTGTAGTCTTAGCTATTCCTCGGTACTTATGGGATTGAGCCAATCCTTTTGTCGTTCTCGGATTTCATGTTTTTGAAGTGTCTCTTGCTTTTTTAAAAACCGTTTTCTTGCGGCATTCAACTCCTTGTGAAGTTCAGGGTAATTGGGCCTTAAGGTAGTGGAATTATTAAAAATCGCCTTTTTTAGAACGACATAATTTTCACGAAGCTCCTCGGTTCCATGATGGACAATAAAATAATCCAAACTACTTTCTTTAAGATCTAGCTTTAACATCCAAAGCTTGGCCTCATTGAAGAATTTATATCCATTTTTTGCTCTTAGGGACCTACTTACTTTTCTATAAGCATTTTTTTCTGACCCAATATATTCCGAATATTTTCTTTTGATATAAAAATAAGCCCATCTAATAAAGTAATATGCAACAACTGAGACGGCCAGGACAAGCAGGATCAGTTTTAAAAACTGCTGCCAGGTCATTCCAAAAATAAGCGTGGCTTTTTGTTCAGGGGCCACTTCGGCCTCGGCTTCCTTTTGTAATTGCTTTTTAATTCCCGACAAAATTTGCAAATCGGGATTATGGGCTACCTGGATCGTAATGGAATCTATTACGCGTTTATAGTACTTATTGTATCGGTCGTTCCAATAGATAAACTCTTGTTTGGGCAAAGTAATGGTCCCTTCCTTCTCGAATAAATAATTGACGGTTTCCGACCGAAAAGCGGATACGTAGGTTTTTGTCTTTTCGGTCCTGGTAATAGGCCTTTTAGGGTAGATACTGACCCCGGGAACGGAATCCCACGTTACGGCGGGAATAAATTCACTCAACGTACCCCCGGCGCTCCTTGAAATGGTACGTTGCAATACATCACCTACTTTCACCTTGTCTAAAGGGGCATTCCATTTTTGGGATACATTTAAAGAGCTGGATACCAGCCAGTCATTAGGGTTGACACCTAGAGGAACATCCTTGACGGACAATTTTTTCTCTTTGGTAGTTATCGTATGTTTAATGCCCTTTGAATTTTCTGGTCTTGGTGATTCAACCTCGATACTCAAGGGTGACACTGTAAGTTCTCCGGCCTTCGTAGGAAAAAGATGGTATATAAAATCAACGCCTGTAAATCTTTTGCCTCCAAAAGTCCGACTATTGGGGACCGATCTAAAATATACGGTCAATGCCCCTTCTACCTGGATATTCCCGACATCGACACCTGCGGTAAACCAGGTATTCGTATAAACGGAAACCGTCATTTCCGCCGGTTGGCCAACATATGGCTCCGTTGTGTTCAAAGAGACATAACCCACGAGCTGCTGTCCGAACCCTTGGACCGATATAAATAGGAAAAGTAAAAAGGCGCACTTCCTTACCATTCGTTAGGCGTTTTTTCTTCGGTTATTTTTTTCTTCTTTACCTGGTACTTGAACTTCTTGGTCAAAAACAGGGTGGGGTCGTCATCCACTTTTCTCATAAGAACATTATTGGGTATCTGTCCCTTACCGGATTTAAAATTGTCCGGTACCTCATCCATTTCCTTGCCAATACGCTTTCCTGTATTGGTGGTTTCCTCCAACCGCTGTTTTTCCATATCTTTCTCGGTAGCTTTTTGCCCGCCACCACCTAAATCCTCCTTGGATTTATTTTGTATGTTGTTGTCCTTTGGAGGCTTTTTATTTAGGGGTACTTTCTTTGTGTTCATGGAGTCGCTACCGGCCAAGACTTGATTTACTTTTCTTAGGTTGTTTTTGGCATTTCCCATAGTTGAATCCGTAACCACCAATTCTTCAAAAATCCTTTTGGACTTTTCCAGATCTCCCATTTTGGCATACGTCATCCCCAGATTGTATTTGCCGATAGACGAGGTATCCTGTTCAAAGGCTTTTTTTGCTTCCGCGTAATCCCCTGCCTTAAAATAAGCCACCCCTTTGTGCAAGGGATCCTTGAATTCCGAGGCCGCTTTTTTATAATTCTTTTTGTCGTAGTCCATTTGGCCTTGATAATCCTTGGTATACCAGAGGTCAACAAATTTTTGGGTCACGTTTTTTGACACTTTGGACGGATCTTTATTATCGGTACAGGAAGTAAACCCGATGATAAACAGTAGCCCGTAAATGGCCCAGCCTTTTCTAAAACTGAAAAGGAAAAAGAAGACCAATGGTATCAAGAGCCAATATCCGTTGTCTTCCCAATTTTCTTCCTTATAGCCCTGCTCTTCCGTAAATACCAAATGTTCGCTTATTTCCTTGGCTACGGTCTTTATATCGCTTTTATCCAAGGTAAGGTCCATAACGTGGATGTTCCGAACCCCTGCCAATGCCTGTTTGGTCTCTATATTTAATTGGGAAGTAACCGTTTTCCCATTTACCTTTAGGGGATACTTGGAATTGACAAAAGAAGGAACTTCCCCACCGGATTGGGTTGCAAAGGGATATAGGTACAGTATCACATTATTGTCCTGCATAAAGGCACTGACCTGCTGCACATCCAGACCTTCCAGGTCATCCGTGATCAGAAGAATTTTTCCTTGGGCCTTATTGTCGGTAAAAAGACTGTCCAGATTCTTGAAGAGGGCATCGAAACCCGTCCCTCTTCCGGGCATCATGGCGGGTTTAAGTCCGTCTATTTGGTCCTCGATTATCTTGTAATCCGTTGTAAACGGCACCACGGTATGGGTGGAGGCAGAAAAGACTTGTAAGGCGGTCTCTGCCCTGGGATTGGCATCAAGGAAATCATATATCTTAAATTTGGCCCTTTCCAATCGGTCGGGGGAAATATCGGAGGTAAGCATACTCTGTGAAAGATCAAGGGCAATGACCAGTTTCGATTTTAGTTTTTTGGCTGGTTCCTTTTCCTGGTTCCAGGTGGGACCGAGAAATGCAATAAACCCAATTCCGAACAGTAGAAGCAAGGAGATATGGATAAGGCGCGATTTCCATGCCGTTCCTTTTTGGATGACATAGGGCTGCAGGTGTTGGGCAATGTTTTTTTTCCAAGTGCTTTTTTCGATATATGCCAAGATGCCTACAAGGACAATGAGACCTATAGGAATAGCCATCCAGATATAATCCGGACGTAAAAAATGGAATTTTTCCCAGTCTATTTTTGAAATTTTATCCATTAAGTTCACATTCTCGTTTCAATCGAATCATGGTTGACCCCTCCGCCCGTTGGGCACCTCCCCTTGAAAAAGGGGAGGACCTAATTTCCCATTTTCAGTTTAAAAGTCCCCTCCTTTTGCCTGAGGGGTGCCGAAGGCGGAGGGGTATATTTTATTTTAAATAGATTCCATTTTAAATTATGTAATCCACTCCATTCTAAAGGGTCAACCCCTAATCCTTTTATACACCAAAATCAAATTGTTGATCAAGACCGCCAGGATTCCGAGTAACAAAGCCGCTCCCAAAGGGTAGTAGTACAATCTGGTCTTTGGTGTAAAGCTATCTTTTTCATACTCAATAGGTTCCAGGGTGTCCAATTCTTTGGAAATGGATGCCAAGGTCTCGGAATCCTTAGCATTAAAATATTTTCCGCCCGTCATTTGGGAAATTTCCTTTAACGTTTGATCGTCCAAGTCCGAAGCACTACTATTTGGATCTCCAATTCCAATGGTGTAGATTACTGTGGAATCGCGCTTGGCCATATTGGCCGCATCCAAGGGCAAAATTTCCATCCCGGAATCTACCCCATCCGTAAGTAGCAACATTACCTTACTTTTAATGGTATCCCTTGCAAACAGATCCATTCCTTTTACAATGGCTTTTCCTATATTGGTCATTTGCCCCGCCATTCCTACGTCTGCCTCGTCCAACATGGTCTGGATGGTAGGCAAATCCGCCGTGAACGGAGCTTGAATGTAGGCGCTGGAGGCAAAGAACACCAGGCCCATTCGGTCACTTTTTCGTTCGGTAATAAATCCGTGCATAAAATCCTTTACTCCCGTCCAACGGGTCACTTTTTTCCCGTCCAGGATCCAATCGGTATTGGCCATGCTAAAACTAAGGTCGGCCACGATCAAAAAATTACGCGCCGTTTTTATTTTCCGCTCCGGCTTTCCGACCAATTCCGGACCTGCCAAGGCCAATAATAACCCGATCCAAATAAGGTACATCACTACCCAGGCCAACCCGTTTCTTCTTTTCACATAGGATGCCTTTCTGGGCTTTTGTCCCGAAACCTGGGCTGCATTCCTAAAATAGGCATATTGCAGTGCCGTGCTCTTGTTCTTAATGGCCGGCAACAGCCAATACACCAGCAAGGGCAGGGGCAAAAGAATAGCTACTATTGGGTATGCAAAGTGAAAATTATCAGGCATGCTTTTGTATCCATTTTTTACTCATTTGTGCAAAATCGTCCTTGTTAAAATTAGCACTAGGGCTTAACTCTCCTTTATAAATAGCCGATTCAATTACCTCTTGATATCGGCCAAAGTTTACCCCGTCTACCTTTCTATCCAAAAACTGTAGCCATTCTTCCCCGTTTAGGGAGGCAACCTCTATCCTTTGATATGTGTAAAGCGCGGTTTGTTTTATCAAGAACAATACCTTGGATACGAAGGTGCTTTCTGATAGGGAACTGTCCTGCTCCATAGTTTCTATAGCTTGCACCGCATCCCGTCTGTACTGCTGACCTTTGTAATGTTGGTATATTTTATAGACGATGTAAATTAGCAACAGCACCAATAAAATGAACGTTACCTTCCATCCGATCGTATCAAAACTAAATGGGATGGGAGCAGGCTCCATAATGCCATCCAATTGTAGACCGTCGGCCGGGGCGACATTGAAGATGGTGTCTTGGAGCGATATGTACAGTGTGCTAAATATCATTTGGGCTTTTACTTCTTGTGTTATTAGGTTATTCTGTTATTTAATTATTATTCTCAACTTCAAAACATTTATCTGGAGTAGAATTATTTGATTGAAAATAATTGCACCTCCAATATTTCCTTGTCCTGTTCCACCTCCACCAGCCCCTCCCAAGGAGGGAAGCCGATTCTTCCGGAAACCGATTGTTTCATTTGATCAACCACGGATTCCCTCCTTTTGATGGAGGGGTGCCGATAGGCGGGGTGGTTACCCATTAAATCTTGCTTTAATACCTTCCATTACCATGTCTAATTGTTCAAAACCAATTTGTTTTCAAATCGGAGAACAATAAAACCCAACGCTCTAACTTTTTCGTTCTTTTATCATCATAATTATCGGAAACTGCATTATTATGAACTTCTCCATCGAGTTCAACTATAAGCTTTTCCTGGGGGCAATAAAAATCGACGATAAAATTGTCAATACTTTGTTGCCTCCTAAATTTTCTGCCTTCCAATCGTCTGCCCTGTAATGCTTTCCATAGCATGGATTCGGCCTTTGTAGTATTATTTCGCAGTTCCTTTCTATACTTTTCAAGATACTTTCTATTGTGTAATGAACGGTTCATTTTCAATAATTCCTATTCAAAGAAATGATTGCGAGTTAATTTAAAATTACCCCTCCGCCTGTGGCACCCCGCCAGAATGGCCATGTCGGGCTGGCTTTCGGACGGGGAATGATTTTGTCGGGCTGGCTCCCCTTGAAAAAAGGGCAGGACCTGTTTAACAGCACTTTTTAGCAATCGACAACATGTATTTAATTCTTGACTTCTTTCCCCTCAATTTAAAAATCCACTTACACTCCAAGACATTCATAACTATTGTATTACACCTCTTCAACGTATCTCCTTCTTCCGTAATGCCAAAGCCAAACTAAGATTTGTATTTGGAAAAAAACTCGATCAACTGGTCTTCCAATGGATCCACCGTATTTATTTTGAACATGGTGATCCCGTATTTCTCTACTTCGGATTTAAAATTTTTATAGTTGGCCAAGAAATCATCCTCCAGGTCTTTATTTAGCTTATTGTTATTGGCCTTTACCTGAATCTGCTCCACTCGGTTGCTCAACGCAATTTTCTCGTGGGGCAGTTGCTCTTCCATAGGGTCGTAGACCTTGATAAGTATCACATCGTTATGCTCGGACAACATACTGTAATATTTTAGGGTCTCCGGATTATATCGACAAAAATCACTGATAATTATAGTTAAATAATCATGGGTGACAATATTCTGTACTTTATGGATTACCTCCTTTATCGACTCATCAAAGTTATAGGCCGGTTGTTCGTATATGCTATGGTTTGCATCCACGACTTTCTGTAAGAAACGCAATATATTTTCCCTGTTCCTTTTAGGGGTTATCAAATCATAATCCCCGCCCTTAAAGACCATACCGCCGATTCTATCCCCGCCCTTTAAAATTTTATAGGCGGCAATGGCGGCCAGTTCGGCGGCAACAACGGATTTGGTCTTACTAGCAGAGCCGAATCCCATTGAAGGGGATTGATCAACAAAAATGAAGGCAGGTTTTTCTTTTTCCTCCGTAAAGACCTTGGTGTGGGTTTCCCCCGTCTTTGCAGTAACGTTCCAATCAATATTCCGGATGTCGTCCCCGATCACATAAGGCCGGGCCTCCTCAAAATCCAATCCCCTTCCCCGCAGCCGGGAAGCATAACGACCGGAAAGAACGCTATTCGATTTTTGCCTTCCCGCATTAAAGTTCAAGACCGTGTTGAGCCACTCGAGCTTCAATAAATGTTCAAGGGATATAAAAATGAGGTTGTCTATTTTTTTTTCTTTCATTGATTTCAATCCATTAACGCAATCAACACCTCCCTCAATTCCTCTTTTTTAGGTAGGAAGTATCGGTACTATTGTCAAAGGCTCCTCCCTTAGGAGGAAGGGAGCTTCATGTTACGCTACTACGGCCACCTGCTCCAATATCTTGTCGATGATCTGACCTACGGTAATCCCTTCGGCCCTGGCCTTGTAGCTGAGTGCGATACGGTGCCGGAGGACATCCTTGACAACCGCATGTATGTTGTCCGGGGAAACAAAATCCGATCCCTGCATCCAAGCGTTCACCCGGCTGCAGCGATCCAGTGCAATAGTTCCCCTGGGGCTCGCCCCAAAAGAGATATATTCCCGTAGTTCTTGGCTGAAACGTTCTGGATATCTCGTAGCAGAAATAAGGCTTACCATGTACTTCTCCAACTCTTCCGTCACCTTTATTTTGCCGATTTCTTCCCTGGCATCAAAAATATGCTGTTGGGAAATGGTTTCCGGTTTTTCGGTTTTGGCCCCTGTCCTTTGCGCCACTTCTTGCTTGTTAAGGTGCAGTATGCCCAATTCAGCTACATCATCCGGATAATCGATAATCACGTGCATGATAAAACGGTCCATTTGGGCTTCGGGAAGGGGATAGGTGCCTTCCTGCTCAATAGGGTTTTGGGTGGCCATTACCATAAATAGTTTTTCCATGGGATAGGTCTTACCAGCTACGGTCACCTGTCTTTCCTCCATGGCCTCCAAAAGGGCGGATTGTACCTTGGCCGGGGATCTATTGATCTCATCGGCGAGGATAAGGTTGCTAAAAATAGGGCCACGTTGAAATACAAACTTTTCCTTTTCCGTTGGCTGATAGATTTCTGTTCCCGTAACATCGCTGGGCAGGAGGTCGGGGGTAAATTGAATCCGGCTTAGGTCGCAATCCAAATATTTGGCCAAGGTCTTGATGGCCCTGGTCTTTGCCAATCCCGGTAGACCTTCCAAAAGCATATTGCCATCGGCCAACAGTACCAGAATAATACGGTCTATTAAATTTTCCTGCCCGATAATGGATTTGGACATCTCGGACTTTAACGTTGTGATTGCTTCAAAAGGACTCATATTACTTGATTGTTTATTTATATAGCGTTTTTAGATCCTATTCCGAATGAATAATGTTTTCAGTTAATGGCTCATGTTTAAAAATAAAATATTTAACAGTAAGACGGTAAAATGAAACCATACGAAAAAATTATTCCCGGGATTACCAAATTCGAACATACTTAAATTGATCCACATATAACCCAGTATTCGCTTAAATTCAAATTTATCCTTTTAGGTTACACATTTAGGAAACTACACGGTAAATCGGACAGCGACACCATTAAATATTTTCCAAGTCGGGGCATTATTGGAAATCTAAAAAGTAAACCAATTGAACACTTTGGCAAGGTTTAGATCTTATAATTTTTCCTTTCTATGGAATATGCAGAACACCCGGTATCTTTCTATTTTCAAAATAGAATGAGTATAAAAAAGGCCGCCCATAAGACGGCCTTTTCTATTTATCAAAATCGAATTAATTTATCCGCCCGTGGATTCGGATAGATTTCTCATAACTTCCTCAAGATTAAAACTTGCTGGGGCCTGCCTAGGTGGGAACTCCTTAAAGGTTGCCAAGAACTTGGCGGCCTCTTGTTGTGCCGGCACTAACAAAAAGGCGTGATCTAACAACCAATCCCAATAGGTATTGGATGTAATATCGGCCGTTTCATAAGGATCTGCACGTAGATCGAACATTTTTGGCAGACGTAAGGGGGTAAAAGGTTCCGCCCATACTTGGAGGGTTCCTTGTACACGTTGCTCCAAAAAGACTATTTTCCAGTTTTCATAACGCAGTGCTACAAGTTGTGCATCATCGTTAAAATAAAAGAACTCTTTTCTGGGAGATCTTTCGGCCTTGCCTGTCAAATAGGGCAATATATTATACCCATCCAAATGATTATGGAATTTTTTTCCGTTAGAAGAGAATGTTCCTTGCTTCAATTGTTCGGTAATATTTGGGTTGCCGGCCGCCGCCAATAGAGTTGGCGCCCAATCCAGACCACTCACGATTTCGTTGGAAACACTTCCTGCCTTAATATGTCCGGGCCAACGTATAAATGCAGGAACCCTGAAAGCACCTTCCCAATTACTGTTTTTTTCGTTCCGGAATGGGCTATTTGCAGCATCTGGCCAAGAATTCTTATGGGGCCCGTTATCAGTAGAATAAATGACAATGGTATTGTCGGTTATACCCAATTCATCGACTTTATCAAGCAATGATCCGACGATTTTGTCATGTTCAATCATCCCATCCGCATATTCGGTACGTGCAGTTAATCCAGGCTTATCCCTATTTTCTGCCTTTACGTGGGTTCTAAAGTGCATACGGGTAGTATTGAACCATACAAAGAAGGGCGTATTGCTTTTGACAGCCTTTTCCATGAATTTTATGGCCGCAGCAGAAGTTTCCTCATCTACTGTTTCCATTCTCTTCTTTGTCAATGGCCCCGTATCCTCAATCTTGCCATCGGCATAGGAATGTATTACCCCCCTAGGGCCGAATTTTTTCTTAAACTCCGGATCTGTTGGGTAGTTTCGGTTTTCTGGTTCTTCTTCAGCGTTCAAGTGGTACAGATTGCCGAAAAACTCATCGAACCCGTGATTGGTTGGTAGGAATTTGTCCCGATCCCCCAAGTGGTTCTTCCCGAACTGTCCCGTAGCATAGCCCAAAGGCTTTAGCATTTCGGCAATGGTGGCGTCCTTTTCGCTAAGGCCTACATCGGCACCAGGCAGCCCTACTTTGGACATTCCCGTCCGGTACGTGGATTGTCCCGTTATAAAACTGGAACGGCCGGCGGTACAACTCTGTTCGGCATAATAGTCCGTAAACATCATGCCTTCCTTCCCGACCCGGTCGATATTTGGTGTTTGGTAGCCAACTAGTCCAAAGGTATAGGCACTAATATTGGATTGGCCAATATCATCGCCCCATATCACCAGGATATTGGGTTTTTTCTGCGCAAATAATGCGGTTGCCATCAGCATGGCCAATGACGTCAATATTAATTTTCTTTTCATACAGGTAAAATTAAATAGTTAATAAATGATTATAGTGTTCCCAAGTAAAACGGTGTCATAATTGCAAATAATAAGTACTTCCTTCCCCATTATTTGCAATGTGTAAGTTTATGGCAGTAACAATGGTTATCCATTATGCCAAAACCTTATTTCAATTTGTGCTAAAAATCTGATGTTTGGAATAGTGCTAAAGATAAATAAATTAACTTTTTATTAGAGAAGAGACGAGGTAGACAAATGGTAGACAAATTAAAAAAAATCCAGCACTAAAATTGGGAGATATAGAAATCCAGATCGGCATCGGCAGCAAGATCGAGCTTCTTTTTTATCCGATACCTTTTTTTCTTGAGACCATTTTTTGATATATTGAGGAGAGTGGTCAATTGTGAGGGGGATATATGAACCTTTATATAAGCGCAATACCTGAGCTCTCCGCTGGTTAAGGTAGGGTGCTCCTTTCTAAGTCTTTGGAAGAATTGATTGTGTACGTTGTTGAATTGTACCCTAAAAACGTCCCAATTATCCTTTAATCTGGATTGTATGCTTAGGGCTTCCAAATGATGTTTAATCTGTAGGTGCAATGCCTGAAGATTATCTTCTTTAAGCAAATTTTTTAATTTTCGAAAGGTATCAAATAGCAATTTATCATTGTTTCCTTCCCGCAACGCGATGGACATCAATTCACTTTCTTTCTTGATCTTTTCCCGGATGGCGTGTTCCTTTTCCAACTCTAGGAGATGCATTTGTTCCTTTAAGGATACAAGGCCCGAAGAATCGATACCAACCCCCATAAAATATTTGTTCTTCCCGTGCTCAAATTTATATCCTTCAAATATATGGGGAATAATTTCACCGCTTTTAGTCTTTATGTTGCCATTTACATTACGGACCTCGCCAGTGGCAATTAACTGTTGGACCGCCTGGTTAATGGCAGGCATTGAGTTTTCGTCCACAAAAAAGATGGGCGGCTTGTCCCTGCACTCGTCCTCGTAATAACCCGAGACAGTCATATGGTTTCGGTTCCATCCTACTAATTTTGCCGAGTCACCCTCTATTTTGTACAAATAAAAGATGCCTGGTAAGCTGTCTATCAATTTTTGATTGAATACGCTGTTAAATGGTAGGTCCTCTATTTCAAATTCACCCTGTGGCATCAATTTTATTTCGTTCAATTTCAAATTTAAAAAAAACAAACTAATTGTATGTTGTCAAAGTGCTATCCAAAGGCTTGGCGACAGAGGAAGACTTTCGACCCAATTTATCTGTAGTAGCATGGGAGGGATTCCCTTTAAAACGGATCAGTTATGGGAATTAAGGAATTGAATAAAATTATGGTCGGGTTGCCTCAAAAAAACTGATCGAAGATCCGATCCAACTATCATCGGTAAGGTAAGAAACATTGATCAACTCCCCTTTACTCATTCTAGTCAGGTTGATGACGGGTTTTAGCCTGTTCTGCTCCCCGTTCCAAACATAGAGGATGCGCAATTCTACCTTGGCGTTTTTTGGGGTATTCGTTTTTATAAGCCAGGCATACTCTACTTTTTGTTGTAGGATATAGTTTTGCTTATCCTTTATATTTAGGATGGTGTCATGGGTGGGATGTAGGTCGATGCCCTGTCCGGCAAACGAGAACAAGGGTTTCAGCACATATTTTTTTAAATCGATGTCGGACGGATAGTCGTTCAGGTAATAGGATGTTGGAATGTTCTTGTGCTTTAAAAGCGGCATAATGCACTTAGAGATCATAAAGAACCAATCCGGATGGGTAACCCATTCCACATCTACGTCATCGTTAAGGTTAAAGCTGGTCTTTAGGTCTTTGGTACGTGCAATCTCATCAAAGATTACCCGGTTGTAAATTCGTTTTATAGGTATTTTTCGACCTTCTTTTTCATAAAATAGCTTTCTACCCTCCTTGATTACCTTCGTCATGCAGACCACCTCGATTCCCAATGCTTTTTTTGTGGCCCAGAAATCGATACGGGTCTTCTGTTTTTCAGGGAAGATTTCCATCAAGATCACATTTTCCGGATCTTCATCGCCTAGGATCACATTTTTTACTTCCTCCAAATAGCCCGCGTCGTCCAGTCCGCTAAAGAAGTAGTGAAACCCCTCCTTTGGCATGTTGGGGTAATTCTTTAGGTACGACTTTCCCAAAAAAGGTTGATAGAAAAATAGGGTAGGGAAGGCTTGTAGTTCGATGAGCTGCGGTGTTATTCCACCATTACCGTCTTCACATAACCCAAAATCGATGGCCAAAAAATGGGGTTTGCCCAAAGGGGATGGGGATTGTAAGTTGCCCGGAATAAATTTCTGCCGAATTTCTTCCAGGTCCAGTTTCCAAAGTTGGTCTATAATTGCATCACAGGCATCAAAAACCTCTTTTTTGATTTCTTTGTCAATAAAAACAGGAGTCTCCGAGATGCGGAAGGCTGCTGGTTCGCCAAACGTCTTATCGATATCATCTTTCAGGTTTTCGTAATATTCCTGTTTAAAATTGGCATTGAACGCTTTCCTGATCTTGGGTATCATACGGAGACAAGTTTGTAATTGTCAATGGCTTCAGCGGCCTGCTGCAAAAAACGGGGGATAATGGTGAGGTTGGTTTTCATGATCTTATCGTCATCTACCAATTGCTCCAACATATCCAAATATTTGCGCTTGCCATATTTTTTTATGATCTGATCTCTTTTTTCCTCCTTTTTAAAGTGGCGTAACATACCTTCGGAATCGGCTTCGGGATGAAATTGTACCCCAAATATTTCCTTGCTGAACCGAATGGCCATCACGGCCCTTTCCAAAGGAACATGGGGTCGTATTTTCTCCCTGCAGAGCACTTTCCCGTCCATGGTATCCAGTTTCCATTCAGCTGGCCCCACTACTTGGTAATCCCTGGAATCTACGGCATAGAACGGATTGTCAAGGCCCTCGAACAGGGTTTCGTGCTCCCCGCTCATGGTCTTGAAAATGGGGAGGATTCCAAATGAGGTCGACCTGCGTTTGGTCACCTTGGCCAAATCCCAGTGTAAACAAGCGAGTTGAAAAGAATGGCAGATAAGAAAAATATGCTTTTTATTGGGTTCGGAAAGATTGTGGTACAAGAGGGCATCTAGAAAATCGAAATAGGCCTTTTCCCATTCTTCCCCCGAAACCATTGGGGACCCCGGCCCGCCGGAAGAAATAAAAATATCGTATTCCTTTAGGTTGGGGATTTCCCGCTTTAATCGAACATCAAAAATATCGTATGTACCCGTTCTTCCGTTTTGGGCCAAAAAATCGCCTGCCAACATTCTTAAACAACGCATTCCCTCATTGGGATGGCCAGCGTTCATATCCAAAAGGGCTATTTTATAGGTGTTTTGCATTTATTTATAGATTCTATATGAAATGGGCAATTTTCCACGCTCCCGTGCAAAGGTATAAAACTAAAGTCCCTTTGTCGTTTGGTTAACGACATATTTCACTACCTCCTTAAAATCCTGGTTTTCTTCAAAAACCTTCAGTTGTCGGTCCGCACCGGAACCCTGTTCCAGAATTTGATATACGTAATTGACTTCTGTACGGCATCCGAGATCGTCTACCACGTCATCTATAAACTCCAACAATTCCTGTACCAAAAGTGCAAACGGCACTTCTTCCTCTTTCCCGAAGTCTATGAGTTTGGCCTCAACTCCCCATCGTGCCGCCCGCCATTTATTCTCGTTGATCAGGATACGGCGGTAGGACCTAAAACTTTGGTTCTTTTGGTGTAATTTGCTCAGCTTGGCAATTATACACTGCATTAGTGCCGCTACGCAGATTACCTCGTCTACGGTCATCATCATATCGCAGATCCTAAACTCTACCGTGGGATAAAAAGGATGCAACCGAATGTCCCACCATATTTTCTTCCCGTTGTCGATGCAATTTGTCTTTACGAGTACTTCGATAAATTTGTCATATTCCGCCACACTGGCAAAATAGGGCGGGATGCCCGTTCTTGGAAACTTGTCGAATATTTTAGATCGAAACGATTTAAACCCGGTCTCCCGCCCTTCCCAAAAGGGCGAATTGGTAGAAAGTGCGTATAAATGCGGTAGAAAATAGCGGGCCACGTTCATGATCTGCAATCCTTCCTCCCTGTTGGGGATACCCACATGTACGTGCATGCCAAAAATAAGGTTGGAGCGCGCAACGTCCTTCATCTCTGCGATCAATTGATCATAACGCGGATTGGGCGTTATCAATTGTTCGCTCCATTGCGAAAACGGATGGGTTCCGGAAGCGGCCACCAAAAGGTCTTCCCTTGCCGCAAGATCTACCACCTGCTGGCGCAGGTAAGAAACCTCGTCCCGGGCTTCATGGATATTCTCGCAGACATTTGTGCCCATTTCGACCACCGACTGGTGCATTTCTTCTTTGATGCGCTCCTTTAACAACACCTTGCCCCCGTCAATGATTTTTGACATGTGAGAACGCAACGTCAACGTGTCCCGATCCAATATTTGAAATTCCTCCTCTATTCCCAATGTAAATTTATGCATCTCGGTGTCTTTGAATTAAAAAAGGGTTTGGTTCCCGATCCTGCTTTGGGAAAAGGGAAAACAACATTGTTTTTCGATGTACGATCATCAAAACAACGGTCTAACATCTCAAGTCTTAAGTCTATTTAGTCTTCTTGGGCGATTGTTTTGATTTACTTGCGGATTTAGGAGTAGGTTTTGCACTGGGGGCTGCTTTTTTAGAAGCCGTCACTCCCGACTTGGAGGGGCTTTTTACAGCGGTTTTTGGTTTAGCGGGTTCCTTTTTTTTTGCCGTTGCCGATTTTTTGGTTGGGGCCGCCTTTGGGGCCGTCTTTTTTGCGGTGGCCGAGGTCTTGGATTCGGTGGCAATTGGTTTCTTGACCATAGCCTTCTTGGCCTGCACTGCCGTCTTTAATTTAACCTCCCCCACCTTTGGTTTGGCAGGAGTGACCGCCGACCGTACAAAGGTACCCCAAGAACTGTTGTGCTGATTTGTTTTATGGGAAAGCGCTTTTTCGATCGCAAATTTGGCAGAATGCTCCACGATCCAATCAAAATTGGCCTGACCCACAGAATTCACATCTGCATCCGGGGCAGGGTTACAAAAATCTATGGCATAAGGAATCCCGTTGCGCACTGCAAATTCTACGGTATTAAAATCATAGCCCAAAGCTTTATTAAGTTTTATGGTATAATCGTAAATGGTCTTCATTAATTTTATTTCCTCGTTCCCAGTGGTTTTAGGGCTCGTATTGTAGCGATCGTGAAACTCGTTTCGAGGCTCGTAGGGCATAATATGGACATATTTTTGTCCCAAGCAATAGACTCGGTAGTAGTCGTCAAAAACAATCTCCTCTTGGAGCATCATGACAAGTTGTCCCGTTTCCTTGTGCTTTGCGAAAAGGTCATCTGCGTTCTCTACGCGATAAACACTTTTCCAACCTCCCCCTGAGTGGGGTTTCATATAGGCAGGGAAACCTATATAATTAAAAATATATTCCCAATCCAATGGGTCCTCCAGGTTGCGGAAAGACTTTGAAGTCGTATCGTCAGGACGTTGGTTGGAAGGTAATAAAACGGTCTTTGGAACAGGAATGCCCAATTTTATGGAGAGACAGTTGTTAAAGAATTTCTCATCGGCACTCCACCAGAACGGATTGTTGATTACCGCTGTGCCCATTAGGGCCGCGTTCTTTAGGTAAGCCCTATAAAAAGGTACTTCTTGGGAAATTCGGTCTATGATTACATCGTAACCGTAATCAATACCTTGTTGTACTTTGTCTATTTTAACTGGCTCGGCGACTACTTTGCCTCCGCCCAACGCATTTACCTTGTCGATGAATGCCCAAGGAAAGGTGTCTTCCATGCCGAACAATATACCTACTTTTTTTGCCATAATCTTATTGTTTTTATGTTTGTTGTTTAGTGTTTGTTGCTTGCTGTATGTTGGTTATTACTCGGCGGATTAAAAGTTTGCCTTTTGCCAACCGCGAAATGCCACTGCCAACCCCCTCTACCAGTCTCAGAAATACGTTCCCACGTATTCCGGAAAGACCATCTTCCACAATGGCCAGTCATGGTCGATCCATTGTTTCTCGTCATACCAAAATGGGATCCCTTTGGCACTCAAAATACCTGCCATCCGTTCGTTTTTAGGCTTACAGATATCCCAATTGGAGGTGCTTAGCACAATTTTCATATGCTGGTATTTCCACCCCTCCTCATTCGCCATAAATTCTTCGGGACAGTTGAAATAGATTCGCATGTCATCGGAAAGTGGGGCCATGTTCCGTATGCTGAATGTTCCGCTCATTGAAATTAGGTGGGATACCACATCGGGAAACCGAAATGCAGTATTGGCCGCGTGAAAGCCACCAAAACTAACACCAGCCGTGGCCAAGCGATGGGTGTTGCATTCATTTTGTATAAACGGAATCATTTCGTTTCTCAAAAATTGCATGTAGAGCTCGTAGTTGTGGATCTTTGTTTCCGAGTTCATGGAATCATTGTAAAACGTGAGCATGTCCAATGTTTCGACATTATAGAGCTTTATACGGCCTTCCTCCACGAACTGCATGACGGATGCATTGAGACCAAAATCGGAGTTTTGGGTATACTGCCCGCCCGAGGAAGGAAACATTAATATGGGATGACCCCAATGCCCCATAATCTCAACGTTGATGTTCCGACCCAGGGTGTTCGAGTAATATTGGATATTTTGTTTGGATGCCATAGTATTAAAGATAGGTCAAAATGGATATATTTACAAATTTGCCATAGGTGATAGGTCGGCCTTAAACTGGAGAATTGGCTGCTGCCCCAGTCTTATTTAATCGGCTTCCATAAATATCACGTTAAAATGTAAGGATTTCTAGTGAGGTTTTCTGGTATTTTGCGAAATTTATTTGCAGTGGCAATATTCAATTTTTTCCGGGATTCGTTATTATTGCATCCCGTTAAGGAAAAATATGCAGTTTCAGATTGATTTTATTGGTTCTAAAGGAAGGGTGTTCTCCAAAAACTTGGACCGTTGGGTCCGGTTCCGGTTTGTGGCCCCGCCCGATTATGGGAAATCAAATAAGCCTTTTCCCGTTCTGTTGATGAACGATGGCCAGGATTTTATCCCGATGAACCTGGAAGCGACATTAACCAAGGCCTATTTGACTCGCGGCATTGGACCCTTCGTCTATGTGGGGATTGAATGTAACGAAAACCGTATCCGCGAATATGGTACGGCGTCTTCGGCCGATTTTAAGGGTAGGGGAGACAGGGCAAAAAGGTATTCGAAATTTGTGATGGAGGAATTTGTTCCTTTTCTAAAAAAAGAATTCAAGATATCATCAAAATCAGAGGATTGGGTATACTGTGGCATGTCGTTGGGCGGACTTTCGGCTTTCGATATTGTCTATAATAACCCAGAATCCTTTGGGAAGGTCGGTGTGTTCAGTGGTTCGTTTTGGTGGCGGAAAAAGGCATACATAAAGGCGGATCTTGCCGATAGAAGCCGTATTATCTTGGATGTAATCAAAAACAGGCCGTACGCTCCCCGTCTAAAGTTCTGGTTTGAATGCGGAACGGAGGATGAACTTGCTGACCGCAACAATAATGGGATCATCGATGCAATTGATGATACTATGGATGTCATCAAGGAGCTAAGGGCAAAAGGGTATTTGGATCCCGAGGCTATAAAATACGTCGAAGTAAAGGGAGGTAAGCATAATTTGCCCACTTGGGGAGCGGTCTTTCCAGATTTTATTGAATGGGCCTTTAGAAAAGGGATCCGTTCATAAGGGTGCTTTTTTTCTAAAATACCATAAATTATTTTCTGGTCAACCTAACGGCCGTTTCCTTTCCCGAAAGTAAATTTGCAATTATCTTGGTTTGCGGAAATTGTTCCAGGATAATTTTAAGGGTTACCGTTAGCGGTATGGCCATGATCAATCCGGGTACGCCCCATATATAACCCCACAGCATCAGCATTACCAGGACGGTGATAATATTGATCGAAAATGATTTGCCCATAAAAATAGGTTCTACTATAGATCCAAATAGGACTTGGACCCCAGTGATGGATAGGATGAAAAAGAAAAGTGTACTTGTAGGGTCTAGCTCAACCAGGGCGAATATGGCTAACAGAACAACTGAAATGACAGAGCCGATCATTTGGACAAAATTGATTACAAAGGCAAAAAGGCCCCAGAAAATGGGAAAACTCACCCCAAAAAAGTAACAGGCCAAACCAATTCCGATGCCGGTTAGCAAACTCACCAAAAATTTGACCTTTATAAAAGTGATCAGGTCTTTTTCTATTTTCATAAAGGTCTTTATAGAGGAATGCTTTCCTTTTAACAAGGTATCATTGAGCACTTTTTGAATGTTTATCGATTCTGCCAGCCAAAGAATTACAAAAAAGGCAGTCATTAAGATCATGGTAACAATATTCCCAACGAAATCCAAGGTGGTGCCAAAATTTTTAATCAAAGAATCCTCTTGTAAAAAAGGACCCAATAAATTACCATCTTTTCTATAATCCATTTCCAAAAACTCCTCTATAGAGAATATCAAAGTCCTTCCCTTGATTTCCGCTTTTTCTATAAATTCTGCCTTAGTACTTAAAATTTCCTTGCTCGACAAACGGACCAGCGCCCCACCAATTTTTAATATCCCTGCGATTACCAGTACCACTATGAGGATACTGATCGGCTTTGATACCTTCTTTTTTTGCAACCAGCGCATCATGGGAAGAAACAACAAGGTGATAAACATGGAAAATACCAATGGAATAAAAATAAACGACAATATTTTTAAAAGGTAGAAGACCAATGGAATTACAATGATCAACAAAAGCCTGTTGGTAGTTTTTAAATCGTTCATAGCTATTTGCAAATAATATTGAGCACCTTAAAATGTTCAACGGGATTACAATACATTCAATATCTAAGGCGCTCCAAAGCTATTGTTTTTTTAAAACAAAAATTCATTTAGTATCCTATTTTATATTCTATCCGGACGAAACAGAAATAACTAAAATGTTTATTTTTACCCCTGTGGAACAGAAATTGGAAAATAGCGCAAAATATAAATGCGTCATATTTGATTGCGATGGCGTATTGGTAGACAGTGAAGTTCTGGGGAGCCAGGTTTTTGTTGATCTGGTCAATGAATTCGGCGCAAATATCGATGTGGATTATGCCATGAAACATTTTAAAGGGAGTTTTCTGTATGCCAGTATGGAACATATAGAAAATAGGATCGGGAAACCCCTGCCCAAGGATTTTGAACACCGGTATAGGCAACAAACCCATATCGTTTTTAAGGAGCAATTGCTGCCAGTTAAAGGAATTAAGGACGTTTTGACAAATTTGGACCTCCCTATTTGCCCCGCCTCCAGCGGTCCCCAGGAGAAAATTAGGAGCAACCTGGCTAACACGGGATTATCCGAATTTTTCGGGGAAGCCATTTTTAGTTGTTATGATTTGGGCAAATGGAAGCCAGATCCGGCCATCTTTTTGATTGCAGCAAAAACCATGGGGTATGCGCCCCATGAATGTTTGGTGATAGAGGATTCCATTTTCGGGGCTATGGCCGCAAACCGGGGAGGCTTTGATGTTTTTGGATATACGGCTCACGAAAAGAGCTTGGATTTTATAGAAAAATGTACCGCGGTATTTGATAATATGGATCAATTGGTGCCTATGATAATGCAAGCCAATGGATGAAATCCTGCTTAAGTACATTCCCGAAAGGGCGGTAGATCCTTGTGTTGCATTGATCAAGGATAATGGGGTGCATCTAAAAATAGTGAACCAACGGATTACCCGACACGGGGACTACCGTAGAATGCCCAATGGCAAACATCAAATTACAGTAAATGCCACCTTGAACAAATATCGATTTTTGATTACCTTGGTACATGAAATCGCTCATTTGGCCGCGTTTGAAAAATATGGAAAACACATAAAACCACACGGTAAGGAATGGAAAAGGACCTTTCAGTATCTAATGTTGCCCTTTATCCATCCTGCGGTGTTCCCTACACAAATTTTACCGCTGTTGGCACGGCATTTCAAAAATCCCAAGGCGAGTAGTGATACGGATGCCAATTTATCCCTAGCTTTGAAGCAGTTTGATCAGCAAACGGACCAAACCTTTGTATATGAATTGCCCCATGGGAGCGTTTTTAGGATTTATAACGGAAAACTGTTCAAAAAAGGGAACAAAAGGACCAAGCGTTATGAATGTTTGGAGATTGCCACGGGAAGGATTTATCTCTTTCAGCCTAATGCGGAGGTGGAGTTGATTCGGGATTGAGTATATAACTAAGGTCGACGATCTAAGTAGGAAAGCTGGGTTGCTGAGCGGAGCCGAAGCACAGCCTAATTTAATAATAAAATAGCAAGTGCGTACAAATGAGCAAGAACAATAATTATTATGCGGTGTTGATGGCCGGGGGCGTTGGGTCAAGATTTTGGCCAGTTAGCACATCGTCCTATCCCAAACAGTTTCACGATATGTTGGGTGCAGGGGCCACTTTGTTGCAAAAGACTTTTTCCAGGCTCAATCAATTTATACCTACCGAGAATATTTTGATCTTGACGAATTCAAATTATAGGGAGTTGGTATTGGAACAACTGCCGCAGGTAGGTAAGCAGCAAGTAGTGCTGGAGCCGGCCATGCGCAATACGGCCCCTTGTATATTATATGCCGCTCTTAAAATACAGAAAAGCAATCCGGATGCGGTAATGATCGTGGCACCAAGCGACCATTGGATCGAGGATGAAGCCGCGTTTGCGAACGATGTAATTCAGTGTTTTGATAAGTGCCAACAGGAAAGTGTACTTTGTACACTGGGTATTAAGCCTACTTTCCCCAATACGGGTTTTGGCTATATCGAATTTGAAAAGGGCAGTAATTCGGGCCTTAAAAAAGTGAATCAGTTCCGGGAAAAACCGGATTATGAAACGGCCAAGGACTTTTTGTCCCAAGGCAATTTTTTGTGGAACGCAGGGATTTTTGTTTGGAGTGCAAACACTATAATTAACGCGTTCAAGGAACAACAGCCTGAACAGTATAGATTGTTCCATACCGGGGTCCGGGTGTACAATACAACGGAAGAACAGGCCTTTATCGATGAAAATTACGGAAAGGCGGAAAACATTTCCATAGACTATGCCATCCTTGAAAACTCCAAGGATATTTATGTGTTACCAGCTTCGTTTGACTGGAACGACCTTGGTACCTGGGGCTCCTTATATGAAAAGCTAAAAAAGGACGAAGACCAGAATGCCGTGGTAAATGGCAGAGCGGTTTGTACCGATGCTAAGGGCAATATGATTCGTACCCAGAAGGATAAAATTGTAATCCTGGACGGGCTAAATGATTATATAATCGTGGAAAAGGAAGAGGTCTTATTGATCTATCCCAAATCCAAGGAACAGGATATTAAAAAAGTATTGAACACCGTAAAGGAAAAATTTGGAGATCAATACGCATAGAATCCGGTTAAATTTTATTTTTGCCCCCGAAAATTTGGGGTGCTATACGCAACGGTTTTGTCGATCAGGACTTCAATAAACAGATTTTGGTTGGAACAAATGAGTATTTGGAAACCTGCCAGGTCCGTTTGGATCAGGGGTCAAGCATTGTCATAAGAACCAAAAAAAAAATTGAAGAATAAACTTTAAGCAGGTTCATAAAATGGGACAGAATTTAAATCAGGACAATAGTACTCCAACCAGTAATAAGGGGGACAGTCAGGACGATATAAAAAAAGATTTTAAGGGTTTATTGGGAAGTACGACAAGATTTCTTTCGGAACTCTTGGATATTAGGACCAATACAGATCAAGAAGCCACCAAAGAATCCATAATTGCGGATATTCCGTTTAAAGGACACACCTCTTGGATTCTTGTTTGTTCGATTTTTATTGCTTCGGTCGGGCTCAATGCCAATTCTACCGCCGTTGTAATCGGAGCGATGCTTATTTCACCACTTATGGGCCCAATCTTGGGGATGGGACTTTCCTTGGCCATCAACGATATTGACACCTTAAGGCGTTCCGTAAAGAACTTCGGGGTTATGGTGGTGCTCAGTGTAATTACGGCGTTTTTGTTCTTTTGGCTGTTTCCCTTGCGTTCTGAATCTTCGGAACTGCTGGCCAGGACAGCCCCCGATATCCGGGATGTCCTTATTGCCTTTTTTGGTGGCCTGGCCTTGGTCATTGCCCGGGCAAAAAAGGGCACGATTGCCAGTGTTATTTTTGGAGTGGCGATCGCCACCGCGTTGATGCCACCTTTGTGTACCGTGGGCTTTGGTTTGGCCATTGGTAATCTTGGTTACGCTAGCGGGGCCATGTACCTATTCATCATCAACACCATTTTTATTGGGCTGGCCACCTTTTTGGTAATTAAATTTTTGAGGTTTCCCATGGTGCGCTATGTGAACTCCAAGAGACGAAGGTTTATTTCCAGGATAGCCTCAATAGTGGCAATCCTGGTGATGGTACCCGCAATGTTCACCTTTTATAACGTTTTTCAGGAATCCATTTTTACTAGGCAGGCAAACGATTTTATAAATAAAAATGTAGTTCCGTACAAAATTGAGGGAGATACCAAATTTTTGAAAAATTTTACGCATTTGGATTTCGACAAAGGAAAAAATCCTTCCATAGAACTGGTCTTTATGGGGAATGAAAGCGTGCCCGACAACGTGATCGATACCTGGAAAACCCAGATGTCTTCTGGAGCCTATCCGCAATTGACAAATTCAAAGTTGAAAATTGTTCAAGGATCCAAGAGTGGGGCTCAGGACGAATTAAAATACCTGAGCGAGCTGTACGAATCCAAGAAAAACGAGTTGCAAAACAAGGACGAAAAAATTCAAATGCTGGAAAATGAGGTCGTTAAGTTGAGCAAGAACGCCACTCGACAGATTCCATTCCAAGACATAAGTCGGGAAGCGAAGGCAAATTATGAAAACCTGGAAGCATTTGGGTATTCCAACACGATTATAACAGATTTTAATAAAATGGATACCTTGCCCGTTTTCGAGGTAAAATGGAAAAAGGATGTCAAAAGAAAGGATATAGACCTGGACGCCAAGAGACTGGAAGCGTGGCTTAAACTGAGGTTGAAGAACAACAAGCTGCAGTTGAAGGAGCTGAAGGATTGATTTTTGCGAAGGATTGGGCACCGTACGCTATACACCGTACCCTATACGCGCTATACCCTTTTATATTTCGGGGTTATACCACGAATGTTGTGGACCAATGTAAAACTTGACCCTTTCCTTTCAAAATGGACAAAGGGCATAAGCCCAACTGTCATTGTTCTTTTTTCATTTCGTCCTTTGTCCCATGTACAAAAGTTCGATTTTTATCACAAGAATAATGGTGGAATCTGTTTCGATATTAAATAAATGCGTTTTGCGAATGGCGTAAAGCGAATGGCTTTAGAAATAAAAAGGTATGTTGAACCACATCCGCTTAAACAGGATCAATTCCGCTCCTCAATATACATTTGACGCACTTTTTTAAAGAGATCGGAGGAATAAACAAAGTCGGTCACCGCCTCGTTATCGGTCTTAAAGATTTCCTTGTTGGTCCCTTCCCATTCCTTGTAGCCATTTTTAAGAAAGATTATCTTCTTTCCTATTTCCATCACCGAATTCATGTCGTGGGTATTGATTACTGTAGTGATATCGTACTCTTCGGTAATTTCATGGATAAGATTGTCTATTAGAATGGCCGTTTTAGGGTCGAGGCCCGAGTTGGGCTCATCGCAGAACAAATACTTGGGGTGCATTACTATGGCCCGGGCAATAGCGACCCTTTTTTGCATTCCCCCGGATATTTCGGCCGGAAATTTCTTGTGGGCGTCCACCAAATTGACCCTTTTAAGCACAAAATCTACCCGATCCTGCATTTCTGATTTGGGTTTTTTGGTGAACATATCCATTGGGAACATCACATTTTGTTCTACGGTCATAGAATCGAACAGGGCACTTCCTTGGAATACCATGCCCATTTCCTGTCGAAGATCTCTTTGTTCGTCCCCGGAAAGTTTGGAGTATACCTTGCCGTTATAACTAATGGTTCCTTCTTCTGGCGTAATCAGCCCCAATAGGCATTTTATCAAGACCGTTTTACCGGATCCGCTTTGCCCAATGATCAGGTTGGTCTTGCCTTTGTCAAAGCAAGTGGTTATGCCCTTCAATACCTCGGTCCCCTCAAAGGATTTGTGGATGTCGTTTACCTCGATCATTAGCCCAGCAGCATTTGCGTTAGTGAATAGTTAAGTATTATGATGACCACACTGGTCCATACAAAGGCGGTAGTACTGGCCTTGCCAACTTCCAATGCCCCTCCCTTCATATAAAAACCATGATAGGCGGGAATCGTGGCAATAACCATCGCGAATACAAAAGTCTTGATAAAAGCGTACGCAACTTGATACGGAATAAAATCCATAACCAGTCCATTGATAAAATCTGTGCTGGAAACATATCCGCCGAAAACCCCGGCAAACCAGCCTCCAAAAATCCCTACATACATGGCTATCGCGATGGCGAATGGATAGAGCATCATGGCGATAATCTTTGGGAACACCAAGTAGTTCAGGGAGTTTACACCCATGACCTCCAGGGCATCTATTTGTTCCGTAACGCGCATGGTACCTATACTAGAGGTAATGTAGGAGCCCACTTTTCCGGCCATGATTATGGATACAAAGGTAGGGGCAAACTCCAGAATCACGGATTGTCTTGTGGTGAACCCGATCAAGCTTTTGGGAATTATGGGGCTGGTGAGGTTTAAGGCGGTCTGTATGGCGACGACCCCTCCTATAAAAAAGGAAATAAAAATAATGATGCCTAGGGAACCATATATCAATTCGTCTATTTCCTTTAATATTAGGTCTTTCATTATCGACCATTTTGTAGGTTTCTTAAAAACCTCCCTTATCATTATGGAATAGCTGCCAATAGATGCCAAATAATTCATGCGATAAAAATAGACTTCTTTGTGTAAAAATAAGAATATTAGTTTTCTTGTGTTTGTTTTTATTGCTTTAATTGACCCATATCCCCCCAAGGTCTGCAGATGGTCGGAACCGAATGTTATTTTTAAGGCCATTAAGTTTCATTTTAGCAAGATTTGCCTTTAATGATGTTATATTTATTTATTTTTGGTTTTGAAACAATTCATATATAAAAATCAAAATAGTGATCAAAAAATCTGTACTTCTCCTGCACCTATCCTTACTTTTTATTTTTTCGACCGGCGATGTTAATGCGCAACGTAAAGGAAAACATCAAACTCCACCAGATCAAGAAAGTCATATTGGCACCAGCCCTAAGTTGGTCGTCGGTATTGTAGTGGATCAGATGCGTTACGATTATATCACCCGATTTTGGGATCAGTTCGGGGAAGGAGGGTTTAAGCGTTTGGCCAATGAAGGCTTCAATTGCAGGAACAACCATTTCAATTATGTTCCTACATATACTGCACCTGGCCATGCCTCCGTGTATACGGGCACCACACCTGGTGTACATGGCATTATTGGCAATGATTGGTATGACAAGGAATCTGGTAAGGAAGTGTACTGTGTAGAGGATAGCAGTTACAAATCCTTAGGTACCACTTCTACCGCAGGACAAATGTCGCCCCACAGATTGGAGACCACCACCATAACGGACCAACTGCGTTTGCATACCAATATGAGGGGGAAGGTTATCGCAATTTCTTTAAAGGACAGGGGTGCAGTCCTTCCAGGTGGGCACATTGCCAACGCCGCGTATTGGTTCCAAGGTGGGGATGAAGGTAATTGGATCAGTAGTTCCTTCTATATGTCTGATCTTCCCAAGTGGGTAAATGATTTTAACGCGGCCAAAAGTGTTGCCCAATACAAAAAGCCTTGGACCACTTTGAAAAATATTAATGATTATGTGGAAAGCATTGCGGACAACAACAAGTACGAAGGCCTGTTCCAGGGAGAGAATGCCCCGGTATTCCCGCATGACCTACCCAGTTTGTGGAAGGACAACGACGGCTATAGTATGCTAAAATCTACTCCGTTCGGAAATAGCTTAACAGCAGATTTTGCAATGGTAGCCCTAGATGCCGAAAATTTGGGTAAGGATGATATTACCGATTTTTTAGCCGTCAGTTTCTCGAGCACGGATTATGTAGGACATATGTACGGGGTGGCTTCCAAGGAAGTGGAAGACACTTATTTGCGATTGGACAAAGACTTGGAGCGGTTGCTTGAGGCGTTGGATAAAAAAGTAGGGGCAGGGGAATACACCCTTTTTCTGACAGCGGACCATGCCGCCGTAAACGTGCCCCAATATTTGAAGGATTTGAACGTAGTTGCCGGATATGTGGATGATGAAAAACTTGGCGCCGAACTGAAAGAATTTGCAAAATTCACCTTTGGCACGGACGATCTTATTAAAAACATCTCCAATTCCCAAGTGTTTTTGGATCATAAAGTGATGCACAACCTCGAATTGGACGTGCGGGAGGTAGAAGAAACCTTGGCTAAGGAATTATTGGGTTATTCGGGAGTTTATCAGGTGTACACCGGTTATCAGATGTGGCAAAATGGATATACCAAGGGAATCGCAAATCTGGTGCAGAACGGTTTCAATCAAAAGCGTTCCGGTGATATTATGTTTGTTCTGAACCCGGCAACCTTAACGGGATCGAGGACAGGCACGAGCCATGGGTCGTCCTTCAGCTATGATACCCATGTACCCCTTCTTTTCTATGGAAGGGGAATCCAAAAGGGAAGCACGGTAAGGAAGACCGTAATCCCCGATATTGCACCCACAATTGCCGCTCTTTTGGGTATTGAATTTCCTAGCGGTACCTCGGGAGTACCTATTTCGGAGGTGTTGGAATAACAATTGGTGGTTGGAATATTCCGTATATCACACGAATCTTTTTTTGCTGAAAACCGTGAACTTTATCGCTGTTCCATGGCAATAAGGAATTTTTTTTGATGAAAAAAAGCATAAATTTCCACGTTTAATAGAAATGTTTTAAATTATTTCAATATTTTCGTTAACGTTAACGAAAATGCTTTTTACTGGTTATATTTTTTGTTCCGAATTACTTTTAGTTAGATTTTGACCCTTATAAGGGGTCAATGGTTAAATTATCGATTCTTGGCCGATTCAATATTCCCATCGATTGCATTTTAAACAAGTATTGTTAAATCTCAAATATAAATTTTTAAACGTGAAAAAAGTAAAATTCATTTTGTTTGCCCTAGGTCTATCTTTTTTGTCTCCACTGGTAGCCCAGGAAAATTGGGAAATTCTTTTTGATGGAAAAAATCTCAATAATTTTGAGCAACTTAACGGGAATGCCAAATACGAGATCAAGGACGGGGAACTTATTGGAATTTCGAGGTTAAACACCCCAAATAGTTTTATGGCCACCAAAAAGAAATATGGCGACTTTATCCTAGAGTTTGATGTTTGGGTAGAGAATGGTCTAAACTCTGGGGTGCAATTTAGAAGTTTGAGTTCGCCTGACTATATGAATGGCCGGGTACACGGATACCAATGTGAAATTGAGACAAGCCCCAGGAAATGGGCCGGGGGAATCTATGATGAGGCCAGAAGGGGTTGGCTTTACCCGCTAACCCGTAATCCCAAGGGACAAGAGGCATTTGTCAACGGGCAATGGAACCATTATAGGATAGAGGCCATTGGACCAAATATCCGGACCTGGATCAACGGGATCCAATGCGCCAACTTGGTGGATGACATGACCCCTACTGGATTTATTGCCTTTCAGGTTCATGGAATCGGCGATAAGGAACACGAAGGCAAGGTCGTAAAATGGAAGAATATACGTATCCAGACCACCAATCTGGATACCAACCGTAAAACCGTTGATCCAGATGTGCCAGAAGTGAGCTACTTGGTCAACCAATTGACCGAAAACGAGAAGCGCAAAGGCTGGAGATTGCTTTGGGATGGTAAGACCACCAACGGTTGGCGCGGGGCCAAACTGGATAATTTCCCCGACAAGGGCTGGGATATAATGGATGGTATCCTAACCGTTCAGGCGGCTAACGGAGCCGG
>JBLWZN010000002.1:0-171453 GCA_048266425.1 Sediminicola sp.
GGCGATGCCGGGCATCAGGAAATTGGCGGGGGCCAACTCGCCAAGATCCGCCTCGCTGAAGCCCAGGAAGCTGGTAGGCGTTTTGGGGTGGAATATACGGTGCTGGACAACCACGATGGTGAACTTATGCCTACTTTGGAAAACCGTTTAAAGGTAATCCGGGAAATACGCAAATGGAATGCCGACATCGTCATAGCGCCCCGACCCAACGACTACCATCCCGACCACCGCTATACCGGAGTCCTCGTACAGGATGCCGCCTATATGGTCATCGTGCCAAATGTTGCTCCAGAGACCCCGCCCCTCAAAAAGAATCCGGTCTTTTTGTATTCGGAAGATAGGTTCCAAAAACCAAGTCCCTTTGAACCCGACGTTGCCGTGGATACAGATGCCGTCTTCGACCAAAAAATTTACGCCATGGCGGCCCATAAATCCCAGTTCTTTGAATGGCTCCCCTGGACCGAAGGTACCCTGGACAAAGTGCCCAAAGGCGAAAAGGAAAGATTGGAATTCCTTTCCAATTGGCGTTCCGGAAAACTGAACCCCGCTACCGTGGCCGCACTAAAAAAATGGTATGGCGATAAAGGCTCAAATGTAAAGCACGCCGAAAGCTTTGAGGTCTGCGAATACGGCAAACAGCCCACGGACGAAGAACTAAAACAATTATTCCCTATGTTGGGAAAATAGGGATATAGTCCAATAAGATTATTGCTCCGTCACTAACGAGCTAGACTGTGATATTATTGTTATTTTTAGCAAACCGATAAAATTATTCTGGCCAACAAAACCCTTTAAAAATGAAAAGAACCCCCTTACTTTCCCTTGTAGCAGCCCTTATCTTACTCTTTGTCACTACTATCCACGCACAGATAAAGCTACCGGCTATCGTGTCCTCCAATATGGTTTTGCAACGCAATACCACCATTCAAATTTGGGGATGGGCAGATGCCAAGGAAAAAATATTCCTTGAAGCCTCGTGGCTTAAGGGAACACTGAATGTAGAAGCCGATAACGATGGCAATTGGCGTTTCGAGGTGAAAACTACGGACAGCAAGGATCCGCAAACCATTAAAATAACCGGCAGGTCGTCGGACATCACCTTAGTAAATGTCCTATTTGGGGAAGTGTGGTTGTGTTCCGGACAATCGAATATGCAAATGCCGTTAAAGGGCTATACCGGGCAACCTATATTTGGTTCCCTACTGACTACGGCCAAGGCAACCAATCCAAATTTAAGGTTGTTTTCGGTGGATAGGATCGGGTCCAAGACCCCTTTAAAAGATGTTGAAAAATACACGCCATGGCAACAGGCAACCCCCGATAATGTATATGAATTTAGTGCCGTAGCCTATTATTTTGGACAGCAGTTGCAAGAGATCTTGGACGTGCCCGTAGGCTTGATCCATACCTCCTGGGGCGGTAGTGCGGTCCAGGCTTGGTTAAGCAAGGAGGAAATAAGTAAATATCAAGCCGTAGACCTAGCAGATGTGGATATCACTAAAGGGACGAATCACATCCCAACTGCCTTGTTCAATTCAATGATTCAACCCTTGATTCCCTATACCATAAAAGGAGTTTTGTGGTACCAAGGGGAATCCAATCGGCAGGAGCCCGAGAACTACAAAAAGCTTTTTCCTGCCATGGTAAAGGATTGGCGCGCACGCTGGGGCATTGGGGATTTCCCCTTCTATTACGTTCAAATTGCCCCATTTCTATATGATGGCGATAATACTTTATTCCAAACCTTCGACAATTCTGCCTTTATCCGGGAAACCCAGTTACAATGTTTGGACTTGATACCCAATTCCGGTATTGCCATTACCATGGATATTGGCGAGGAACTCAGCATACATCCCGCCAAGAAGAAAGAGGTGGCGGACAGGCTTTTGTTCAACGCCCTCAACCAGACCTATGGGTACAAAACTATTGATGGCGCCGGGCCTATCTATGATTCCCTTGAGCAAAATGACGGTGGCCTTCTACTGAAATTCAAAAATGCCGATAACGGACTCTACTCCTATGACGGACTTACGGCTTTTGAGATCGCTGGATCAGATCGGGTGTTCTATCCTGCGGAAGCCAAAATTGTTAAAGGCAGGAACGTCCTTGTCAAAAGCGACAAAGTCGCAAAACCAATTGCCGTACGTTATGCCTGGCGAAACTGGGTGATAGGGACCCTTTATAACACGGATCTCTTGCCCGCATCGTCCTTTAGAACGGATAGTTGGGACAATGCTACGCAGGCTAAGGATTAGTTGACCATTGATCGGCAACTGGCAGGGCTAGATTGAACCTTTCTGTGATTTTATATGGAAGAAAATGCGTGGATTTGGATACTGAAATTACTGGGTAGACTACACCCATTAGCCGTGCACTTTCCGATCGGATTATTGGTGGTTGCACTTTTTTTGGAGACCCTCACCCTAAACAAAAAGCGGCCCGACCTAAGGCAAGGTATCAACTGGATGGTGTATCTGGGTGCTTTTTTCGCGGCCTTGTCCGCCGTTCTAGGGTGGTTGCTCCGTACCTATGATGATTATTCGGGGGAGCTGCTACAAGACCATCAGAATTTAGGAATAGCCACCGCTGTTTTGGCCGCTATAACGGCCCTGGTCCTGCACAGGACCATGACAGGTAGGCTGGATACCTATTGGCCTTATCGGTCCGTACTGATCCTTTCGGTTACTGCCTTGACCATAACCGGTCATTTGGGGGCAAGCCTTACCCATGGCGAAGATTATCTTACCAGTGTTCTTCCCGGAAATTCCGAAGATTATGACGATGGCAAGGGCGTTGCACTGCTGGCCCAATTAAGCCAATTGGACACGATTTCCGAGACGCAACTGGACGACCTTAATTTGGAGGTACGCGCCATTTTTGCACATAATTGCTATCAATGCCATAGCGAAAACAAACAAAAGGGGGAACTGGTTTTAGAAAATAAAAGGGGCGTTTTTAAGGGTGGGAAATCCGGCGAGGTGATCGTGCCAGGAAATCCGGAAAAGAGCGAGTTGTACAGAAGGATCTCCCTCTCCCCCAATGACGACGATGTAATGCCCAAAAAGGGGAAGGTCTTAAAGAAAAACGAAATAGCCCTTATCAAATTATGGATCAAAAAAGGCGCCCACTGGTCGGATCGGGCGTTAAAAATATTCCCCGAAGCGGAACTTGCCCTCTCAAAGCCAACGTTGCCCGAAGAAACGGGGGAAGCCCATCCGGTAGATAAGTTTATAGCGGTCTACTTTAAAAAGAAGGGGGTCGAATGGCCAGAATCCGTAGATGACAAAACTTTTTTACGCCGCGCCTATTTGGACATTGTAGGATTGCTGCCTCCCCCGGAAGTGAACGATCGGTTTGTAAACGATACCGATCCCAACAAACGCGACAAACTTATCGATACCCTCCTCAGCGATAACCAAAATTATACCCAAAATTGGTTGAGTTTTTGGAACGACCTGCTTCGGAACGATTACTCGGGTACCGGGTTTATAACGGGAGGTAGAAAACAAATTACCGATTGGCTCTACAATTCGCTGTTGGCAAACAAACCCTACAACGTCATGATCAAAGAATTGATAAACCCAAGCCTGGAATCGGAAGGGTTTATCAAAGGTATTAAGTGGAGGGGTCTTGTAAATGCCAGCCAGCGTACCGAAATGCAGGCCGCCCAGAATATTGGCCAATCCCTAATGGGCGTCAACGTTAAGTGCGCCTCTTGCCACAACAGCTTTGTCAGTAACCTTACCTTGGAACAGACCTACGGCTTTGCCTCTATCTTTGCCGATTCGGTAATGGAGTTAAACCGATGCGATATTCCCCTCGGGAAAATGGCCGAAGTGAATTTTCTGTACCCGGAATTGGGATCCGTAGATGCGGATAACGTACAAGAGCGTTTGTGGCAGCTTTCGGAAATCATTGCAAAACCGGAGAATGGCCGGCTCTACCGGACCATTACCAATAGGATATGGCAAAGACTGATGGGCCGAGGGCTCATAGAACCTGTCGATACGATGGATAACCCTCCGTGGGATGGCGATTTACTGGACTGGCTGGCAGCGGACCTCATCGATTCCAATTACGACCTGAAGCAGTTGATACAAACTATAATGACTTCCAAAACCTATCAACTCCCTACGGTAAACTATGAAAACTTGGAAGAAATTAAGTCGGCCAAGTATGTATTCAAAGGACCCATTATCAGGCGGATGAGCGCCGAACAATTTTCCGATGCGGTAAGCCAGATCATTTCACCCATGTATTACGCCGTGGCCTATGCCCCTGCCGGTGAGACCTTGTCCCCTAACAGGATATGGCATAGGGAAATAAAATTTGATAGGGATGTATTGCCAGAACCGGGTAAGCGATATTTTCGTCATACGTTCAGCTTGGCCGACAAGGAGATCATCCAGGCCAAAGCACTTATTTCTGTGGACCATTCCTACGTGTTGTATTTAAACGGCCAACAGGTCGCCACCGGTACGGACTGGAAAAAAGTGGATAAAGTCGATGTAGGCAAGTTTCTAAAATCAGGGAAAAATATTATCGCCTTGGAAGGCACAAACGAAGGAAAAATCGCAAACCCCGCCGGGGTATTATTTGCCATGAAAATTGATCAAAAGGACAGTCTACAAACCATTGTACAATCCGCAAACGAAAAGGGTTGGAAAAGCACGGACGCAGATCCCTCCAACGATTGGACTCGATTGGAATTTGATGACAAACAATGGAAAAACGCCAAAGACTTTGGTTCCAAGGATTGGGATATGTTATTGGATTTCACCTTTGACGACAACGTACCCCCTTTTGCCCGTGCCAGCCTGGTCAGGCAACATCCATTTATGAAGGCCCTTGGCCGCCCCAGTAGGGAAAATGTAACCACCACAAGGGACGATCAAGCTACGTTGCTACAAGCAATGGAACTCACCAATGGGTCGTATTTTAACCATGTGCTGGAAGAAGGTGCAACCCAATGGCTAAAAAAATACAATGATAACGGGGAAACTATTGTGGAAACCTTATATGCAAAATCGTTAGGCAGAAAGCCAACAAGTAAAGAAAGGGATATTATGTTGGGCGCTTTGGGAAATATCCCAACGAAGGAAGGATTGCAGGACCTATTTTGGGCGACCTTGCTTTCCCCAGAATTTCAATTTATATATTAAGAAGGGTTTTATGGACGAGCATTCAGAAAATTCACGTAGGGAGTTTATAAGGAAAATGGGGGCCGCTAGCCTTGCCGCTGCCGCCACCACTATTCCTGCCGCTAGTTTTTTAAGTTCCTGCCAGGGCGTACCCAAAATTAATTCCAGGGCAGACACCGTAATATTACTATGGATGGCTGGCGGTATGGCCCACACCGAGACTTTTGATCCCAAGGCCTATGCCCCGTTCACAAAGGGAATGGAGAGCAAACGAATTTTAAGTTCTTTTCCAAAGGTACCGACGGTCGTGGACGGGTTGGATTTTTCGCAAGGGCTGGAATCCATTGGAAGTGTAATGGACAAAGGAGCCATCATCCGATCCTATAAATCGGCAGACCTTGGCCATATCCTCCATACCAGACACCAATACCATTGGCATACCTGCTATGAACCGCCACAATCGGTCCAGGTGCCACATATCGGGGCTTGGATTGCCAAGGAACTGGGGCCGGTAAACCCGGTCATCCCCCCGTTTATTGCTATGGGCCAACGGTTTACCGTTGGGGAGGCCGAAGAATTAAAGGCCTTTCACACCGCTGGCTTTTTAGGAAGCGAATACGGCCCGTTTCTTATTCCCGATCCCTCCAGCGGTCTGGATAGCGTACGGCCTCCCCAAGGCATGTCTCTCAAAAGGTTTGATGCAAGGTATAAACTCTACAAGGAATTGACCGACAGGAGCCCGTTAATGGAAAGGGGCAGCGATTACCAGCGGGAATCCCTGATGCGGTCCATGGAACAATCCTATAGGTTATTGAATTCCCCAGAATCCAAAGTCTTTGATCTGACCCTGGAACCAAAGGAGAAGTACGATATCTATAATACGGGCAGGTTTGGCTTGGGATGCCTCACCGCCAAAAGGCTCGCCATGAATGGGGCGCGGTTCGTAAGCGTTTCAACGGAGTACGAACCCTTTCTTGGGTGGGATACCCATGAGAACGGACATACCCGCACCGTAAAAATGAAGGAACTTATCGATGGCCCGGTTGCCCAGCTCATCAAGGACTTGGACGAATCGGGCCATTTGGACAGGACACTTATTATTCTGGCCAGTGAATTTAGCAGGGATGCCCTGCTCGAAGGTCGCCCCGGTCAAAAAGTTCAGGACCAGGTTGATCAACCCGATATAATCAACGACGAGAAATTTTATGGAATGCACCGACATTTCACCGATGGCAGTTCTATCCTCATGTGGGGAGGGGGCGTTAAAAAAGGATTGGTCTACGGCAAAACCGCCGATGAAAGACCTTGCTCGTCCATTGAGAATACGGTGGTAATAGACCAGGTACACCAATCCATATATCACGCCTTGGGCATAGATCCCGAAACCAATTATGTCATCGAGGGGCGGCCGTTCTATACCACCCCCGATGGTCAGGGAAAACCTATCTTGGATCTGTTTGCTTAGAACAAGAATTCTTACTAAAATTTAATGGTCCTAGGTCAAACTAGTGTTATTAAAATTACGGGGCATGCGAAGCAAAAATCCTTATCCGCAGAATAGTGGGCGAAAGCTCCGAGAACAGGAGCGGAGGAACGTAGCGACGCGGAGTTTCGACCACGGTTTTTCGACCCAGTTGTCGAAAAAATTCATCGGATAAGGCGCCTTTTTCTTTGTTTCGTTTCTTTTGGGCGAGCAAAAGAAATGAAAAACATGAAAAAAAACTTACAATATTTTTGACCGCTTATACAGAAAATAAGAAAATTAACACAAATCTAAACTAGATCATCTATATTTTCTAATCCTTTTATTGCCAAATAATTATACTAACTTATTCGCTTTAAAATGAAAAACATCCTTTTTATTATATCCTTCTTTTTGTCGTTATTTTCATTAACGTGCTTTGCACAGGAAAAAGCACATCCAAACGTCATTCTTATCATTACGGATGATCAGGGTTACGGTGACCTCGGAATAACGGGAAATCCAAACGTACACTCTCCCGTAATCGATGAATTTGCACGTAAAAGCATACGCTTTAACAACTTTTATGTTTCCCCTGTGTGCGCCCCAACACGTTCGAGCCTTATGACCGGGCGCTATTCGTTGCGTACGGGCGTAAGGGATACCTATAACGGGGGAGCCATAATGGCATCGGACGAGGTGACTATGGCCGAAATGCTTAAACAAGCCAACTACAAGACGGGAATTTTCGGCAAATGGCATTTGGGCGACAATTTCCCCAGCAGGCCTAGCGATCAAGGTTTTGACGAATCATTGATCCACCTTTCTGGTGGTATGGGGCAAGTTGGGGATATTACAACCTATTTTCAAGGGGACAGGAGCTATTTTGACCCCGTCCTTTGGCACAATAACAAACAAGAGGCCTACCAAGGCTATTGCTCGGATATTTTCGCGGAACAGGCGATAAACTTTATCGAAAAAAACAAAGAATCCCCGTTCTTTTGCTATCTCGCGTTTAACGCTCCCCATACTCCCTTGCAGGTTCCCGATAAATATTATCAACGGTATAAGGACATTGATCCAACATCTGGTTTTGGGGACGACGACCGAGACTTAGCCGAGATGACGGAAAAAGATAAGGAGGATGCCAGAAAAGTGTATGCCATGGTCACGAACATCGATGACAATATTGGAAAGATTTTAAAAAAACTGGAGGAATTAAAACTTGCGGATAATACCATCGTTATTTTTATGACCGACAATGGCCCCCAACAATCACGATATGTGGGCGGCATGAGGGGTCGCAAAGGAGATGTTTATCAAGGGGGTGTCCGAGTGCCATTTTATATAAGCTATCCTTCAGCTTTTGGGAAGAATAGGGATATAGAAACCATGGCCGCCCATATTGATATCTTGCCGACGTTGGCGCAATTATGCAATGTTGAATTGCCCAAAGAAAGAATAATTGATGGCAAAAGCTTACTTCCGGTAATGTTGGGCGAAACCGTGGATTGGACGGACAGATCCCTATTTTTTTACTGGACCAGACGCTATCCGGAACCCTACTATAATATGGCCTTGCGAAAAGGGAATTTTAAACTGGTCGGAAAGACGGATTACAATGCCCCGATTACTGATTTTGAAATGTACGACCTGGAAAAAGATCCTTACGAGCAGCACAGCATCGTACCAGAAAATCAAAGGGTTGCAAATAAGCTTAAGGAAGAACTGGATAAAACGTACAATGATTTAATCACTTCTAAAAATCTGGTTGACCAACCCCCTATTGTTATAGGAAGCCCTTACGAAAACCCGGTAATACTCAACAGGAACGATGCCGGTGGACAAAGGGGAATTTGGGCACAAGAAGAAATATATGGGAAGTGGAAAGTGAAGATCGAGAAAGGCCATTATGACATAAAATTCAAATTCATTAAGCCTGTAAAAGCAAATGGAAGAATGTATTTAGAGGTAAACACTTTGGTAAAACAAATAAGAAATGAAAAAGAGGATACCGATATTATTGAGATGAAAAACGTATTTTTCCCCAAAATGGATGGCGATTTGATACCTTACTATTCTATTGGCGATAAGAGCATATTCCCTTTTTGGGTTGAAATGAAAAAAATTGAATAAAGATCCCTCGAAACTGTATCGGTTGCCTCGGCCTTTAGAAGGTTAGGATTGAACCCTGTTTGTTATTTGGCGAAAATTTATTCAGCCCATTGACTGAACCAGTAAATCGATAATATGGAATTGACCAGTGACCCAAAAGTTAGTGATGTTTTTGACAGATACCCTATAGAGGTGCAGCCCCAGTTATTAAAACTAAGGGAAATGGTCATAGGCACGGCCACCGAAATAGATGGCTTGGATAAGCTGGAAGAAACACTTAAATGGGGCGAACCCAGTTATCTTACCAGATACGGAAGCACGATTAGAATGGATTGGAAAGCAAAAACCCCCGAGCAGTTTGCACTCTATTTTAAGTGCACCTCCAAATTGGTCCCTACATTTAAGGCGATCTATAAGGACATCCTTCAATTTGAGGGCAACAGGGCTATCGTTTTTAAACCCAATGATAAGCTACCTGAAAAGGAATTAAAGCATTGCATTGCCATGGCGTTGACCTATCACAAGATCAAGCACTTGCCCATGTTGGGGGCTTAGCCAACCTTTTCTCCGAATGGAGCTCAAGATCGGCGATTTCCCAAATTGCGAGGCTCTATCGGCACATTAATAGGGCGTAGCGCTCCTTTTGTCTTTGGAAAAAGAATGGTGTAACTAAGAAATACAAATACAGGTAGTAAAAGGGAGAATACGATCATAACAGTAAGATTTAATTCCAGCAATGCTGGACAGGTTATATTTGGGGAAATAAATATTATACTGTTTAATAAAATCCGTTAGGCCAATATAGCTTTGTCTTTAGGTGTAGTAAAAGACAAAGCTTTCTTAATCTTGCCGTTTTTATATATAAATATTACGGAAACACTGTTTTCGGTATTAATTACGATTTTTTGTTTTGCAGAAGAATCAACAACGGTCGTGGTAATTGTTTTTACCTTTACAAGCTCCGTAGGGTTTTGAGCTTGGGCAGTGAATCCGATAACAAGAACAAAAATTAAGGTAATTAAGGTTTTCATGACTTGGGTTTTGTTGTGTAAAGAACTCAACAATCCCCCTAACCACACGAATTGCATCGCTGTAACACACTGTTTTTCGGTGTTTTGCAAAAGTTTGGTTGAAGCGTAAAAAAAATCCCATAAACGGTGGGCGACCAAAATTCACCTAAGCGATAAATGGTGCATTTAAACGAGCAGAATAAGTGTGGTATCCACCGCGATCGGCATTGTATTAAGAGATCTCCCTTAAATATTGGGAGCTGATCCGATCTAATTGTGGCTAAGGAACCCTTAGATTTCCATGGCCATAGCCGGATCGCTAACACTGGGCTTTCCTGTCTCTACCCTTCCTGCATACCTGTACACAAAGTCGTTTCCAACGGTTACCGAAAAATCGTACCAGTTGCCGCTGCTTTTTAAGGACCATTTCATTTTCTTCCTTTTTCCGCCTGCAATTTCAAAGATCCACGGCCCGCCGTAATCATAAGCATTTGAAGAAATTTTTGTAAGCATTGAAGAGTTTTCAGGATTATGGACCACAACCTTTATTCCTCCCTTGCTGTAATCGTAATCCACGGTGATTTCAGGTTCTTCGGAATTGATGTTTCCTGAAAATTTTTGAAAGAACCCATTAGGCCCATAAACCTCCAGGTCATAGGAGCCTTGGTCTGGCCTTACCTCCCAGTCGTCCGCAAGGGACTTACCTGCCTCTACCGTATAACGTCTGGGAATACGGTCTAGGTGATTTAGGTCGTATACATGGTAAACGGCACCGGCCTTACCCTGGTTTTCAAAAACCAGATTGATCTTATCGTCATTTTCCAACCTTTTGATATTTACATTTAGTCGATATGGAAGGGGCCGGGAATACCGAGTCCCCTTTTCTTGATAAAGCGGCATAGGATTCGCTGGGGCAGCCGCGAGCGGCAAAAGCTTGGATGCGGCATCCAGGGCAGGGTAGTTGGCGGTTTCGGGCATAACGGGAAACAAAGGGTCGTTTGGCGTGACAAAATCAAAGGCCGAGACCAAGTCACTGCTTACGGCACGATGCCAAGGACTAATAGCTGGAATGGTTACCCCAAAACGCTTTTCGATAAACTGCCCAACGGAAGTATGGTCCGCCACCTGGGAATCTACCCATCCCCCTTTGCTCCATGGGGAAATGATATAAAGCGGCACCCGGGGCCCGAATCCCCAAGGACGGATATTTCCCGAAATTGTATCCCGTCTGTCATGATAGACCCCTACATTTTCACTATCATCCTTAAATTCAGATGAAAGGTCAAACGGATCCTTATCATTATGAAAATACATCCCGGCGAGATCTGTGGTAGATTTGCCGGCGAGCGTTTTGTCCAGATTATAGGAAGGGACCGCCGGTGCGGGAATATGATCAAAAAGTCCGTCGTTCTCGTCAAAGGTCAGAAAGAAAACGGTCTTGCTCCACACCTCGGGGTTGGCAGTGAGGGCAGTTAGTACCTCATGTGTAAAGTCTGCGCCCCGGTAAGGGCTGGAGGGGGCACCTGGGTGTTCCGAATTATCCGTGGAAGGCAATACCCAGGAGACCTGGGGTAGTTTTTTGTTCTTAACATCGTTCTCCAGATCTTGGAGCGACCAGTGCCGCATTCCCTTCTCGTAATTTGGAGATCCCGGCTTGGCATTTCGGAAACTCTCAAAGGCAAGTCCGCCGTGCATAGCTCCGGTCCAATTATCGTTGGGATCTTGATATATCTTCCAACTGATTCCCTCCTTTTCCAGTATATCCGGAATGGTGGGCCAGGTAAACGCATTGCCGTTGTAGGTATATCCTGGCTCGGGCATCTCACCCTTTATCCAACATCTCAGGTTTACGGGTTCCGAATCCTTGTCTGTACAGTTGATCCCTGCTTCGCGCTTTTTGGGGTCAAAATTTGACCCGGACCAAAACATGATACGGTTGGGATCTGTACCAGTTGCTATGGAGCAATGGTAGGCATCGGAAAGGGTAAAAGCTTCGGCAAGGGCATACTGAAAGGGGATCTCCTCCCTTGTATAGTAAGCCATTGAGAAAGGGGTCTTGAACAACGGCCAATAACCATACTTTCCCTGGTTCCAAGCAGCCTGAGTATCCGCAAAATCGTGAGGGGTCCCCTTGATCAAAGCTGCATTCGTGGTTTTACGATCGGCGCGATAGGGAGGAACTATTTTTTTTCCGTCAGACTGATAAAAAGCACGCTGACCGCTCTCCAAGGGAATCGGAAAACGATCTCCAAATCCACGCACCCCTTTCATTGCACCAAAATAATGATCAAAGGATCGATTCTCCTGCATCAGGATAACAATATGCTCCACATCCTTTATGGAACGGGAGGCATTGTGGGCCTCTACGGCCAAGGCTTTTTGAACCAACGGGGGCCAGAGGGTTGTGGCCAGACCGGCAGTAGCGGATAGTTTGATGAATTTTCTACGTTCTAGTTGGGCCATCAGCGATACTAATTTAAGTTACATCCCGACTCCTTTAAAGAGGCCCTCTCTAGAAATCGTGGTAAGGATTTCATGATGCTCGGAACCATCTTTGGAAGCAGATTGGAGAATTAAGAAAAATCTCCCAACTATTCGTCGGGTTGCCTAAAGTTAATAAAAAGCACGTTAAACCTTTGTGTTTTATAAAAGTCCAAAAACAAACAACCTCAAGACAAAACCAAATTTAGAAATTAAAACAAATCCAATGTTCAGAAAATTGTCCGCATTACCTCAGCTATTAATACTCTTTGCCGGACTTGCCTGTGTACATTGCTCCAATAATCGCCCTAACGAGGAAGATATTCCCTCAGACATTTGGAACCTCCCCTTTTTCGGTTTTAATGCTAAAGGAACGTTAGAAGTAATCCAGCAAACAGGCTATGCCAACAGTTATTTCGACCAAATAAAATCTAAAGACATTAAAGAAAATCTAGTAGTAAGGGTAACAGGCGGGACCCAATCCCAGCTTACCTATGGCAACGATTGGACGAAAGATAGAATATCCAATTGGGTAGCCTTGCAAAAAAAACATGGAATTCGCTTCATTTATGTCGTCAACGGAAACGATAGCCCAGTCAAGCAAGCGAACATTATAAAGAAATGGCTGGACGTTGGTGCACATTTCGATTTTATCGAGATGATGAACGAATATTATCTGCCAAAATATGCTCGCGGGGACACCAGCTTTGAAGAGGTAACGGAAGAAGTAACCCCGGAGAAATATGTGGACATCATCCTTCCCGTCTATTGGAAACAACTAGACCAGTTTCACTTGCCTTATTATCTTATTTTTGCTCCAACAAGGTCGAACCCAGGTGCAAACGCAGTTATGGAGCATTGGAACGAAGTGTTGACTACTGCCATTCAAAATAAATATCCCAATAGGCAACTCAACGCTACGATACATCTGTATATCCAAAACAAGAATGATATAAGCCAGTTCGATTATGGTCAAATCGACCGTTTGCGAAGTACCTTGCCTTCTGGTAGACATATCGCCGTTACGGAGGCCGGGGTCATAAACAAGGATTTGGATTATCAAATGGCAGGGGAAATGGCCATTGCACATTATCGAAAAATCTTGGAACACCTACGCCCAAAAGACTACCTTCTTGATCAGATTCTATACAACTCATCAAAAAATAATAATACGGCGGCTTTAAATCCAGAATACAATGGTGAAACACCTAAAGGCAAGGCAATCCTCCAATTTATTCTTGGAAAACTGCAATAATAATGGGCTATACCTTTATTTCCCAGTCAAATCGATTGACAAATCATCAAAGAAAGGCAGAACAAAAGTAAGATTTTCGCCTGCCCATTGTATCTCGTGACCCCGCAGAGACTCGAACTCTGGACCCGTTGATTAAGAGTCAACTGCTCTACCAACTGAGCTACGAGGTCTTGTTAAATAGAAGTAAATTTAATTAAAAACCTACAATCCTTACCTAAAGGACATCTCAAAAAAACAGGACGTTGGCCATTATCCTTTATCTTCGTGATTTTCAACAATAATCAAAACCCGATTCCCATGTCAATAAAAAAAATACTGCCAGTCCTAGTATTAGGTACTGCGCTTTTTAGTTGTAAGGAGGGGTCCAAGATCAAGGACACCGCAAAATTGGAAGCTGCTGCGCCTAAACTGGAACTTATTGCCGAAGTTCAGGGCCTGGCCCATTGCGAATCGGTGGTTTTTGATGCCGATAGAAACGTGCTGTACGTGTCGGTCCAAGAGGAAAAAGAGCCCAACGACGGGTCCATTGCCAAAGTTTCCTTGGAGGGGCAAATCTTGGAAGCCAACTTTGTTCAAGGTTTAAACGACCCCAAGGGAATTGCTCTTTATAAGGACAAACTCTATGTTTCCGATATAACCGAACTTGTGGAGGCAGATCTAAATACGGGTAAGATTTTGCAAAAATATCCGGGCAAGGATGCCGAATTTTTAAACGATGTTGCCGTAGACAATGAAGGGAATGTCTATGTTTCCGATATGGCCACCTCCTCAATTTACAAATTGGACGCCAACGGAAAATTTGAAAGTTGTATTACTTCCGATGATCTGGAAGATCCAAACGGACTTTTGATCGATGGCAACACCCTGTATATTGCGGCTTGGGGAAAGCGAAGTGCGGACAATGCCAATAGCAATCCCAAAGGACGTTTGCTAAAGCTGGATATCCCCAGCAAAAAAATAACTCCGATCACCGTAGAACCTGTAGGGAATTTGGACGGACTCCAAACCTATAACGACTCTACCTTTTTAGTATCGGACTGGTCTACGGGATCCCTGTATAAAATTTTGAAGGACGGTACGGCAACTCCCTTTTTTAGTGCCGAAAGGAGCGTGGGAGACATTCTGTACATTCCTTCCAAGCAACTATTGGGGCTGCCCATGAACACACAGAACAAAATGCTGCTGTACCGGGTAAAGGACAATTAATCCGACGATAAAAAAGAGGATTGGGGACATGGCGGTCTAGTTGTACCGTACTTTGCGCATAACCCTTAATGATTCCTTTAAAGAACGGTAAATTGCGGGGTCAAACCCTTTTAGGATCTGGCGGGCATTTTCCATAATGTCCTTGGCCTCCTCGAATCCGTTGAGATAGCAGATAAGATGTGTAGCAGGGAACTGTTTTAAATCTTCGACCTCCGACGGATTTAAGGTGACCCCTTTTTCCAATTTTTGAAGGACCGCATTATTGGCGTTGTAAATATGGTGCAATGTCTTCCGATTGTATTGGGGGGCTTCAAAAATCAGGTCACTGTTAATATGGTACGTACCATTGTCGGAAAAGGTAATTATCATTTTTTCCAAAGGATAGTATTTTTGTTCACCCCCAAGACCCAACTGTACATATTCCACTGTGGTAAAGGATTTTTCATCAAATGCTATCGTAATCTCGTCCAAGGCGGAATAAAACAGTTTTACCTGTTCGTTGATCAGTTCAATATCTACCCTGGAATAATAGGTTTCACTTTTTACCTTTTTTTGACTTCCTGCCCAACAGACCACAAACTGTTCCTTGAACACCTTGTAGCTACTCGTCAGGTCACCGTGCCTGACATTGATAAAGTCGATTACCCCGTCCAAGGTAAGCTCAATATTGTTCTTGGCATGCTGTTCGATGGTGGCCACGATTTCCGAATTGATATCCTTGAGTTCCACTCCATAAGCTTTCGGCAGACTAATGCTTCCCTCACGAAAATAAACGGAACCTCCGTAATATTTCCATATATTTCTGCGCAAGGCGCACACCTTTCCCGAAGATTTTATGGTCACCAAACCCACCACCTTACCTTCGGGCAAATGGGGAAAAGGAATGTTTTCGTAGGAAATCAATGGCGGATTATCTAGGTAGGCGTTGACCAAATTTTGAATCTTGCTATCATCAAAGAAATCGACGCCCTCGATCTTATTGTCCTCATCCTCTACCCCGATCACAATAAAGGAATTGTTATTGGGATTGCTATTGGCCAGCGCACATACATGCTTTAAGAATTTGGCCTTTCCTTCCCGCTGGCCAATATCCACAAACCGCTTCTTGTCATAAAAGCTGTTCTCGTCGTTATGGGCGAGCAGGTTCTTTACGAGAAGGCGCTTATTGATCATGACTTTGTAGGAAATTATTAAGTTACAGGATTAATGTGATATTGGGTTGAAAGTATAAATCAGTTGACGTTTTGAACATATTACAAATAATTCTATCTGAATCTATATTGATTTATCCGTTGACATTCAGGAACTAATGATAAACTCATAAACATAAACCCTTGGGAGCACCTTAATATCTTCGCTAGATAAAATTTATGCGAGACCATATAATGGCAAATTAGCCTCTATTAATAACCGTCGCATTTGCCTGGGCCGTAGGCAGCACAATTAGGTCGGCAATGTTCACATGGTAGGGTCGCGTGACCACAAAATGGATAATATCTGCAATGTCCACGGCCTTTAGTGGCTTGAACCCCTTATAAACCGAGGCGGCCCGCTCCGAATCCCCCTTGAACCGTACTTCGCTAAACTCGGTCTCTACGGCACCCGGATCTATGGACCCCACCCTGATCCCATACGGATTAAGGTCTATCCGCATCCCTTGGGTAATGGCATCTACCGCATATTTACTCGCACAATACACGTTGCCTTTGGGATAAACTTCCTTACCGGCAATGGACCCAATGTTGATGATATGGCCCGATTTCCGATCCACCATTTGTGGCATTACGGCCTTCGAAACATATAACAATCCCTTTACATTGATGTCTAGCATTGCATCCCAATCCTCAGGGTCGCCATTTTCTATCGTATCCAATCCATGGGCGTTGCCGGCATTGTTGATTAGGATATCTATTTGGGAAAAAGCTGGGGGCAAGGAGGAAATCGACTCAAAAACAGCTTCCTTTTCCCTTACATCAAAATTCAATAGGTGTACCTTCGTTTGGGACCCCAGCTTCTGCTTCAATTCCGAGAGCCGATCTAGTCTTCGGCCACAAAGTATCAGATGTATTCCATTGGCCGCGAACAACTCTGCCGTGGCCCGACCAATACCGCTTGTCGCACCGGTGATGAGAGCGCATAACCCTTCCTGTCTTCCCCCTTGAAAGGAAGTATTATTGGGTTCTTTTTGTTTCATATAAATTAATTTTAATATATTTCTTCCCTTTAAATATCCTATATTTCCATTAAAGGGTTTTGGAGCCTTTTTACCTGTACCGATGAGTGGGCCATCAAATTATAAAATATATCCCTTAAACTCTTCATAAAACTTGGGCATTACCACAATATTTAACCATACATTAACAGCCTGTATCTAAATTAATTTTCAATTTGCGGTGCATTTTAACATAATTACATCCATGGCTCCTATTTAAACAGGCCTTAGGTATAAAAAAAGCAAAAATATGGAAGAAAATACTTTGGTCGACATAAGTGCGGTGAACGAGAAGATTGCCAAAGAGAGCGCATTTATCGACTTACTTATTTTAGAGATGAACAAAGCTATCGTGGGACAAAAGCACATGATAGAACGTTTGCTCATCGGCCTTCTGGGACAGGGCCATATATTGTTGGAAGGTGTTCCCGGATTGGCTAAAACTTTGGCCATCAATTCCTTGGCAAAAGCGGTTCATGGAAGTTTTAGCAGGATTCAGTTTACCCCCGATCTTTTACCCGCAGACGTAGTGGGCACCATGATATACAACATGAAGCTCAACGACTTTTCCATTAAAAAAGGGCCAATTTTCGCCAACTTTGTCTTGGCGGATGAGATTAACCGGGCCCCGGCAAAAGTACAATCGGCACTACTGGAGGCAATGCAGGAAAAACAGGTTACCATTGGGGACGAGACATTTATCCTGGACAAGCCATTTTTGGTCATGGCCACCCAGAACCCTATAGAACAGGAAGGAACCTACCCATTGCCCGAGGCCCAGGTAGACCGATTTATGTTAAAAACGGTAATCGATTATCCCAAGATAAACGAGGAACAATTGATCATCCGTCAGAACCTTCAAGGCAGTTATAGCGATATTAAGCCGGTAGTTTCGGTCAATCAGATTTTGAGTGCCCAAAAGACCGTCCGTGAGGTCTATATGGACGAAAAAATAGAAAAATATATTTTGGATATTATTTTTGCCACGCGATATCCGGAAAAATACAATCTGGAAAATCTAAAACCCTTGATCAGTTTTGGGGCATCGCCTCGGGGAAGCATCAACCTGGCCAGTGCGGCCAAATGCTATGCCTTTATAAAAAGGAGAGGCTATGTAGTACCAGAAGACGTGCGGGCCGTTATACATGACGTACTGCGCCATCGTATCGGAATCACCTACGAGGCAGAAGCCGAAAACGTTACTTCGGAAGAAATCATCAACAAGATCGTCAACGAGATCGAAGTACCTTAAACCAGTGGGCAGTACTCAGTGAGCAGTAGGCAGTTCAAAATTAAGATTTTGATTTCTGCCTCTTTTTACTGAATACCGTTTGCTGTATACCGTGCATTGAACAAATGGATACCAAGGAGCTACTTAAGAAAGTACGTAAGATCGAGATAAAGACGCGCCGTCTTTCCGACCATATTTTTGGTGGGGAATACCACTCTACCTTTAAAGGGAGGGGTATGACCTTTAGCGAGGTGCGCCAATATCAATTCGGGGACGACGTACGCTCCATTGACTGGAACGTTACCGCACGGTATAATGAGCCCTTTGTAAAGGTATTTGAGGAAGAACGGGAACTTACCATGATGCTTATGGTAGATGTGAGTGGCTCGGAACTCTTTGGGACCGTTAATCAGTTCAAGAACGAGATTCTCACAGAGATTTCCGCCACCCTTGCCTTTTCCGCCATGCAAAATAACGATAAGGTAGGGTTGATCCTGTTCTCCGATCAGATCGAACTTTATATTCCCCCTAAAAAAGGGAAGAGCCATGTACTGCGTATCATAAGGGAGTTGTTGGAATTTAAGCCCGAAAGCCGGAAGACCGACCTTGCCGGGGCCTTAAAATTCCTGACCAACGTAATGAAAAAGAAGGCAATCGTATTTGTGCTCTCAGATTTTATTTGCGACGACTATCAACAAACACTTAGGATCACGGGCAAGAAACACGACCTTACGGGAATACGGGTATATGACGAACGGGAGGAAACCATCCCCAATCTTGGTATGGTACAAATGGAAGACGCAGAGACCGGGACGTTGAGACTGGTTAATACCCAATCCAAAAAGGTGAGATTGGCCTATAGCAAATACAATAGGGACCGGGTAGATTATTTTCAGGATGTGTTTACAAAATCTGGCTGCGGGGTGCTCAATTGTAGGGTCGATGAAAGTTATGTGAAAAAATTATTGGGCTATTTTAAGCGAAGGGGATAGTGGGAAGTAAGAAATACGAAGTACGAAGTACGAAGGAAGCATCGCAATGCTTGCGATGCCATGTTCGCAATGCCGCATATTTTCTGCCGGTTTTTGTATTGGCTTTTTGTATGGTCGGATTTAATGGATTTTCACAATCCCAACCCTCCGTTTCGTCAAACATAGATACTACCAATATCAGAATTGGGGAACAGATTCATTTTAAGGTTTCTGTCGATGCGGATTCTACTGCACACGTTGTCTTCCCGGAAGGACAGACGTTTTCCCCGATGGAGGTCGTGGAGGCCCTAAAAACCGATACTTTAAAAAAACTGGATAAGGTCACCCTTGAAAAAATTTACACGCTTACCCAGTTTGATTCTGGCGCCTATACCTTGCCCCGACAGAAAATTCTAATAAACGACAAACCTTATTTTACGGATTCGGTAAGGATCAATGTCGCCACGGTACCTGTTGATACCTTGGCCCAAAGAATGTACGACATTAAAGGATTGATGGAGGTTCAAAAAAGCCATATGGATCTTTGGAGAACATTGCTGTGGGTGCTTTTGGGCCTTTTGGTAGTCGGAGGCCTGCTCTACTGTTTCGTATTCCGCAAAAAGCCATTGACAGAAGCGGAAAAAGAAGCCTTATTGCCTCCATTTGATCGGGCCATGCTGGAATTGAAAAGGTTGGAAAATTCCAAATATCTTATCCAGTCGGAATACAAGGAGTACTACTCCGAACTAACGGCAATTGTACGTTCCTATCTGGAAGAGGACGTACATATTTCGGCCCTGGAAAGTACGACCGATCAGTTGATAGGCAAAATAGAATTGCTCAAGGATTCTGGGGAGCTAAAATTGGACAATGAAACCATCCATCAGTTTAAGCGGATCTTGGAAACCGCGGATCTTGTAAAATTCGCCAAGTCCAGACCGGAAACCTCCGTTGCCGAGCAGGATCGAAAATCCATAGAACAAATCGTAACCAGGACCAAAGAGGCGCTACCGGAGCCTACGGAGGAAGAATTACAGCAGAAGGAAGAATACCTGATTGAACTGGCCCATAAACAACGGCGCAAAAAATGGTTGGTGACCGGTGCTGTAGTCATAGGGGTTTTGCTAATTTCCGCGGGTGCCATTACCGCGTATTATGGACCAACACTGGTATGGGATTCCATAACCGGACACCCTACCAAAAAATTATTGGACGGGGAATGGATCAACAGTACGTATGGTTATCCGCCCATAACCGTATCTACCCCAAAGGTATTGATCAGACAAGATGTGAAAATCCCTGCCCAGGCCAAGGCTCAGATCAAGGATATGCAGACCTTTATGTACCAAGAACCTAAAGTGCCCTTCACGATTGCGGTAACATCAACGGAGTTTACCCAGCCTACAGATCCCGATTTTGACAAAACCATCGAACAACTATTGAAAAATCTGGAAGACAAAGGTGCCAAGAATATTGTGACCAAAAAGGAGGAATTTAGTACTATGTCCGGCGTAAAAGGGCTCAAAACCTATGGTAACGGCAAATTTAAACTCCCCGGATCTGAAGATCTCGTAAAAGGAAAGTACATCATTTTAAGTTTTGGGGGCAAGGGTTTTCAACAGCTGATATTGCTGACTTGGATGGACGGGGATTCCTATGCAGAACAAATTGTTGAGCGGATTTTGGTATCCGTTGATGTAAAAACAGATGTATAAATGTTAGAGAATATCCAATTTGCCAATCCTGGGTTTTTCTGGTTGCTACTATTGCTACCATTGGCAGCCGTATGGTATTTCTTTAAGCGAAAGGAAGAAACGGCTTCCTTAAGAATATCCAGTATCAAAGGATTTTCTTCGGACAGTCTGCTAACCAGATTGAAGCCATTATTATTTGTATTTCGGCTCCTGGCCCTTGCAGCGATTATCACGGCTTTGGCCCGGCCACAGACCGAGGATATCTCGTCCAGGACCAAAACCACCAAAGGAATCGATATTGTCATGGCCATCGATGTATCTTCCAGTATGTTGGCACGGGATTTGAAGCCCAATCGGTTGGCTGCATTAAAAGAAGTGGCCTCGGATTTTATTCTGAAGCGCCCCAACGATCGGATAGGGTTGGTAGTATACGCGGGCGAGGCCTATACCCAGACCCCGATAACCAGCGACAAGGCCATTGTACTAAACGCTTTAAAAGCCATCACCTATGGGACGTTGAACGACGGCACCGCAATTGGAATGGGCCTGGCCACTGCCGTAAACCGACTTAAGGACAGCAAGGCCAAGAGCAAGGTCATTATTTTATTGACCGATGGGGTAAACAATTCCGGCTTCATTGAACCGCAGACGGCAGCAGAATTGGCCACCGAATACGGTATAAAAACATATACCATTGGCTTGGGTTCCAATGGAAATGCCCTTTCGCCCATTGCCTACAATGCCGATGGATCTTTTAGGTACGGAATGCGACCCGTGGAGATCGATGAAGGGCTCTTAAAAAACATCGCGGAAATCACGGGAGGAAAATATTTTAGGGCTACCGACAACGACAAATTGGAAGCTATTTATGACGAGATCAACAAACTGGAAAAAACCGATATCGAGGAATTCAAATACTATAGGTACGAAGAAAAATTCCGGTCATGGGTGCTTCTGGCGGGAGCCTTGCTTCTTTTGGAATGGTTAATGCGGAATACCGTATTCCGTAGTTTTATATAAAAATGTTCAGGGTTTGTTGTTTGGGGTTGATCAACTCCAAACCATGAGCTCCAAACGAAAAAAACATGATACAATTAGACGAAAAAATATATTTTTATTTGCTCTTCATCATTCCGGTGATGGTCGTTCTTTTTGTGGTCCTACAAATCTGGAAAAGGAAAACCCAGAAAAAGTTTGCCGACCTAAATTTGTTAAAGCGGTTGACACCCAACCGGTCTAACTTTAAGTCGACCCTAAAGCTTGTTTTTTTACTGTTCGGTCTGGCATTTCTGACACTTGGACTGGTAAATCCTAAAATTGGGACCAAGCTGGAAACGGTTAAGCGGGAAGGTGTAGATATTGTATTTGCCATTGATGTTTCCAAGAGTATGCTTGCCGAGGATATCGCCCCAAACCGGTTGGAAAAGGCAAAGCGATTGGTTTCAGAAATTATTAACCAACTGGGAAGTGACCGTATCGGAATCATAGCATATGCCGGCCAGGCCTACCCCCAATTGCCGATTACAACAGATTTTGGGGCGGCGAAAATGTTCCTGCAAAGCATGAATACAGATATGCTTTCGTCACAAGGTACCGCCATTGACCAAGCTATTGATTTGGCCACCACCTATTACGATGATGCCGACCAGACCAACAGGGTACTCTTTATAATTTCAGATGGGGAGGACCATTCCGGTAGCACCACCCAGGATGCCGTGGACAAGGCCAAGGAAGCCGGTATCCGCATATATACTATAGGGGTAGGAACCACAAAAGGTGCGCCCATTCCCATTAAAAGAAACGGGATCGTAGAAAGTCTTAAAAAAGATGCCAATGGGGAGGTGGTCATTACCAAAATGAACGAAGAACTCCTGGAAGATATTGCCGATAGCGGAAATGGGCAATATATCAATGGGGACAATACAGCCAAAGCCGTTGATTTTATCAAGGATCAATTGAATATGATCGATAAAACGGAATTTGAGGCCAAACAATTTACCGAATACAAGGATCAGTTTCAGTGGTTTTTGGCCGCTGGACTTTTGTTCCTATTTTTGGATATATTCCTGTTGGATCGAAAGACCAAGTGGCTCAAAAAATTGAACCTGTTTAACGAGAAGGAATTGGAATAGAGAGAAAAGAATAAAGATTAGTCAAGTAGACCAGAATTTTTGAATTTGATACTTGAGCCTGAACCTTGATCAAACTTGCTCATATATAATTAAATAATGAAAGCTAAAATAGTATACATCCTATTTTTTGTCTGTCTTGTTTCCTATGCCCAAAGCGAAAAAAAGGACAAGAAAGAGGACAAGGCAGCTGCAAAAGCACTAAGAGCTTCCAAGGACCTTACATGGGAGGCCAACAAGGAGCTCTCGGAAAATAACTTTGTGGATGCCGAGGCCGATTACAGGAGAGCTATTGCCAAGAGTGACAAAAATGTGGCCGCTCCCTATAATCTGGGCAACGCCTACTATAAAAACAAATCCTATAGTGAAGCATTTTCCCGATATAAGCAAGCAGGGGAGCTCGCATCGGACAAAAATGACAAGCACAATGCATATCATAACATGGGGAACGTTTTTATGGAACGCAAAGAATATGAAAAAGCAGTAGAATCGTACAAGCAAGCCTTGAGAAACGATCCGGAAGATGATGAAACCCGGTACAATCTGGCGCTTGCCCAAGAACTGCTAAAAAAACAACAGGACGAGAACAAAAAGAACGACCAGAACAAAGACAACAAGGACAACAAGGATAAAAAAGACCAGGACAACAAAGATAAGGACAAGAACGAAGGGGACAACAAGGAAGAGAACAAGGACCAAAATAAGGACAACAAAGATAAGGGCGATAAAGGGGACGAAAAGAAAGAGGACAATAAAAAAGAGGAGGGCGAAGACCAACAAGATCAACAACAGCAGCCCAAAGAAGGGGACAAGCCCCAAGATCAACAGCAGCAACAGCAACCAAGGCCCAATCAGCTCTCCCCCCAGCAAATAAGAAACCTCTTGGAAGCTACTCAGAACGAGGAGAAAAAAGTACAGGAAAAAATGGACGCCCAAAAAGTAAAGGGTTCCAAAATAAAGAATGAAAAAGATTGGTAATATTCATGGCACTTAAAAAGTACATAGCACTACTTCCACTTTTATTTCTTGCCCTCGCCTTAAGGGGCCAGGATAAAGGTGGTGTTACCTTTGAAATGACTCTTAGCAAGGATAAGTTGGGAATCAATGAAAGGCTACGGGTAGATTTTACCATGAACAAGGACGGGGATAATTTTAACCCTCCGGATTTTTCGGGGTTCAGAGTCATCATGGGGCCATCCCAGTCTATCAGCTCTTCTTGGATCAATGGGGTACGTAGTTTTTCCAAGACCTATACCTATATGTTACAGCCAACGGCCCGGGGAAAATTTACGATTAAACAAGCTACGATCGCAATTGATGGACATACCTATAAATCGATGCCCAAAGAAGTAGAGGTCACCGCAGCCGTGGACAAGCCAAGCGACCAGATGACCGCAGAAGATGTGGCAGACGAAAGTTTGCATTTGGTAGCCGAAGTTTCCAAAGCCAATCCATATCTCAACGAGGCGGTCAGCGTGGTGTACAAGTTATATTTTTCAAATAGTATCAGCTTATCCAACTTTAGGGCCTTGGACAATCCTAAATACAATAATTTCTGGAGCCAGGATATGCCGGTCACCAAATACGATGTACAGAATAATAGCACGTATAACGGGCAACCATATCGTTCCGTAGTCTTAAAAAGGGTGGTACTATATCCCCAGAAAACCGGGAAACTGGAAATAGAGCCCCTTTCCTTGGAGGTAACCGTAGACGTACCCACAAATAGAAGGGATTTCTTCGGGGGTCGAATTATGAACCAGACCAATAAAACGGTATCGGCAGGGAACCGTACCCTAGATGTAAAACCATTGCCTACGGAAGGAAAACCGGCCAATTTTACCGGAGCCGTGGGAAAATTCGATTTCTCGGTCACTGCGAGCAAGACCCATTTGAACGCTTCCGAATCCCTTCAGGCCAAAGTGGAAGTCAGTGGAAAGGGTAACTTAAAACTCTTTGAACTCCCTAAACTGGCTATTCCAAGTGCCTTGGAAGTTTACGATCCAGAACACGATGAAAATGTAAGAAGTACCATTACCGGTAACGAAGGTTCCGTAAGCGATAGTTACACTATAGTGCCGTCATACCGGGGAAAATATCCCATTCCGAGTGTTACTTTCTCCTATTTTGACCCAAAAACTGAAAAATATGTTACCCTGACCTCCGAGGAAATCCTGGTAAACGTTTTACAGGGGCCCTTAAGTGGCGGTTCCGATAACGCCACTGCCGCCGCATCGAGCCATAGGCAAGTAGTAAGGGCCAGCGACAACCAATTCCACTTTATTAAATTAAAATCCAATCTAACCCCCGTGGGAACGGATTATTTCTTTGGGTCCACCCGGTTTTATCTATGGCTTCTTTTACCGCTCCTACTCATCCCCTTGGCCATTATCTTTGGGAAAAAGCGCGAGGCCATTGCCAGCGATATCGTGGGGAACAAAGTGAAAAAGGCAAACAAGCTGGCAAGAAAATACCTTTCAGCTGCGAAAAAAACATTGGGCGACAAAGTAGCCTTTTATATTGCGTTGGAAAAAGCCCTTCACAATTATCTCAAGGCCAAGCTCAAAATTGAGACCTCGGAGTTTAGCAAAGACAAAATTGCAGCATTGCTCGCAGAAAAAAAAGTGGATGAGTCTACAACCCAAGGATTTATGGAGTTATTGAAAAATTGTGAAATGGCGAGGTATAGTCCATTTTCCGTGGTTCAGATGCAACAGGATTACGACAAAGCCAGTGAAGTGATATCCCATTTGGACAAACAACTTTGATCGGTGGACAGGTTGAAGGTTCAAGATTTAAAGGTGGTAAAGATTAACTATTAACAACTATCTAAGCAAAGCAGAAACGTGAAAAGATTACTGAACATACTGATCTTATTCCTTTGTTTTTTTGGCCATGCCCAGAACGATGCCCTTTTTAATGATGCTACCAAAGCCTATAATGAGGGCAAGTATGACCAAGCGATAGCGGATTATCAAAAAATATTGAAAAATGGGGAACACTCGGCTGCCCTATACTATAATCTTGGTAATTGCTACTATAAATTAAATAAGATAGCTCCCAGTATATACAATTACGAAAAAGCGCTTCTGTTGAATCCAAACGATTCGGATATTAAAAATAATCTGGAACATGCCCAAAATATGACCCTGGATGCCATTGATACTATGCCGGAGACTGCGGTGGCGAAGATTTATAAGAATTTGACCGGCAATTTTACCTTTGATCAGTGGGCATATATTGCGGTCATCTTTATCTTTCTGTTTGTTATTGCCTACATTGCATTCCATTATTTTCAATTTTCAGGTACCAAACGGATAGCCTTCATCTCGAGCATGTTTTTCCTGTTTGTTTCAATAATATCGGTTGCCATTGCCTATCTGCGTTATAAGGATTATAAAACCGATCACCCTGCCATTGTATTTCCTAAAGAAGTAACGGTCAATTCCGAGCCAAATAACCGAAGTCAAGAGGCATTCAAGCTCCATGAAGGCACAAAGGTTCAGGTTTTGGAAAAGCTGGGTGATTGGAACAAAATCTCGTTGACAGATGGCAAAACGGGATGGATACCTTCTACCGATATCAAATTGATCAAAGATTTTTAGACTATTTTAACATTCAATTTCGTTCAGAAATTTATCTTTGTGGCCAAACCATTGGTTCTTATGCACAGGCATTTTATCCTTTTTACTCTTCTTTCTCTTTGGATTTTTGCCATTGTTGCACCTACCGTAATTACTCTGGTCGATAGGAACCAAAAATCAGTGGTCATTAGCACTCTCAATGAGGAGGAGCACCAAAAGCAAGGGAAGAAAGAGGTAGGGAAGAAAGAAATTGCTTTTGAATATTTCCGCAATCAAGGTCTTTTGGCTTATCAAAACAAGAAAAATCCTTGTGAATTATCTATGGTCTGGCCAATGGATCGTGCCTTGGAAATTTTAGTGCCCCCGCCTCGATATCTGAATTGATTTCTACCTATTTTCCCCAGTGATGGGATGATATTTCGTTCTCTTTGACCTAAAGTCAAAAAAGTGAACGGGCCCAAACCGTATTTTTGCAATATTTTAAGGTCATGTTTCCAAATATGCCCCTTAATGACGATTACCTGTATATTTCGGATTCTAATTCATCGAATTCCGAATGGCTTGAGAATCGCAAAACATATCTCTTAATAAAACATATAACTTATCATTATGAAACTAGAAAACGTTTTTAAAAATAACGAGAATTGGATCAAGGAAAAACTAGCGTTAAATCCTGACTTTTTTGAGGAACTCAGTGTTGGGCAAAAACCCGAACTCCTCTATATTGGTTGTTCGGACAGCCGTGTAACGGCCGAAGATCTCATGGGTCTCGGACCGGGCGAAGTTTTTGTACACCGAAACATTGCCAATATGGTCATCAGTATAGACCTCAACGTCATGTCGGTCGTCAACTATGCGGTCAATCAATTAAACGTGAACCACATTGTCGTCTGCGGACATTATGGGTGCGGAGGTGTTAAAGCGGCCATGCAATCTGCCGATCTTGGCATTCTCAATCCATGGCTTAGGAATATCAGGGATGTTTTTAGAATACACAGCAAGGAATTGAGGACTATTGAGGACGAGGACAAAAAATACGATCGATTGGTAGAGCTAAATGTACAGGAACAGTGCATCAACCTTATTAAAACGGCCGCCGTACAAAAAGCATACAGAGATCATAATCTTAAAGTGCACGGGTGGGTCTTTGATATGCGTACCGGTAAATTGATCGACCTAAATATAGATTTTGTGGGGATTTTAAATAATATCATGGAAATCTACCGCTTGGATTAAAACCCCCTAATTGTTCTAAACACTTCTATAACTTGGGATATGCAAAGCCATGTCCTAAGCAATCTCATTATTATATATATCCAATTATATGAAAAATATTTTTTCCAATCTCAAGGGGGACCTGTTCGGTGGCATTACCGCAGGAATCGTTGCCATGCCCCTGGCCTTAGCTTTCGGGGTGTCTTCGGGACTGGGTCCCGATGCCGGTCTTTACGGAGCAATTTTTATAGGTTTTTTCGCGGCGCTCTTTGGCGGAACACCAACTCAGATCAGTGGCCCAACAGCACCCATGACCGCTGTAAGTTTGGTCATCGTGGCAAGTATTATTGCGGCGAACGATGGCGATGTGGCCCAGGCCATTCCGGCTATTTTGTCCGTGTTTTTAATGGGAGGCCTTTTTCAAATAATTCTAGGTATCTCCGGGGTGGGCAAATACATAAAGTACATACCCTATCCTGTGGTTTCGGGCTTTATGACAGCTATCGGGGTTATCATTATTATCACCCAGCTATTGCCGACTTTTGGCTACAACGCCAGCGATGATCAGGATTATGTCAACAAATTTTATCCAAAAGCAGAAGCGGTGTTACTGGACAAAATTTTAAAGGACGAGGCGGGTGAAGGCTATCTGGTATTAGAAGATTTTAAGGAGACCCAAAATAGGGCAGCACAAATTTCACCGGAGGACATTTCCAAAGAAGCCAAATCTTTGGCCGCCAATTCGGCAAAATCCGTATATGGGACACTTAAGATACTTCCTAGGGCGCTAACCAACATCAAATGGATCGAACTAGCACTCGCATTGGCTACAATCGCCATTATTTATGGCTTTAAAAGGATTACTACAGCCATCCCCAGCACCCTGGTAGCCTTGCTTGTGGTCTCTGGGTCCGCCTATTTTCTAAAACTTGGTTATCTGCCCATTTCTGAAATTCCTGGAGGGTTCCCCATGCCCCATTTAGAGATTTTTACCGATTTTAATCTGGGAATGGTTACACCATATATCACCATGGCCCTTTCCCTAGCTATGCTCGGTGCAATTGATTCGCTATTAACTTCCGTAGTAGCGGACAATATGACCAAGACCAAACACAATCCGAACAAAGAACTCATCGGACAAGGCATCGGCAACAGTATTGGTGCTATTTTTGGTGGCATCCCTGGGGCCGGGGCAACGATCCGTACGGTGGTAAACATCAGTTCCGGGGGCAAAACCCGACTTTCCGGTATGGTCGCCGCCATCTTGCTGTTGATCATTCTCTTGGCTTTAGGTCCCGTTGCTTCGCAAATTCCACAGGCAGTTTTGGCCGGAATATTGATAACTGTCGGAATTGGGGTAATGGACTACAAAGGCCTCAAAGCAATTCCAAACATGCCCAAAAGCGAAATCATTATCATGTTCCTGGTATTAATTTTGTCCGTATTCTGGGATCTTGTGAATGCCGTAGGCGTTGGCTTGGTACTGGCGTCGCTGATGTTCATGAAAAAAATGGGTGATCTAATGGCCCAACGATCCGATGTAAAACCCCTATTACAGGAAAAAGCGTGGGCCGATGAGAAGGATTTTCCCCAAAACCTGAAGGAAGAGGTTTTTATAAAACACATTAAAGGCCCGCTCTTCTTTGGGTCTACCAGTGATTTTCAGCAGTTGGCCAAACAAATCCCCCCTACCGCATCCTCGGTGGTAATAAGAATGGACCGGATGCAGTATGTAGACCAATCTGGCCTATATGCGCTGGAAGAAGTACTAATAGATCTTATCAAGGCCAATAAAAACGTACTTCTCGTAGAAGTCCTATCCCAGCCCCGACTAATGATGGAGCGAATTGATATAATTCCAGGATTGATACCGGAGAATCATATTTTTCATGATTTTAAATCATGTACCACTTGGTTAAAAGGCAATGTTGATGTAAAAGTGAATGTTTAGGAATTCTATACCCATTTCAGATAAACTTCTCAAAATTCTGGGAAGTTTATCCGAAATGAAGGCAAAAGCTTTAAATTTGTCCATTCTGTTTTAAAAAAGCAAATCTGGCCAAACTAGTATGATAGATAAAATTAAGGAACACATTGCCGAGGTAGAGCAATTTTCGACCGATAACTTAGAGGCCATTGAGGCATTCCGTATCAAATATTTAGGGAAAAAGGGCTTATTGAACCAATTTTTTGGCGAGTTTAAGAATGTTCCCAATGGCGAAAAAAAGGAGTTCGGCCAAGTAATCAACGAGCTTAAACAACTAGCGACCGAGAAGATAGCTTCCTTAAAGGAGGCAGTTTCCGGGTCTTTGGTTGAAAAGCATATTTATGGGGATTTCACCCGCCCTGGCGAGCCTTTGGAGCTTGGCGCAAGACATCCTATTTCAATTGTCAAGAACCGAATAACCGAAATTTTTTCTAGAATCGGCTTTAACGTATCCGAAGGCCCGGAAATTGAGGACGATTGGCACAATTTTACTGCCTTGAACCTACCCGAGTACCACCCGGCCCGGGATATGCAGGATACTTTTTTTATACAGACCGATCCGGATTTACTTTTAAGAACGCATACCTCTTCGGTTCAGGTTCGCTATATGGAAAACCACAAACCGCCGATCAGGACCATTTCGCCGGGTAGGGTCTATAGAAACGAGGCCATCTCGGCACGTTCCCACTGCTTTTTCCATCAGGTAGAAGGGCTCTATATAGATAAGGAAGTCTCCTTTGCCGATTTGAAGCAGACGTTGCAATTTTTCACCTCCGAACTTTTTGGCAAGTCAAAAATACGTCTAAGGCCTTCGTATTTCCCTTTTACGGAACCCAGTGCCGAAGTGGACGTTTATTGGGGATTGGAAACCGAAACCGATTATCGCATGACCAAGGGTACGGGTTGGTTGGAAATCATGGGCTGTGGTATGGTAGACCCACAGGTCCTTATCAATTGTGGCATAGACCCAAACGAATATTCGGGTTTTGCCTTCGGGATGGGCATAGATCGCATAGCCCTGTTGCTCCATCAAATTTCCGATATCCGTTTATTAAGCGAAAACGATGTCCGCTTTTTGGAACAATTTAGGAGTGCTTACCTTTAAATGGTATTCGACATTACCCATTGAAACTGTGGTCGCTTAATCCTACCAATTGTAAAAACCTTTCTTAGGCGAGGATTTCTACCCCAATAAAATAGAATTCATCCTTTAACAAATAATTAACCAAACTGAAGTTCGGTTAATTCCGAACCAAACGTATCTTTGCCCTTTCATTATTTTAAGGGAGCTTAAGTTGGATAATATAGAGATCGAGAGAAATTTGCTTACGGAGGAACTGGGGGTATATTTTGAAACCCATGATGGGTTGTCCCCCCTGTCTGCCCGTATATTTTCCCTATTGGTTTTGTCGGATAATGAAGGGGTTACCTTTGATGGTTTCGTTGAGCGGCTAGAGGCCAGCAAAAGTTCAATTTCCACCAATTTACAACTGCTCCAGTCGTCTGGTAGGATTACTTATTGCACCAAACCAGGAGATAGAAAACGATACTTTAAAATAGCGCCCGACAACCTTTTGTTGCGACTTGATAAAAAAATCGAGATATGGGAAAAGGAGAAGAGCCTACATCTAAAAATATACACGTTCAAGAAAAAATATAAACAAAACAAAGGCCTATCGCAATACAACTCTTCCGGGCTACAATATTCCAAAAATTACGCCTCGCTCATCGATGATATGATAAAAAATCTAACCCAGTTGAAAACCACTTTGGAAAAATCCATTAACTACAAAACACCATGATAAAAAGTATATTTTCCACAACCAAGATCTGCATCGGACTAATGGTTTCCCTATTGCTAAGTTGCGGTAATCCCAAAGCCACCCAGAGGCCCGTATCGGCTATGCCTTACCCCACGGTACAAGTAACGAAGAGAAGCGTTACCGACCTTGCAAGTTATCCGACAAGCATCCAGGGAGTAATAAATATCCAAGTCCGTGCCAAGGCTCCGGGCTATATACAAGAAGTACTTGTAGATGAAGGCCAAGTGGTACATAAAGGTCAATTGCTGTTCCAATTGGAGACTACCAGTCTTTCCCAGGATGCGGATGCTGCAAAGGCCCGAGTCAATGTGGCTCAAGTAGAAGTTGATAAATTAAAGCCATTGGTAGATAAGAATATCATTAGCAATGTACAGTTGGAAACCGCTAAGGCCAATCTGCAGCAAGCCAAAAGCAGCTACCAAAGTATAGTTGCCAACATAGACTACGCCAATATAAAAAGCCCCGTGGACGGTGTGGTGGGGTCCATAAACTTTCGCAAGGGAAACCTGGTAAGCCCACAAGACGCAACCCCTTTGACCACGATTTCCAGTATAGATGAAGTGTACGCATTCTTCTCCGTTAACGAAAAGGACCTTATAGAATTTATAAGGGATACCAAAGGGAATACTTTGGACGAAAAAGTTAAAAACCTACCCGATGTACATCTCATTCTGGCCGATGGTTCCCCGTATGAGCAGAACGGAAAAATAAAGACCATTTCAGGTTCATTGGACCCCAGCACAGGAACGGTACAGTTTAGGGCGACATTTCCCAACCCATTGAGGCTTTTGAGAAATGGGAGCAGTGCTACCATCCTACTGCCCAAAAAAATGGACGACGTTTTGGTGGTTCCTTCCCTATCCACTTTTGAGCAACAGAACAAGAAGATGGTTTACCTTGTTCAAGGGGACACCCTTGTCACCAGAGCGGTTACCGTAGCCACCGAGGTTAATGGGCTAAGCGTTGTAAAAGGATTGAAGGAGGGCGACCAAATCTTGGCGGAAGGGGTGGATAAGGTGCGACCTGGCACTAAAATCATACCACAGCCCAAACCGCTGGACAGTATAGTAAATTCATTTTCACAAGTTTTTAAATAGAGGACCATGCTTAAAGTATTCATTGAAAGGCCGGTCTTATCAACGGTAGTATCCATAATAATTACCTTGTTGGGAATTTTGGGATACACCACGCTTCCCGTGACCCAATATCCCGATATTGCACCTCCGACCGTACAGGTTTCAGCCAGTTACCCGGGGGCCAATGCCGAGACCATCTTGGAAAGCGTTATTGTCCCCATAGAGGAACAGATCAATGGAGTGGAGGGGATGACCTATGTGACCTCTACAGCCAGCAACAGTGGAAGTGCCAGTATTACCGTGTATTTTGAACAAGGTATAGATCCCGACATAGCCGCCGTTAACGTGCAAAACCGGGTAGCCAGGGCCAACGCCCTTCTGCCGTCAGAAGTTATCCGATCTGGGGTCCTAACCCAAAAAAGGAACAATTCCGCCTTAATGTATGCGGCCCTTTATTCCGATAACCCCGATTATGACGATACCTTTATCCAAAACTATTTCAATATCAACGTTAAACCGGAACTACAACGGATCAATGGTATTGGGGACGTTGGCGCATTTGGAGGCAAAGACTACGCCATGCGGGTATGGATCGATCCCCAAAAATTGGCAGCTTACGGTATCACGACCAACGATGTTATCGCCGCCATCGGCGAACAGAGTTTGGAAGCCGCAGCGGGATCTCTCGGACAAAATTTCGGGGAATCCTTTGAATATGTTCTCAAGTACAAAGGACGATACAAAACGGCAGAGGAGTATCAGAATATTATCATTAAAGCGTTGGGCGAGGGACAATTCTTAAGACTGAAGGATGTGGCCAAGGTAGAGCTGGACGCATTTTCCTATAGTTCCATATCGCGATCCAGAGGGTATCCAAGTATTAATTTCGGGGTATTCCAGACCCCGGGGTCTAATGCCCAAGAAATTATAGAAAAACTATATAAGGAATTTGATAAACTTGAGAAAAACTTCCCGGAAGGGGTCCATTATCTTATAAATTACGATACCAATAAATTCTTGACCGCCTCCATGGAAAAGGTTAAGCACACCTTGATCGAGGCGTTCCTTTTAGTGTTTTTGGTCGTTTTTATATTCCTACAGGACTTTAAATCCACTCTTATTCCGGCCATTGCGGTTCCGGTGGCAATTATTGGTACGTTTTTCTTTTTGGGCCTATTTGGATATTCCATCAACCTGTTGACGCTTTTTGCGCTTATCCTTGCCATTGGTATTGTAGTGGACGATGCCATAGTTGTGGTCGAGGCGGTACACGCCAAATTGGAGGAAGGGTATGATTCAGCCAAAAAGGCGAGTATCTCGGCCATGAGCGAAATAAGCGGGGCGATCGTTTCCATTACCTTGGTCATGGCGGCCGTATTTATCCCGATCACCTTTATCCAAGGACCTTCGGGGGTGTTTTACAAACAGTTTGGAATTACCCTCATCATCGCCATACTTATTTCGGCGGTAAACGCATTGACTTTAAGTCCCGCCCTCTGTGCGGTGTTCTTGAAACCCCATAAGGACAGCAAAAAAGAAAAAAAGGGTTTATTGTCCCGATTTTTTATCGCTTTTAACGCAGCATTCGAGGCTACTACCCATAAATACGTCAAATCCTTGGGCTTTTTGATAAAGCACAAGTGGATTACCTTCATCCTTATCGCATTGGCCGTTGTGGGTATCCTATGGGCCAATAAAACAACCCCAAGTGGATTCGTACCTACTGAGGACCGCGCAATTGTCTTTATGAACATGGAACTCCCTCGCGGTGCATCCTTGGATAGGACCTATGCGATAACCCAAAAGTTATACGAGGAAATCGGAAGCATTAAAGGTGTCCGAACTGCCTCCATTATCAGCGGCAGGAACTTCTTTTCAGGAGCGGGGAGCTCTTATGGCATGGGCTTTATTATCTTGGAAGATTGGGACAAAAGGGAGACCGATGACACTTCTGTCGATGCCATTGTGGGTCAATTGTTCGCAAAAGCGGCTACTATTTCAGATGCAAAAATTGTCTTCTTCACCCCTCCCAGTATTCCCGGATTTGGAGCTGTTGAAGGTTTTGAGATGAACTTGTTGGACCGTGCTTCGGGCAGCCTGAAGAATTTGGACAATGTGGCCAACGAGTTTGTAGGCGCCTTGGCCCAACGCCCGGAAATAGGGTTTGCCTCCAACTCGTTTAGCACCGATTTCCCCCAGCTGCAAATGGATATCGACATTCCAAAGGCCATGGAAGCAGGGGTAAGCGTCAGGAATATCCTATCTACCCTTCAAGGGTATATCGGTGGATTTTATGCGGCAGATTTCAGCCGGTTTGGCAAACAATTTCGCGTATTCGTTCAAGCACAACCAGATAGTAGAAAGGATATCGCCAGCCTAAACAGCATGTTCGTTAAAAACAATAAAGGTGAAATGGCCCCTGTATCTTCCTTTGTTTCCCTAAAACGTGTCTATGGACCACAGACCATCAACCGATTTAACCTGTTCAACGCGGTTACCGTCAATGGGACCGCCGCCCCGGGATTCAGTTCGGGAGATGCCATTAAGGCGGTTCAGGAAGTGGCCCAGACCGATTTGCCCAATAACTACGAGGTTGCATTTTCCGGGATTACCAGAGAGGAAATAGCCTCATCCGGACAGGCTGGGATTATTTTCATGTTGAGCATTCTCTTTGTTTATTTCTTTCTGGCGGCACAGTACGAGAGCTATCTTTTGCCCTTTTCTGTATTGCTGTCCCTGCCTATCGGGGTATCTGGTGCCTATCTGTTCACTAAGTTCGCCGGACTCGAAAACAATATCTACTTTCAAATTGCCCTGATCATGCTTATTGGACTCTTGGCCAAAAATGCGATTCTTATTGTTGAGTTTGCCATACAACGACGGCATCACGGCCTTCCGTTGTCCAAAGCTGCCATTCAGGGCGCCAAGGTCCGTTTAAGGCCAATTTTAATGACCTCCTTTGCCTTTATCTTTGGCTTGATGCCACTAGTACTGGCAAAAGGTGTTGGGGCAGCGGGGAATAGGGCCATTGGGACCGGAGCGGTCGGAGGTATGTTCGTAGGAACCGTTTTGGGAGTTTTTATCATCCCTGTGCTGTTCATTATTTTCCAATGGCTACAGGAGAAAGTTACCGGCATCCCGGAAGCAGCCAAAAAAATTAAGCCCATGAACGAAACCCTTAACCAAGAGTAAAAATGAAGACTAAATCTACCTTTAAGTTCCTGGTTTTAGCACTGGCTGTCCTTTTGATGCAATCATGTCTGGTGGTCAAGGATTACGAGCGTCCCGAATTTCAGGAGACCGATAATCTTTATCGTTTGGACAAGGTGCCCATGGATACGGTTAACATTGCAAACATGCCCTGGAACCAATTGTTTACAGATACCTATCTATCAGAATATATAAAGGAGGGGATCGAGAACAATTTGGATATTAGAATCGCCATACAACAAGTTGCTGCCGCGGAAGCCTACATGAAACAGGGCAAGGCAGGGTATTTGCCCACCCTGAACGCAAAAGCGACCGTGACCCATCAGGAATTGGCAAAAAACAGTCAGTTTGGCCAGGTTTTCAATGGTTCCGTGGAACAATTTGAGGTTTCTGGGAGCCTCTCCTGGGAGGCCGATATTTGGGGAAAGATACGCAGTACCAAAAGGGCTTCCAATGCTTCATACCTGCAAAGTAGGGCGGCCCAACAAGCAGTAAAAACCCAATTGATCTCGCAGATTGCGGGAACCTATTACCAACTGCTGGCTTTGGACGAGCAACAAAAAATTACGGTAGAGACCATAGAGAATCGAAAGACAACACTAGAAACCATGAAGGTCCTAAAGGAAGCCGGCAACGTAAACCAAGTTGCCGTAGATGGGGCTGCGGCGCAGCTCTACAATGCGCAAGCCTTACTTGTCGATATTAAAAAAAATATTTTCAGAACTGAAAATACCTTTGCCATACTACTTGGGCGACCTGTACAACGGTTGGACCGTGGGGAGCTCGACCAACAGTCGCTAAATGCAGACCTAAGTGTAGGGCTACCTTCCCAACTGTTGCGCAACCGACCAGATGTTATGGCGGCGGAATACAATTTGGTCAACGCTTTTGAACTTACCAATGTGGCCAAAACCGAATTCTATCCTTCCTTGACAATTTCCGCCACTGGAGGGTACCAAAGCTTAAATGCCAGTGATCTCTTCGACACTGGGTCATTGTTTGCCAACTTGATCGGTGGATTGACCCAACCCATTTTCAACAAACGGCAGATAAAAACCAAATTTGAAGTTGCCCAGGCGCAAAAGGAACAGGCCTTATTGAATTTTGAGAAGACTTTGCTCTTGGCAGGCCAGGAAGTCTCCAATGCCTTATTCGAACACGAATCCGAAACGGAAAAATATGAATATCAGATCAAGGAAGTAGAAGCGTTGCGCAGGGCGGAGGACAACTCCGAAGAGCTTCTGGACAACGGCTTTGGTACGTATCTAGATCTCTTGGCGGCTAGACAAAATGCCCTGAACGCAGAACTTAATGTGATTGAAAACAAACTACAACAACTCCAGTCGGTCGTAGATCTGTATAGGGCCTTGGGTGGAGGATGGAATCCAGCTCCCTAGCTTCTTTAAGAGGGAATTCCTAAATAGACAGGATAAATAATAAAATGTACTTATAAGAAACCCCGTCCCTACCTGGAGAAGGTCGGGACGGGGATTCCTTTCTTCCCTTTAAGGGGAGTTAGCGGGGGCATTCGGACCAGATTTAATTGAAAGATCTGGGTTAAAGGGTCTGTATGGAGCATCCATGTCCTTAGGCTCTCCGACAACTTCCTCTATTTCCCTTGACAAGTATTGCAGATGGGCTTTGGTCAACCTATCGGTTACTACGGGGATGGTCTCTGTTATTTTGGTTTGTAGGGTTATCAGTTCGTTCAAGGCCAAGGAACGAACATCGGTATTGGAAGTGTAATCCTCCGACAGTTTTGCCAATATTCCATTCACCGCCCCATCGGCCATGTTAGGCTTGTAAAGGGCGATTACATTTGCGACATAGGCCTTCTGCAGCTTTCTCCTATAGGCATCAGCCTTGTAAAACACGTTAAGGTCTCCCCATATCAAATGGTTGAGATCCTCCAGGTACTCCTCGGGCTTGTAGGTATCCACATCCGTATAACGTTCGGCAATAAAGGTCATCCGGCTCATCCGGCTCCCCCCTAATAAGTTCATCATTACATTCTCCATGGTACGTGTTACAGATTCCTTGGATCGCGGGGATTGTATGGCGTTCAAGATCCGGTTGGTTTGCAACCATTCCTGCTCATGGAATATATAGGTGTCCAGAAAAGCCAATGCCGCTTTCTGGGTGGCCTTTGGGACGGGACTATAGATATCCCCTTCCTCCCCCATAGTCTTGGGTGTTACATAAATACCACCGATATTTTGGGCCACATGAAAAAGATAATTATCATATTGCTTCACCAAATCTTTATACACCTGATCCAAATTAGAATAGTCATCACTTCCCTTGTCCTTGGTCCACTCTATAAGATGAGGAACTATCCGTTGAAGGTTTACGATACCATAGGTACCTGCCTTCATGGCATTGTCCCCCAAATCTTCAGATTGGGTCCTGGGATCAAAATCCCTACCTTCCCCACCAAACCATAGTCTGGGATTGGCAGCTATGCTATCCACAACCCATTTGTTGAGCACTTCCTTCTCTTCATCCTGCGACAATTCCCTTGGCAATTTGGAATAGCCCCATTGAATGGCCCATTTGTCATAGTCCCCTATACGAGGCCTTAAATCCTTAGGAGGGATACTATCCTCTGGTTGGGCTACATAATTAAAACGGGAATAGTCCATAATAGAACTTGAGATTCCATACTTATCGAGCCAAGCCCTATCCCTCAGTTTTTCAACCGGGGTAGAATAGCTCGCTCCCATATTATGCCGTAATCCCAAGGAATGACCAACTTCATGGGCACAGGCATAGCGAATAAGCTCACCCATAAGATCGGTATCAAATTCCACTTTTCTGGCCCTTGGGTCCACGGCCCCGGCTTGGGTCATGTACCAGTTGTGCAGTAGGTTCATTAAATTGTGATACCATCCAATGTGACTTTCCAAAATTTCCCCGCTTCTTGGATCAATAATATTTGGGCCATAAGCATTCTTGGTCGGAGAGGCGAAGTACCGCAAAACGGAAAACCGGGCATCTTCCAAACTCATGGAATCATTGTCTTCCGGCCATTCCTTTCCAACGATGGCATTTTTAAACCCTGCCTGTTCAAATGCTTTTTGCCAATCCTCTATCCCCTGAATCAAATAAGGTCTCCATTTTTTAGGGGTGCCCGGCCCAATATAAAATACAATGGGCTTTTTGGGTTCTACCAATTCTCCCCTTTCCCATTTTTCCAAATCTTCTGGTTTGGGTTCCAACTTCCACCGATGGATAAATACATTGCGGTCTACTTGTTGCTGGTCATCGCCATATTTAAAATAGGAACTTGCAAAATAACCCACTCTTGGGTCAAAATATCGCTTTTCCATCGGGGTTTTGGGAAGCAAGATAAAAGAGTTATTGATTTCCAAGGTTACCATTCCTGCCAAAACTGCAGCAGGAAGCCCATTAGAACTGTTTCCCGAAGTAGATTTTGACCTGTAGGTTTTTACGGTTCTGATTTCTGTGTTGATGGGAAAGGATTTAATTTCCTCGATATAGGACTTGTCCTTTTCCAAGCCCGAAAGCTGATACGAACTCTTTTGCGTATCGCTCAAGGCCAACAAAGGATTTTCACTATTGATAAAATCCGTTACCTCAATAATGGAAGAATGATGTTTCCCATTGCTGGCCTTAATGTCAAAGGCTTGCAAAATTGGTGTGATGTTGGAATTATTGACCGACATGGAAATCGCATCGTTTTCGTCCGCTTCGCTAACAAGCGTAGAAACCCGAAGAAAAATATTATTTGCCGGTCCCTTTTCCAAGGTGATCGTCTTTTCCCCTATTTCCTCACCTCCATAATTTCCAGCTCCCGAAGGGGTTTTAATAAATCTGCTTACTACCAGGATTTCACGGTTCAAAATGCTGTCGGCTACCTCAAAAAAATATTTGTTCCCCACCTTATGTACCGTAAAAAGCCCACTTGTTGTAACGGCATCCTTGGGTATAATCTTGTCATAGGACTCAACTTTGGTCGATGAACCGGAATCGCCGGACTTATTCCCATCAGACTTTCCAAGGGGGTCCAGGACTGAGCAGGAACCTGCAAACAATACTATACAAACCAGTCCGAAAAATAATCTCATAAATTAGTACTTGAAGATACCGTTAATTGTCTGAGCTAAAAGGTTCGGGAACAAGGCTTGCCTAGTTTTGAAGAGTAAGGGTTCCAGACCGTTTTCAAAACCAGCATAGCGTAGTTATCGACCTCTATAGACGGAAACTAATTATTTAACGCTATAATTATCAATATCTTATAAGTGGATGGTTTGATTTTTAAGAAGGTTACCGATATAGGTTTCAGCAATCCAAAAAATCCCCATTAAGTGTTGGATACGATGTTTTATATAAAAAAAGTATCCAAAAATGGGTTAAAAGGTCTTGGTCTCGACCAAAATAGTAAATATTCCTAAATATTCAGGATTTCAAGGTCTTAAAAATTTCTTATATAATTGGTGCCAAGAATTATTTCCTTTTGCCGGTCTACCCTAAATTTGGGCATACAAATTCGTCTGGCAATATTGTTCAATAGTACTTGGCGTGAAATAATCACCTCAGGGGAAATCCTTTTGCCGCCCACCATGGATGTATTTCGATGACCAATCGTCCAGACTTGACCATGGGGTCCATTTTAGCCAGACTATCGGCCATTTCCAATGTGGGAGTGTTGTAGATTGTTATTCCCCTAATGTCCCCATCATCACCAAAAGGTCCCGAGATATCGGCAAACCCTTCCTCGTACATTCTTCCCAAATGCGCTAAGTGCAGTGCTTGAAGACTATCTGCCTGTGCCTTGGTTTGGGAACGTGACGGGCCACGTTTAAGAAAGGCAATAAAATATTGTTGCATTAGAATGGTATCCTTGGTTGCCCCGTCCACATAATCAAAGGTTTGGTACCCTTGGGCAGTAAGTTCCTCCTTTATCTCTTTTGTTGTCTTGGTGACTTCCCTGATCTCTTTCACCGACTTTTCTGGGCTATGGTCAGCGGTTTGCTTACAGGATAATAGAAATAAAACCGCTGTAGACCAAATTAATTTCTTCATAATTACCAACTTTTATACGGTGCTTTGGTTAGATACGAATTGTAGTACCGGATATCGCCCGTGACCTCTTGGCCCAACCACTCCGGTTTTTTAAAAATTTCATGCTCAGCTTCCAATTCTACCTCGGCGATAACCAATCCTTCGTTGGCCCCATGAAACTCGTCTACTTCAAAAAGGTGTCCGGCAAAAGGTATATTGTACCGGGTTTTCTCTAAGATCCCGGACTCGCACAAAGAAAGGAGTTGTTCCGCCTCCGCAATTAGAATCTCCTTTTCCCATTCAAACCGGGTCGTCCCCGAGGTATTGGATTTTCCCTTTACGGTCAAATAGCCTATATCCCCTTTAATTCGAACCCTCACTGTCCGTTCGGGGTCTGTGTTCAAAAATCCCTGAACAATACGTTCCTTGGAGAAAGCGTCATTCCGGTATTCCGAGGATTCGACCAGAAATTTACGTTCTATCTCGAGCATGATAATCTTTCGATTTTTGGTTTTATTGGACTATGTTCTTAATTTCATCCGATTCGATGATCCGCTTTTCATAATTGTGATTTGCCAACCAGACCATACACATTGCTATAGTTACAGGATGAATGGACCTATATTTCTCCAAGGGCCCTACCAGGAAGAGGTTGACAATTTTCATCAACAATTTGGATAGCCATTCGGCTATCCTAAACTCTTCCCTTTTACCGGCAATGAGCGAAGGCCTCAAAATATAAGTCTTGGGGATGCCGACCTTTAAGACCTCCGTTTCCATTTCCCCTTTTATCCGGTTATAAAAAATCTTACTTTTCGGGTTGGCCCCTAGAGCGGAAATTACGACAAAAATATTAATGCCATTTTTACGGGCGAGCTTGGCCGCGGTTACTGGTATCCCCAAATCAATTTTGCGATAAAGATTCTTGTTTTTGGTCTTGGCTTTGGTCGTTCCAATGCAGCAATAGATCTCATCCCCGGTAAAATTAGGAATACCCGACTGCAATTCCATAAGATCCACGAGATGTTCCTCGATTTTGGGATGGGTAAATCCCACCTCGCTTCTGGAAAAAAGTTTTATCCTTTCATAACGGTCGTCATCCAATAATTGTCGGAGCAAACATCCCCCGGTCAGACCTGTAGCCCCTAAAATTATAGCTGTTTTCATTTTATGAATATTGACGAAAGTGAACTTCTTACAAAATTGTGCTTTTTCACTATCTTTCCAATACAAAAATACGGCTTAATTGTGAGGCCATTTTTAGTTTTTTGATTGGTGCAGCCCAGAATAACCCTTGTTTTAAAATCACCACTGTATATGGGCATGTCTAAATAAAATCGATTGCTCGCCCACTATTGCAAAATCTAACGATTATTTCTCAAAGGAATTGCTGTGTTAAAAACTCAATTAAATTATCCAAAACAAGCCCCTATGATCAAATCCCAACGTTTTCCTAAATCCTTTATATTACTGTTGATCATTTTTGCGTCGTGCAATAAAAAACTGTACAACACGGCAGCTACCAAGACTAATATTACAAAAGATTTCAAGGTTGTAGGTTATCTAAGTTCCAAAAATTTTGACAGAGTAGACAGCATCCCATTAAATTACCTCACCCATCTTAATTTGGCCTTTGCCAATCCGGGCCCGAATGGTAAGCTTAAACTTAATCATGAAGAGAATCTGGGCAGGGTTGTGGAAAGGGCACACCAAGCACGCGTAAAGGTCTTTCTCTCCATTGCTGGAGGCGGTATCGATCAAGAACGCGCCCAATATTGGCTCAAGGTCCTTCAGCCCGAGAATCGAAAAATCTTTATTAAGGAAATCTTGGATTTCATCGTAAAACACGGCTTGGATGGTATAGATGTAGATATTGAGAATAACCTTTTGCCCACGATTACAAATCTTTACACCCCTTTTGTGGTTGAATTAAAAACCGCATTACATACGGCTGGCAAGGGCATTTCTACGGCACTAAACGTTTCCGGGCTACACCATGCCATTACCCAAGAAGCATTGGAGGCCTATGATTTTATAAACATTATGGTATACGACAAAACAGGGCCTTGGCGCCCGGAAATCCCCGGTCCACATGCCCCCTTTTCCTATGCTTTGGAGGCTCTTGACTATTGGACCCAAGTACGTAAAATCCCTGCAGCGAACTTAACATTGGGAGTACCCTTTTACGGCTATAACTTTTATCCCCTTCCGGCTACCTCTATGGGTTATGGGGATATAGTGAAAATGGATCCCAAATATGCGTATGTTGACCAAGTTGGTTCACTTTTCTACAATGGCATCCCTACAATGGTCGATAAAACTGAATTGGCATTAAAATCTTTCGGGGGAATTATGATCTGGGAACTTGAACAAGATTCGAAGAACGACCTCTCCTTGTTGCGGGCAATACATCAGACCATTATGGCCAATGATTGTCATGGAACAGGCGTAACCACTTTTTTTGCCGATTTCGACTCGGATGGTTATGGCGATTTGACCAAACCGTTACAAGCGTGCAAGGCACCCAAGAATTATGTACAAAATTGTAGTGACCCCAACGATTCCAATATAAATATAGCGCCTTAAGGATAGAGTCTGGAAGTCATTTCCCAACCTAAAGGGCCTTAATTATCTTCCATCTGTACTAAATTCAAACTAGGGTTTATTTCTAAAATATATATAAGTTGACAGATTTCCCATTACGAAAGATCATCCATGTAGATATGGACGCATTTTATGCCTCGGTCGAGCAATTAGATCATCCCGAACTAAAGGGCCTGCCTATCGCGGTCGGGGGCGGGGAAAAAAGAGGTGTGGTCGCGGCGGCCAGCTATGAGGCCCGAAAATTTGGGGTCCGAAGTGCAATGAGTGGCAATATTGCCAAAAAAAACTGTCCACAACTTATTTTTGTTAAGCCAAGGTTTGCACGTTACCAGGAAATCTCCTTGAAAATCAGGGATATTTTTTACGAGTTCACGGACCTTGTTGAGCCCTTATCCCTAGATGAAGCGTATTTGGACGTTACGGTTAACAAAAAAGGAAATCCTTCCGCCAGCCTGATTGCCGAGGAAATCCGTGGACGCATATACAAGGAACTGGGACTAACCGCCTCGGCAGGAATATCGATCAACAAATTTATCGCCAAGGTTGCCAGCGATTACAACAAGCCAAATGGCCAAAAGACCGTAAATCCAGAAGATGTACTCCCATTTTTGGAAAGTTTGGATATCCGAAAATTTTATGGGGTGGGAAAAGTGACTGCTGAAAAAATGTATCTGTTGGGCATTTTTACAGGTAAAGAGCTCAAGGAAAGAAGTTTGGAATTTCTGGAAGACCATTTTGGCAAAAGCGGTAGTTTTTATTACGATGTGGTGCGGGGAATTCACAAAAGTCCCGTAAAGCCCAATAGGATTCAGAAATCGATTGCCGCTGAACACACCTTTGACGAAAATCTAAGCAGTGAGATCTTTATGCTGGAGCGTTTGGAACATATTGCCAAGGAGGTGGGGAAACGATTAAAAAAATCGGGGTTGGCGGGCAAAACCATAACCTTAAAAATAAAATACAGCGATTTCACCCTACAGACCCGGACCAAAACCCTGCCCTATTTTGTCGCAGACCCATTCGTTATATTAGAAACGGTTAAGGAACTGCTCTACCAGGAAAAAATGGAAACCTCCGTTCGACTTCTAGGAATTTCCCTATCCAATTTAAATACCGAAGACAAAAAAACGGAGCTGAAGGACGCCAAGGTTTCCGTACAGATGAGGTTTGAGTTCTAAAAAATGTCCGATAAGTCTTGACGACTTATCGGACATTTTGTTCAAATTTTGATTTTACTTATTTAAAAGCGGCTACTATCAATCTCGGTAACCCGTAAGGTATTTACCATTCCCTTGTCCTTTATGGGCATGGCGGCCAAGCTTATGAGCATATCGCCATTTTCTATCAAACCCTTTTCACAGGCCATCTTGTTTACATCCTCAATGGTCTCGTCCGTTGAGACAAACCTATCATAGTAAAAGGCCTGAACACCCCATAACAAATTTAACTGGGTCAAAATTCTTTTATTGGAAGTAAAGACCAAAATATGTGCACTGGGCCTCCATGCAGATATCTGGAACGCGGTATATCCACTATTGGTCAAGGTGGATATGGCCTTGGCCTTTATCTCATTAGCCATAATCGCCGCATGGTAGCAGATAGATTTGGTAATATATCGGTTGGTACGCACATGGGGGGGATCCATCGGTACTTTTATTAAACTAGAATTTTCAACGGTCCGCAGAATACTAGCCATTTTTTCAATAACCTGTACCGGATAATTTCCCACCGACGTTTCACCGGAAAGCATTACGGCATCGGCACCGTCCATAACGGAGTTGGCCACATCATTTACCTCGGCCCTTGTAGGGGTTAAACTGGTAATCATGGTCTCCATCATCTGGGTAGCAATGATTACCGGGATTCTGGCCTTTTTGGCCCTAAGAACCAATTGCTTTTGGATCAAGGGCACTTCCTGTGCAGGAACTTCTACCCCTAAATCGCCACGGGCTACCATAAGGCCATCGCAGTAAGCTACGATTTTGTCAATATTCTCGACGGCCTCGGGCTTTTCAATTTTGGCTATAATCGGGATTTTGTGATCGGAATGCTCTTTAATAAGGTTCTGTAGATCGATAAGGTCCTGGCTAAAACGCACAAAAGAAAGAGCGAGCCAATCTACCTTTTCGCCAATTGCAAAGATAGCATCCTGTATATCCTTTTTGGTAAGGGCGGGGAGGGAGATATTTGTATTGGGAAGATTCACCCCTTTTTTTGATTTTAACGGTCCCCCTTGGATTACCTTGGCTTTTACTTCGTCCTTTTTATTGGTAGAAAGCACTTCGAACATTAACTTTCCATCATCCAATAAGACCCGTTCCCCAGGATTTACATCTTTTGGAAAAGATGAATAGTTCATATACACCCTTTTGGAATTGCCTTCAAATGGCTTGCCGGTGACAAAGGTAATTTCGTCCCCTGGTGCCACTACGACTTCCTCCGCCATGACCCCGACCCTAAGTTTTGGTCCTTGCAAATCCCCTAATATGGAGGTATTTGCCCCCATTTCCGCGTTTAATTCGCGAATCATTTTGATGCGTTCGGTCACATCCTTATAATCGGCATGGGAAAAATTGATTCTAAAGACATCCACTCCGGCCTTTATCATGTCCCTAAGTACCTCTTTTGTACTGGTTGCCGGACCAAGGGTGGCTACTATCTTTGTCTTTTTGTTATATGGCATGCTGCTAAAAAATTAAGTTGTTTTTGTGTTTTAGTTTTGTTACATCTAGTGTATATGCTGTATGGATTTTGGGAATCTTGAAAAGTTTTTTTACCAATTGTTCCTCCAAATCGTTGTCCTCTTGCTCCAACTTTAAAATGTAATCCACTTCTTTGTGTTCCGGAATTACATAAAATGTAGTAAAGGATGGTTCTTCCCCAAACAGTCCCCCATCATCCAAACGCTCCATTTTATGGCACTTATTTGGAATCAAGGTCCAATACCTATCGTTGATCACATCCTTCCATTCAAAAACTGGAAAAGAAAAATTTTCTGATAGCTCCAAGTCCTTTCTGGTCCGTTTAAAATTACTTTTTAAGTATCCGTTTATGGCAAAAACGAGAGCATGATCTTCCAAATTGCTTCTCAGGGCGATAAACGTGAACAATTCGCCATAAAAATCATCAGAAATTTTATGTGAAGGCGCCATAAGCAATTTAAGTATGTAAATATAGGATTAATACTGTTACAAGCCTAGTTCCGTATGGGATTAAGATAATCCCAATGCCACGAAAACGTTAGAGTTTGTTACGTGCCGGTTTAAGATTTTCCCATTTTGTCCTGTAGGGCATAAAATGCCCTTTTCGATGCCCTTTCCTCCGCTTTCTTTTTCGAAGTTGCCCTGGCTTTTGCTACTATATTTCCGCCAATAGAGAGTTTAACCGCAAAGTGCTTTATAGCATCGACCCCTGCATCCTCATAAACATCATAAAGGAAGGATTTCTTCTGCTTTTGGCACCACTCAATAATCAAACTCTTATAGCTTATGACCTTACCTTCCAGTTGTTCAATATCCACATAGGGGGCCACGACCCTTCTATTGATGAACTTCTCGCAGTATCTATAGCCCCGATCCAAATAAACGGCTCCCACCAATGCTTCAAAAACATTCCCGTGAATATTATCGCCAAAATTGGATTTTGGAATCCTACTTTCCACAAAATGGAGGAGATCTAAATCTTTGCCCAGCTCGTTAAGGTGTTTCCTGCTTACTATTTTGGAGCGCATTTTAGTGAGATAGCCCTCATCCCCTTCGGGGACTTCCAGATACAAATATTTGGAAATTATGGTTCCAAGCATGGAATCACCAAGGAATTCCAATCGTTCGTAGTTCATTGCATTGCCATCCTTGTCCTTTACGTTGGCAGATCTGTGCAAGAAAGCCTTCTTATAGATATGGAGTTTCTTCGGCTTAAATCCCAAAATTTTAGTCAGCCCCTCAAAAAATTCCCCATCCTCTTTGGCATGGGAAGTGAATATATTGGAGGGGAAATTCATGTAGTATCAGCTGATTTTTTTAAAGACCACGCAAGCGTTATGGCCTCCAAATCCGAAGGTATTGCTCAATGCAACATTAACTTCCCGCTTTTGCGCCTTGTTCAGGGTCAAATTTAATCTGGGGTCAATATTTTCGTCAACGACAGAATGGTTTATCGTAGGTGGTACCAAGCTATGTTGCATGGCCAAAATGGAGGCGATAGCTTCTATGGCCCCTGCAGCACCCAACAAATGACCGGTCATCGATTTTGTTGAATTGATATTGATGTCCGGAGCATGTTCCCCAAAGACTTGGGCAATAGCCTTCAACTCGGCAACATCCCCAAGTGGGGTGGAAGTACCGTGGGTATTGATCGCATCGACATCTTCTGGTTTAAGGCCTGCATCGCGCAGGCAGTTCTCCATCACCCTTACTACCCCGATACCATCCGGGTGAGGCGCTGTCATATGGTAGGCATCGCTAGACAATCCTCCCCCTGCTACTTCTGCGTAAATTTTGGCGCCTCTGGCCTTGGCGTGTTCATATTCTTCAAGAATAAGGGCTCCTGCACCTTCTCCCAATACAAACCCGTCGCGGGTGGCATCAAAGGGCCTGGAAGCCGTTTCGGGGCTGTCATTTCTTGTGGAAAGGGCGTGCATAGCACCAAACCCCCCCATTCCCGCAATGGTAACCGCCGCTTCACTTCCTCCGGAGACCACCACATCGCAATAACCAAGACGGATGTAGTTTAGTGCATCTATCATCGCATTTGCCGCGGATGCACAAGCTGAGACCGTGGTATAGTTTGGACCCATAAAGCCGTGCTTAATGGATATATTTCCAGGGGCGATATCCGCAATCATTTTTGGAATAAAGAAAGGGTTGAAACGAGGAGTGCCATCGCCTTGGGCAAAATTCATCACCTCGTTCTGGAAGGTTTCCAGACCGCCGATCCCCGCACCCCAAATGACTCCTACGCGAAACTTATCGACCAAATCTAGATTGATGCCAGAATCCGCAATTGCCTCATCGGAAGCAATCAGCGCATACTGGGCAAACCGGTCCAATTTCCTAGCTTCTTTCCTGTCAAAATAATTTTCAGGGTCGTAGTTCTTTAGCTCACAAGCAAACTTAACCTTAAACTTTTCGGTATCGTAATAGGTTACCGGGGCTGAACCGCTTTTACCGTTCTTAAGCCCTTCCCAATACGCATCTAGCGTATTACCTATAGGTGTAAGGGCACCCATGCCTGTAACGACAACTCGCTTTAACTGCATTGATCTAAATTTTGTTTTTTCAATCTTTTGCCCATTCTGACCAAGCTATAACGGCTTTCACATGGTTCCAAATCATGAAACCCGGGCATTGACTTCTAAGCCAAGCGTAAATTAAAAAAAATTATCCATGCGACACCATTACCGCATGGATATTTTAAAATCTTATGCAAATATCAATCGCCTACTTGGCTCCTTCGATATAACTTATCGCCTGACCTACAGTGGCAATGTTCTCTGCTTGGTCATCAGGAATCTGAATGTCGAATTCTTTCTCAAATTCCATGATCAACTCTACAGTGTCCAAGGAATCCGCCCCAAGGTCGTTGGTAAAGCTAGCTTCCGAAACAACTTCGTTCTCATCAACACCCAATTTATCAACGATGATGGCCTTTACTCTTGATGCAATGTCTGACATAATACTACTGGTTTTAAAATTTTAATTGTTGGCAAAAATAAAAAACTTTGGTTTAATAACACCTATTGTCGTTAAAATGTAGTGTAATTTAATAAATATAAATGCAAGAGTGGTAATTTAGCACCATAATAATTTCCAATTAGGAAAAGAAAATAGGATAAAGAGACTATACAAAACCGTATTTAGGATGATGTACTTTTTGTTTTGTGCCATCACCCTGAGGGCGGGCAAATGAAATTGCGCCTTTGTCAATATACGAAATTTAATACCCCCGACCTCTCAATTCAATTTTCTTTCGCTTTTTTTAAAAAGAAATAAATCTTGTGAACAAAAAACGCATCGTCTTATTCGCCTCGGGATCGGGATCCAATGTAGAAAATATTGTCCGTTATTTTCAGGATAGTGACAATATCCAAATTGTTTGCGTTCTAAGCAATAAGAGAGAAGCCTTTGTATTTGACAGATGTGATCTTTTAAATATTAATGCGATATATTTTAACAAGACGGCTTTTTACAAAACGGACTGCGTTTTGGAAATCCTAAAATCGATGTCGCCCGATTTGATCGTTCTGGCCGGATTCCTATGGAAAATGCCAATCAACATAACCAATAACTTCCCGAACAAGATCATTAACATACATCCTGCCCTTTTGCCCAAATATGGCGGCAAAGGCATGTATGGCATGGCGGTTCACCGGGCGGTAAAAGAAAATGGAGATCGGGAATCGGGGATAACCATTCATTATGTAAACGAAAATTATGATGAAGGGGCCATTATCCACCAAGCCAAGACGCCCGTACTGCCAAGTGACACTCCAGAGACTATAGCCGAGAAAGTCCATAAATTGGAATACGAGCATTTTCCAAAAACCATAGCCCAATTGTTGCATGAATGATTCACAAGTACATATATATACGGATGGGGCCGCAAGTGGCAATCCCGGTCCTGGCGGATATGGCATTGTAATGGAGTGGGTCGGCAAACCCTACAGAAAAGAATTCTCCCAAGGCTTTAAGCACACCACCAATAACCGTATGGAACTGCTGGCGGTCATCGAAGCCCTAAAAAGGCTCAAGAAGGATGGCGTTTCCGTAACTGTTTTTACCGACTCAAAATACGTAGTGGATGCCGTGGAGAAAAAATGGCTAGATCGTTGGGAAAGGACAAATTTTAAGGACAAAAAAAATGTGGACCTGTGGAAACTCTTTCTTATAGAGTATAGAAAACACCGGGTCTCGTTTAAATGGATCAAAGGTCATAATGACCACCCCCAAAATGAAAGATGCGATGCATTGGCCGTAGCCGCCTCCAAAAAAAAGGGACTGCCCGAGGATTCAGGGTTTGTACAACCGCAATAACCAATCGATTATCGGTCAATTGCGTTTAACCTGACAAATGCGAAAATCGACTTCTTTAATTCCCGCAGGCCCAGTTTAAGGGACTCAAGCTTTTTGGCCATAGTTTTATGTCTCGCCCTATACTCATCGTCGTGGACATCCTGTTTTAAATCCAATAATTTGGAGAGGTAGGCATCATGGGATTTAAGACCCAAAACCAATTCCTTGGATAATTTTTCGAGCATGTCGTCCACATTTCTATACAGATCTTTGCGCTCCTTGCTCTCGTAGGTTGTGCTGCCTATTTTGCTCTTTACCAGGTCGTTTATAAAAGTAAGTTCATCCATATAAAATTGGATTTCCTCGATCCACTTCCTTGTTTCCCTATGGAGCGTCCCCAAGCTGGGCTCCAGAATTTGTTTAGTTTTTGTTTCCATTGCGCTTTGCGATTAAATGACGGAACAAATTTAAATGGTCCTGTAAACTTCCTCTACTACTTAAGTAGCAGAAAGATAAAATTTGATACAATCAACTTTCTAAATTGGCACTACAAAATCGTATATTTGCACCAAATTTTTATACATGGGCAAACTTTTGATCGTTGGTACTGTCGCCTTCGATGCCATAGAGACCCCTTTTGGGAAAACCGACAAGATTCTGGGCGGGGCCGCAACCTTCATAGGTCTGGCCGCCTCGCAGTTCAACGTTGATTGTGCAATCGTCTCCGTAGTAGGTGAAGACTTTCCACAAAAATATCTGGATCTGTTTAGCCAAAAAAATATAGACATTTCTTCTTTAAAGGTCGTAAAGGGAGGCAAGACCTTTTATTGGAGCGGTAAGTACCACAACGACCTCAATGTAAGGGACACTTTGGTCACAGAACTTAACGTTCTAGCCGATTTTAACCCTATTGTCCCAGAAAACTTTAAGGATGCCGACGTCGTAATGTTGGGGAATCTTCACCCAAACATTCAATTGAGTGTAATTAATCAGATGAAGGAACGACCAAAGCTTATAGTTTTGGATACCATGAACTACTGGATGGATCATACGCTAGATAAGCTGATGACCGTTATTGGAAAAATAGATGTCATAGCGATCAATGATGAAGAGGCTAGGCAATTGACCAAGGAATATTCCTTGGTGAAGGCTGCGGCCAGGATTCAAGAAATGGGTCCCCGATATGTGGTTATAAAAAAAGGGGAGCACGGTGCCCTGTTGTTCCACAAGAGCAAGGTGTTTTTTGCGCCTGCCCTTCCTTTGGACGAAGTTTTTGACCCAACCGGGGCCGGCGATACCTTTGCTGGTGGCTTTGCGGGATATCTGGCAGAAACTGAAAATATATCGTTCAATAATTTAAAAAGAGCGGTAATCCATGGGTCTAATTTGGCCTCATTTTGTGTGGAACGTTTCGGTACGGAACGAATACAACAACTGGACAGGGTGGAAGTTGACCAACGTATGGATCGGTTTAAGGAACTGACCAAATTTGATATAAAGTTAAAGTAAACAACTGCCCTGACCTTTCGGGGCATTTTTAATTATCGCTATGAGTGACGCCATTAAACATGAATGCGGAATTTCTTTGATCCGGTTGTTAAAACCTTTGGAATATTACAAGGAAAAATACGGCACCGCTTTTTACGGGGTAAATAAAATGTACCTAATGATGGAAAAGCAGCATAACCGAGGTCAGGACGGTGCAGGCTTTGCTAGCATTAAACTGGATATGACCCCCGGGGAGCGCTTTATGAGCAGGGTTCGGTCCATTGACAAGCAGCCCATACAGGACATTTTTGCCCAGATAAACGACAAGATAAACACCCGTTTTCTGGAACATCCGGAATATAAGGATGATGTGGCCCTGCAAAAGAAGAATATGCCTTATTTGGGCGAAGTTCTTCTGGGACATGTTCGCTATGGCACCTATGGGAAGAACAGCATAGAAAATGTTCATCCCTTTCTACGACAAAATAACTGGATGCATAGAAACCTCATTGTGGCAGGTAATTTTAACATGACCAACAATGACGAATTGTTTGACAATCTAGTGCAATTGGGACAACATCCCAAGGAAATGGCCGACACGGTGACCGTAATGGAAAAAATCGGTCATTTTTTGGACGATGCCGTTGCTAAGTTATATAAGGAGATCAAAAAAGAAGGATACAACAAAAGAGAGGCGTCTCCCTTGATAGCGGAGCGCCTTAACGTTGCCAAGATCTTAAGAAGGGCCGCCAAAAATTTTGATGGTGGTTATGCCATGGCCGGCCTTCTGGGACACGGGGATGCCTTTGTGCTCAGAGATCCCGGGGGAATACGCCCCGTCTATTATTATCAGGATGATGAGGTAGTCGTTGTCGCTTCGGAACGGCCGGCCATACAGACCGTATTTAACGTGCCGTTCGAATCGGTCCAGGAACTAGATCCGGGCAAGGCAATCATTATTGAAAAAAATGGAGAGGTCGCGCTAAAGAAAATCGTGCCAGCAACGGAACGCAAGGCATGTTCTTTTGAACGTATTTATTTTTCAAGGGGAAGCGATAAGGAGATTTACCAAGAACGGAAGGAGCTGGGAAGATTACTTTTCCCGCAGATTTTGGATTCCATAGACAGTGATATAAAGAATACGGTCTTCTCCTATATCCCGAATACCGCTGAAACTTCCTTCTTTGGAATGGTGATCGCGGCCCAGAACTACATGAACAAAAGGAAAGAGGAACAGATCCTTTCCATTGGACGAAAAATTACAAGCGAGGAACTTCACGAGATTTTAGAGGTACGCCCCCGTATAGAAAAGGTAGCCATTAAGGATGCCAAGCTCCGCACCTTTATTACCCAGGACAGCAGTCGGGACGACCTTGTGGCCCACGTTTATGACATCTCTTACGGATCGGTGAAAAAAAATGATAACCTGGTCATTATAGACGACAGTATTGTTAGAGGTACTACACTGAAAAAAAGTATCCTTAAAATCCTAGATCGACTGTTGCCGAAAAAAATAGTCGTTGTGTCTTCCGCACCCCAGATAAGGTATCCCGATTGTTACGGTATTGACATGGCCAAATTGGAAGACTTTGTAGCCTTTAAGGCAGCATTGGAGCTCCATAAGGAAAGAAATACCATGTCCCTTGTGGACAACATTTATAACAAGTGCCTGGAACAGGTAAACTCCCATGACAGGGACGTGATAAACTATGTAAAGGAGTTCTATGCCCCTTTTACCGACCAGGAAATTTCCAAAAAAATCGGGGAGTTATTGAGTCCATCGGATATCCAAGCGGAAGTTGTAATTATCTACCAAACCGTAGAAAACCTGCATCAGGCCTGTCCCAAAAACCTAGGGGATTGGTATTTCACCGGAGACTATCCCACCCCAGGCGGTAACCGGGTCGTCAACAAGGCATTTATCAATTTTTACGAAGGCAAGAACGAACGGGCATATTGAGTTCGTTAACATTTTGATCGATGAAATGCATTGTTTTGTGCATTTCATCGATCATCCTAGTATTTCAACGGGTTTATAGCCGAACTGGGAGGGCGCCAAACTACTTTAGTCTTGCCATAGCATAAGTAGGTTAAGTTCATGGTAAGATTTGGGGCAAAAAAGGTGGAGACTTCTCCACCTTTTTTATTTGGCACCAATGATCAACAGCTCTTCATACCCATCCGCCCATAGACTGGGCCACAAATTAAAAATACCTTTCAACGCAATATTGAGGAGTTTAGCCAATATATTGTTATAGTGCGGTTGTCCCCTGCTATATTTGGAAGACCATAGCATAAGTAGGTTAAGTTCATGGTAAGATTTGGGGAAAAAAGGCGGACTAGTGTCCGCCTTTTTTATTGCTGATAATCAATTGTTTACGCGCTGTTTTCCGTACTCTAAACGGAAGTTTAATCGAAACATTTCTTGATATTCCTATAAAATTTCAGAAAAATCCTTTGTTATTTAGCGCAATACCAGTAATTTAGCATTGCCATAGCATAAGTAGGTTAAGTTTATGGTAAGATTTGGGACGAAAAGAGCGGGGGCTTCCCCGCTCTTTTCTATTTGGAGCCAATTTTAGGATTGGCCGTAAAAAAAACCATCCCGCCAAGTGCGGGATGGTTTTTTACGGTTTTACGTGTTATCGTTTATTTATGGGCAATATAAAGCGCTTCCACCTTTTTCCAATTGATTACATTAAAAAATGCCCCTATATAATCTGGTCTTCTGTTTTGATAGTTAAGATAATAGGCGTGTTCCCACACATCCAGACCTAAAATAGGAAAACCATTGCAACCCGAATTTGGCATTAAAGGGTTATCTTGGTTCGGGGTAGAGCAAATTTCCAATTTACCGCCCTTGTTAACACAAAGCCAAGCCCAACCCGAGCCAAAACGCGTTCCTGCAGCCTTGGTAAATTCTTCCTTAAAACCATCGAAAGAGCCAAAAGCCGATTTAATGGCCTGGGCAACTTCGCCGGTCGGAGCTCCGCCGCCATTTGGGGACATCACTTCCCAAAACAAGGAGTGATTATAAAATCCGCCGCCGTTGTTACGGACCGCGCCGTTGGACATATCCAGATTTTTTAGAATGTCCTCTATGGATTTATTGGCCAAATTTGTTCCTTCTATGGCTTTGTTAAGATTGTTGGTATAACCGGCATGGTGCTTATCATGGTGAATTTCCATGGTTCTCGCATCAATATGGGGTTCCAATGCATCAAATGCATAAGGTAATTTTGGTAGTTCAAAAGACATAATGGTATTTTTTTAAGTTAATGAATACTTTATTTTCCTTCCATATTTCCATTTGGAAGGAGCATGATTTCAAAATTACGGCTTTAAAGAAGAAATTACCATAATTATTTGTTAAGAACTAGGCAGGTCTCTTTCAAATAACACCACAGGAATTTTAGGGAAGTTTATGCGTAGTGAGTTATAATCCTTATTTTGCAAGAAAAACAAGTGCAAGAGGCTCCCTACAAAATATATAGTGCTTCTGCGGGTTCTGGCAAGACCTATACGCTGGCCAAGGCCTACCTGAAAATTGTACTTTCATACCCGTCCCACAGCTTTAGGCAAATCTTGGCCATCACCTTTACAAACAAGGCGGTCAACGAAATGAAACAACGCATCCTGAGCAGTCTATTTGATTTTGCACAATTGGACGATAAGGTTGCACCCCCCCAAATGTTCATTGACCTATTGGAAGAACTCCAAATTGATCGGGCAACACTTCAAAAACGCGCCAAACGCACTCTAAAGGAAATACTTCACAACTACGCCTTCTTTGATGTTTCTACCATTGACAAGTTTACCCATAGGTTGATCCGGACTTTTGCAAAAGACCTAAAACTACCTCAAAACTTTGAAGTGGTACTAGATACCGACCTTTTGCTTTCAGAAGCCGTGGCCAAACTTCTCAATAAGGCGGGAACCGATAATGAACTCACCAAGGTACTCATAGATTTTGCCCTGGAAAAAGCGGATGAAGACAAAAGTTGGGACTTGTCCGTTGATCTCAACAAGATAGGCAAATTGTTGTTCGACGAAACCCATTCCTCCCATTTAAAGAAATTGGTCGATAAGGATATGCAAAGCTTTTTGGAACTGAAAAAAAAGCTAAAGCAACGGGTAGGGACGCAAGAACGCAAATTGGTAGACCATGCTTCCCGAGCATTAAAGTTAATGGATGCCAATGGCCTTGTGGTGGGGGATTTCAAAGCTGGGTATTTCCCAAAGTTTATGACCAAAATATCACAGGCCGATTTCAATATCGATTTCAATGCAGGCTGGAAACAAAACTTTGAATCGGAGCCCCTTTATACCAAAACTTGCCCCCAAGCTACCAAGGACATTCTGAATAGCCTTCATCCCCAGTTTACAGTTCTGTTTAGCGAAATAAAGGAAGATTTCCATTCGCTTTTGTTTCTGACAAACGCTTATAAGAACATTGTGCCCCTCACGGTACTCAATGCCATTCAACAAGAAGTAAGGTCCTTGGAACTCGAAAGGGACCAATTGCCCATTTCCTCTTTTAATTCTCTTATTTCCAACGAGATAAAAGATCAACCCGCCCCTTTTATTTATGAGCGCCTAGGAGAAAAATACCGGCACTTCTTTATTGATGAATTTCAGGACACTTCGGAAATGCAATGGAGCAACCTGATCCCGCTTGTATCCAATGCCCTCGAGAGTGAAGACGAGCTTGGAAAAATAGGTTCCCTTCTTCTCGTAGGGGATGCCAAGCAGGCCATTTACCGTTGGAGGGGAGGGAAGGCCGAACAATTTCTTGATCTTATCAATCAAAATAAAAACCCTTTTGTACTATCCCCCGAAATCGCAAATCTTCCCGCCAACTATCGCAGTAATGAGGAGATCATAAAATTCAATAATGATTTCTTTTCCAAGACCAGTCCGTTTCTCAACAATGGCGCTTACCAGAAATTGTTTGTAGACGGAAACCAACAGGAGTTTAACACCAAAAAAGGAGGTTTGGTACGGTTGGATTTCATTTCACCCGAGACTAGCGCGGATGAGGATGAAATGTACGGCTCGAAGGTCTTGGAAACTATTCGGGAAATATTGGCCAAGAACTATTCCCTTAACGATATCTGTATTCTTACCAGGAAGAAAAAGCAAGGTATATTTTTGGCCGACTTTCTAATGCAATATGGTATTCCTATAATTTCTTCCGAAACTTTATTGCTTAACAGTAGTGTAAAAGTCAGGTTCCTTATTCACCTTTTGAAGTTGTCTATTCAGCCCCGAAACAAGGAAATCTCTTATGAACTGCTTTACTATTTATCAGATAAAACTGAAGGAAGACATAGTTTTATCCTTGATAATCTTGATCAACCAGAAAATTTATTGCGCACCGAGTACGGTTTTTACTTGGAACGTATGTTGGAGTTGACTGTATATGACGGATTTGAATATGCAATCAAACAGTTCAATTTAGCGGAAGGATCGGACGCCTATCTTGTCTACTTAATGGATGTGGTTTGGGAGCTGGAACAAAAGGAAGGGGTAAGCCCTAATACCTTTTTGGCCCATTGGGAAAAGAAAAAGGACAAACTGGGCATCGTGGCACCGGAAAACCTGGATGCCGTTCGGATTATGACCATCCATAAATCCAAGGGGCTGGAATTTCCCTTTGTGATCTTTCCTTTCGCCAATAGCAATATCTATGAGGAGATAGAACCCAAACTATGGCTGCCCGTAAACAAAAAGGAATTCAATGATTTTGAGGAACTTCTCATTAGTAAAAAGCAAGAAGTACTTAAATATAGCGAGATAGGGGAACAATTATATAATGAAGAGCAACATAAATTGGAGCTGGATGCCTTTAATCTATTATATGTAGCCTTAACTAGGGCCATTAAGGCTTTGTTCGTGGTTTCCAAAAAAGACCTGACCTCAAAGGAGCAGCACAGGACCGATTATTATTCCGGCCTGTTTATCGACTATTTAAAAGGGAAAGGATTGTGGGATGTCGATCAATCTTCCTATACGTTCGGAGAATTGGCCAATTGTGGAGGTAAACCGGAACGGCCCAGCCCTAATGAAGACATTCCTTATCAATATTCCTACAAAGAAAGACCCCAGTTCAGAATTTTGACCAAGGCGGGGATGCTTTGGGATACCCAAAGGGAGGATGCAATGGCCAGGGGAACCCTTATACATTATATATTAGGGCAAGTTGAAACTGAAAAAGATTTGGATAAGGCCCTGGTAAAAGCCGTCCGCAATGGAGACATTGCCGAAAATGAAATCGATGGGATACGGATCAAGATTCATGAAGTCATAAGGCACCCCCTGCTATATTCATATTATTCGGAAGGCAATACGGTACTCAATGAAAAGGAAATTTTGATCAAGGATGGAACTATACTTCGTCCAGATCGCATAGTTTTGTATGGGAATACGGCAGTAATCCTGGATTACAAAACTGGAGGGGAGAAAGCAGCCCATCGGGAACAGCTGTTTGCCTATGCCGATGCGCTACAGGAAATGGGCCATCTGGTACAGCATAAAATAATTGTTTATCTTGAGGGGAACGTCAATCCCGTTTTTGTTTAACTACGCCCCGTAATTTGAAGGATCTTAAACCATACGTAAAAGCTTAATAAAAATACCATGTTCGGAAAAATAAAAGAATTTCTACAAACGGAACTCAATGAAATAAGAGAAGCAGGCCTATACAAGGAGGAACGAATCATAGTTTCCCCCCAGGATGTCGTGATTAAACTATCCACAGGGCAAGAGGTCATTAATTTCTGCGCCAATAATTATTTGGGGCTTTCTTCCCATCCAGACGTAATACAAGCCGCCAAGGACACGTTGGAATCCCATGGTTTCGGTATGTCGTCCGTACGCTTTATTTGTGGCACCCAGGATATACATAAGGAACTGGAGCATAAAATTGCGGAATTCTATGGCACGGACGATACCATCCTCTACGCGGCAGCATTTGATGCCAATGGAGGAATCTTTGAACCCTTACTAACGGACGAAGATGCCATTATATCCGATTCACTAAACCATGCATCCATTATAGACGGGGTTCGCCTTTGTAAAGCCAAACGGTACCGATATGCCAATAGTGACATGGGAGATCTTGAAAAACAACTGATTCAGGCCAATAAGGATAATTCCAGGTTCAAGATCATTGTTACCGATGGCGTATTCTCCATGGATGGACTTTTGGCACCACTTGACCACATTTGTGATCTGGCGGACAAGTACGACGCCCTGGTTATGGTCGATGAATGTCATGCGGCAGGCTTTATAGGTGCTACGGGACGTGGTACCTTGGAAGCCAAAAATGTTTTGGATAGGGTAGATATAATTACAGGGACCTTGGGCAAAGCACTGGGTGGGGCCATGGGGGGATATACCACCGGAAGAAAAGAAATCGTGGAAATACTTAGACAGCGCTCACGGCCCTATCTCTTTTCCAATTCTTTGGCACCCGCCATCGTAGGGGCCTCCCTAAAGGTTTTTGAAATTTTGGAAAAAGATACTTCCCTACGGGACAAATTGGAAAGGAATGTCCAATATTTTAAAAAAGGAATCAAAAATGCCGGTTTTGACATTATAGAAGGCGATTCGGCCATTGTGCCCATAATGTTATACGACGCTAAATTGGCTCAAAAAATGGCATCTATGTTAATAGAAAGAGGGATATATGTGATAGGCTTCTTCTTCCCTGTTGTGCCAAAAGGACGGGCAAGAATAAGGGTACAGCTCTCCGCAGCACACGAAACAAGGCATTTGGACGATGCTATCCGTTCATTTATCGACGTTGGGAAAGCGCTAAATATCATTTAAATTTGTTTTTTTTTAACGAATTACATCAAAAAATCGAAAATTGATTTTGTTAATAATATTTAACAACTTACATTTGCCCATAATAAACACTTAAACTTAAAATATTGAACATGAAACATCTTAGCAAATTATTGGTTGTCTCCCTACTTGTTGTAGGTATGAACAGCATACAAGCGCAAGACGAGAACAACCCATGGTTGGTTGGTTTTGGAGTGAACGCGGTGGACGTGTATCCTACAGGTGCCGATAGGCCCTATGCAAGTTCATTTGGCGACGAATACTTCAACGCCAGCGATCACTGGAACATCCTCCCTTCCATTTCCTACATTTCCGTTGCTAAATATTTGAGCAGTGGATTTTCCGCAGGTGTTAAGGGATCGTTGAACCGCATTGATAAAATGGGAGACATGAGCGTTGATGATTATTCTTACTACGCTTTGGATGGTACCATTAAATATGCATTTATTAATAATCCAGACTCTTGGATAGAGCCCTTCGTAGAAATTGGGGGTGGCTATACTTGGGTTAATGAAATCGGCGCCGGAACCATTAATGGTGGTGTTGGTCTTAATTTCTGGTTTACCGAGAATATCGGTCTTACACTTCAATCAACCTACAAACATGCATTTGAGGATTATGGGACTCCACACTTTCAACATTTAGCTGGTTTGGCCATTAAATTTGGTGGAACCGATACTGATGGTGACGGAATCTATGACAAGGATGATGCTTGTCCAGAGGTAGCTGGTTTAGCAATCTTCAACGGTTGTCCAGATTCTGATGGCGATGGTATCCCCGATAAAGATGATGCTTGTCCCAACGAAGCTGGTTCTAAAGAATTGAACGGTTGTCCAGACGCCGATGGCGATGGTATCGCCGATAAAGACGATGCATGTCCTAACGAAGCCGGTCCTGCTGAATTACAAGGATGCCCAGATAGGGATGGTGATGGTATCGCCGATAAGGACGATGCTTGTCCAGACGAAGCTGGTCCTGCCTCTCTACAAGGATGCCCAGATAGGGATGGTGATGGTGTATCTGATAAAGATGATGCTTGTCCAGACGAACCCGGTACTATTGCCAACAAAGGTTGTCCAGAAGTTACCGAAGAAATTCGTCAACAATTGAATGCTTTCGCCAAGGTTATCTTGTTCGATACTGGTAAATCTACCATCAAAAAGGAATCTGATCAGACTTTGAACGATATCGCTTCAATTATGCAAAAATTCCCTAACGCTAAGTTTACTATAGAGGGACATACCGACAGTACCGGTAGTGCTAAATTGAACAAAACTCTTTCAGAATCCAGAGCACTTGCAGTAAAAGAATACCTAATCAGTAAAGGTGTTAATGAGTTCAGGGTGTCAGCAATTGGATATGGTTCTGAGCGTCCTATTGCCTCTAACAACACTAAAGCTGGTAGAGCAGAGAACAGAAGGGTTGAAATAAGCCTTACAAAAGGAGAATAAGCTTTGAAGGAAAATCTCCGAACCTAATTTTAAAAAAAACGCCTCGAATTATCGAGGCGTTTTTCTTTTTATACCTTTTAGCTAATGCAAAAGGATACGTAAGGAAATTGTAGATTTTGTTGCTGGCCTGGATACCAAAATCATTACATGGCCTTAACTACTGAATTACTACTTAATCCTTTAGCGTCGGTAGGATGACTCAAACAATGTATTGGATTATGCGTCACTTTTAGATTAGCTTTACATGGAGATACTAAAACTATCTTAGACAACAAGAATTTCAAATAGACATTACAAAAACATCAAATGCTTCGATGACCACCTTTCTTGAAGAAATTGCTGCAAAGACAGTAACGGATGAAAAATCTTTGGCGAACACCGTTTATATACTTCCAAGCAAACGGGCAGGAACGTTTCTTAGAAAACACATTTCCAATTCTCTTGGCAAAACAAGCTTCGCCCCCACCATCTATAGCATTGAATCCTTTGTGGAAAAGATATCAGGACTTTCCTTTGCCACGACCACCCATCAACTATTTGAACTTTATAAAGCCTATTTACAGACCTTTCCAGGCGAAAAGGATGATTTTTACACCTTTACAAAATGGGCACAAACCATTCTGCAGGACTTCAATGAGCTAGACCGCTACCTTGTAGATTCCAAAAAAATCTTCCCGCACCTTTCAGCTCTTCAAGAGATAAATCACTGGTATCTCCAAAACAAGAAAACCAAAATGATCGAGGATTACATCCAGTTTTGGGAGAACCTCGAACCCCTATATCACACCTTTAACCAACGTTTATTGGATTCGGGTATGGGCCACCAAGGACTGGTCTATCGCCAAGCATGTAATCAATTGCATTCCTACCTTTCTGGCAATCCGGACAAAATCCATGTTTTTGCAGGGTTTAATGCCCTAAATAAAGCAGAATCACAGATAATCCAAACAATTTTATCGCATTCCAATGCTGAGATATTTTGGGATAGCGATCCTTACTTTATAGATGACCCTATACATGATGCCGGTTATTTCATTAGACAACACCTAAAATTATGGCCCCATTTACAGGCAAAGCCCATAAAAGGAATAGCGGACAACTTTAAAGGGAATAAGAAAATAAAAATTATCGGTGTCCCCAAAAACATTGCACAAGTGAAATATGTTGGGCATCTATTAAAAGAGCTACATCACGGAAACAGCATACGGAACACTGCAGTAGTCCTGGGTAGCGAAGACCTTCTTAATCCCTTGCTAAATGCAATTCCAGAAGAAATAGGCCCTATCAATATTACGATGGGCTACCCATTAAACAAAACATCCATATCCAGCCTGTTTTCGCATTATTTCGAACTACATATCAATCAAAACCCAGACGGTTGGTTTTATAAAAATATATTGGACTTTTTGTCCCATCCGTATGTCCACATTCTACTTACCAAGCACAACTTCAATCTGGCCACAAAATTAACCGAAGAAATAAAAGCAAAAAATCTGACTTTTTTAACCCCGTCCAAGTTAAAACAATTGGTCAAAGCCGCATTCCCCCTACCTGAATACCTTTTTGCCGAAATAACCGTTACGCCCAAACAATTTTTGGAAAATTCACTCGAAATCATTGGCAACCTGAAGGAAATCTTCCAAGTTTCCAAGGACTCTTTAGGTCTCGAGTATCTATATCATTATCATACGCTGTTTAACCAACTCATAGACCACCTGGGGAAATACCCTTTTATCAATGATTTAAAATCCCTTTATGGCCTGTATAATGAACTTTTAAGGACGGAAACTTTGGATTTTGAAGGAGAACCTTTACAAGGTATCCAAATTATGGGTATGCTGGAAAGTCGAAATCTCGATTTTGAGACCGTCATAATTACCTCTGTCAACGAAGGAATCCTTCCTTCCGGGAAATCCAATAATTCCTTTATTCCTTTCGATGTCAAGCAAAGTTTCGGTCTACCCACTTATAAGGAAAAGGATGCCGTTTATACTTATCATTTCTATCGCTTGCTACAAAGGGCGAAAAGCATCTACATTCTTTACAACACGGAGCCCGATGTTCTGGAAGGCGGAGAAAAAAGTAGGTTGATTATGCAGCTGTTGACCGATGGGATAAAAGCAGAAGAAATTATCGAGGTAATTGCGTCTCCAGAGATACCTGCAAGTACAAAAACTGTAGCCTCCGTTGCCAAGGATGAAAACCTGATGGTAGCAATAAAAAAGTTAGCGGGAAAAGGATTTTCACCATCTTCGCTAACAAATTATATTAGGAATCCCATGGACTTCTACAAGCAAAGCATCCTTAAAATCGACGATGTACCAGAAGTAGAGGAATCTGTAGCATCTAACACCTTCGGCACCATAGTACACGATACACTTGAAGATCTGTACCTGCCCTTGGTGGGTACTTATTTGAACGGGCAAACACTTAATGCTTTAATACCTAAAATTAAGGGTTCAGTCCAGTCCAACTTTGCGAAAAATTATTCGGAAGGAGATATTTCAAGGGGCAAAAACCTTATTGCATTCCATGTTATCAGGCGGTACATTGAGAACTTCATACAAATGGAACTAGAAATGTCCAAGTCCCATCAAATAAAATTGATCGCGTTGGAACAGACCATGGAAATGCCCTTAAACATACCTGCCTTGGGCTTTCCCGTCATCCTAAGGGGCAAGCTGGACCGGGTTGATGAAGTAGACGGACAGCTTCGCATAATCGATTACAAGACCGGCAAAGTCAACAAATCTGAGGTGGAAATAGCGGATTGGGAAGAAATTATTACCAATTACGACCGTTCCAAAGCATTCCAATTGTTGTCCTATGCCTTATTATACCAAAGCCAACACCCCAATGGCACCTTGGAGGCAGGAATCATATCGTTCAAGAATTTAAATTCTGGCACCCTTAGTTTTGCCACCAAGGAAAAGGGAAGCTCTGTCAAGAATACCGCAATTTCCCAACAAACCTTGGCCACTTTTGAAACTTACTTGGGAAAATTGATCGTTGACATTTGCAACCCCTCACTCCCTTTCACGGAAAAGCCCGTTTAACCCTTCCTAAACAAAGCCAGCCTAGAAATTATTAAAATCTCCCGCCATACAATTACTTTAACTAACCTACCAAGTTCTTTTGCTCAATATTTTATCGAGGTTTTCCTTGCTCATAGATCCGAGCTCCGGATGTTTATCGAGCCATTTTAGGAAATCCCCCTTGATCTGCTCCGTCCACTGGCTGTCTATCTCCCCGGTGGAATACCGACGTGATTTGACCATTTCAAATCCAAACTGATCCTTGAGACCTACAAACTCGGCCGTACTTACTACCTCATCCGCCAAATGGGCCGGAACAAAGAGCACTCCTTCCCGCTTTGCAATGACGAGATCCCCCGGCAGAACGATTGCTTCTCCCAACCGAATCGGTGTATTTAGCCCCATTAGCACCATTTCTTCCAAAAATGAGGGATGGAAATCCCGGACAAAGGCATTGAATCCTTCCATCCCGCTTATCGACTCCAAATCCCGGGCACTCCCATTAAAAACAACACCATTACCTGATTTTTCATAAATTGAGGTTGCCAGTGTTGCACCCATCAATGTCCCAGCCTTGATCTTCCCGTAACCGTCGGCCACGTAAACATCTCCCTTGGAGAGCATTTCTATGGGCCAAGAATTTGTATTGCCCTTTCGGCCTTGGGAACTGATCCCCCTCGCCTTAATGTTCTTCTCCACATCGGGCCTACTCGGCATGTACATGGCCGTAAGGGCGCGGCCGACCACCGGTACGCCCTGATTTACCATTTTCCAGTTCCCCTCGAATTGATTGGTGTATCCCTCGTTCTTCAAAACGGTCCATGCATCGTCTATACCTATCTTTTTGGCCCGTTCCAATAGGCCATCCGGTATCTTGGGACGGCCATCGGGAAATCTTTCCCCCTTCCATTCCGAGGTCAGAAAAATCAGTTCCTCTTTGGGAATGGTTTGGGCAAATATTGAGGTTCCATAGCATAAAACCATGATAAAGGATAATAAAAATGTATTGACAAACTTCATTTGTTATATTTTAAATTTATAAAAGTTACCCAACGTTTCTTTAAAAGCATACTATACATAAACACTCATTTTTTTCCATTTTTCATCCTTTTGGTAATTGATCAGATTTACTCATATTTGGAACTTGACAAGTTCCTCCTTGATTCTTTTGGCTACCACCTTGTCCTGCCCTGGCAACATCATCCATGGCGAAACGGTAATGGAATCCTTTCCACCACCATAGGCCACTATGGAGGGGTTTCCATTGTTCAAAGCCTCCAACATTCCATCTCCCGTAAGATTTATTCTTGTGGTGTCCCATGATATCCTAAGGGTAGGGGTATGATCGGCTATGGGTGGAACATAGGATTCCGTCCGGACCCCATTTACGGATGCTGCTGCATCCGCTATTAGTCGGACGCGAGCCTCCCATTCTTTCCATTCCTGGTCATGGTCTTGCCGAAGATAGTGCTCCAAGGCAACGTACATCCCAAAAATTTCTTCTTTGTTCACCTTCATTCCACGGCCTACATTAAACCCCCGTGGAGGCGCACTTAACCGAGCGGCCGCGATAATATCTTTCTTGCCCATCAATATACCGGCACTTTGGGGACCTCGTATCGCTTTTCCACCTGAAAGGGCCACAAAGCTATAGCCCATATCGTTGAATTTCCAAATGTTTTCAACAGGTGGTATATTTGCTGCTATATCTATGGTTGCCGGCAGATTGTGTTTCTTGGCCAATGCGATCCAACCCTCGTAATTTATTTGTCCTTGAAGTAGGGCGCTCCCCAAAAAATGCATGGACGCGGTCCTTTCGTTCATGGCCCGGTCCACGTCTTCGGGAGTCTCCACGTAGACCAATTTTACCCCGCAATTCAGCAAGGCGTGGTTGTAATGGATCTTATGGGAACTCTGGATTATTACCTCAGATTTCATTCCAGAACCTTCCAGGTGCGGAAGGCGTTGCACTTTCTCCAAATCCATGCCCGTAAGAATACCAGCCATACCCAAGGTCAGGGCCGAGAAAGCCCCGGACGTTACCGTAGCGGCCTCCGCGTGGGTCATTTCGGCAATCTTCTCCCCAACCTTATCCTGCAGCTCGTCCAACATACAGAACTCTTTGGAAGTATCCTTTATGGTATCCAAAACATAATCGTGCATCAGGGAACCGCTCATGGCGGTTATGGTTCCCCTTGCATTGATAAAGGTACGCACGCCGAGCTCCTTAAACAGATTGCGCTTAGCCCCTTTTATAATCCCGGATGCAGATACAACTGAACCTGGGGGTGCTACGCTGCCCATGACTCCATAGGTTACGGGCATTGCCGCAAGGCCTTTTATAATGTCCCTTCGTTTCATTAGACCAAAACTTTTATACCATTTACCTTCCCAATACGATCGGATCGGCTATCCCATTGAGGTCGTATACGATCTTTCCATCGCGAACGGTCATCTCACATTCCAGTTTCTCTAGACCTTCTTGCCTGTACCCGGTGTAATCGAAGAAACCGAAATTTCCTTTGCGCAGATTAAGCACCGCTATATCAGCGGGTGCGCCAACGGAAAGATTCCCAAGTTCTTCCCTCTGGATCGCCTGGGCTGGCGACCATGTGCTGGCTTTGATCACTTCTTTAAGATCCATGCCCATCAGCATAAACTTGGACATTACGTTTAGCATGTCCTTCATGGCCGCGTTCATGCTTCCCGTATGCAGGTCCGTACTGATGGTATTGGGAAAGAAACCGTCTTTAAGCGCAGGGATGGCCTGTGAATACGCAAAACTGATCCCCCCGTAGCCCACATCAAAAATTATCCCTCTTTTTTGGGCCTCGAAAACAAAGGGCTTTACCTTTTTGCTGTCCAGATCCACGATATACTCCCTACTTCCCAATTGCCCAAAAGCGTGGGTATAGATGTCCCCAGGCCGGAGGTGATCAAAATAAAGCTCCTTGATGGATAAGGGCGGATTGCTGCCCCCGAAATCGATGATCACTGGCAGACCGGATAGTTTACCTGCTTCTACGGCCCTATCCACCGGGGTCCATTCATGTCCATTATAATGGGCCACCTTAAACCCGACGATATCTTTGGGGTATTGCTTTGCTACAATTGCGCTCAATTTGGAATCCATATCATGGGTGTCTTGCTCATAGGCCCCACCACGCATTCCTTCCCCAACGATGTTGAGAAAGGCCAGCACCCGGGTCTTGGACCTATCTATAATGTTTTGTTTAAAAGTGGGGAAGGATTTCCAGCCAGAGCCCCCACAATCTACTACTGTGGTAACTCCTACCCTAAAGGTAAACCCATCCGGGGGAAGTGCATGAAAGCCATTGCTATAAGCATGATCGGGCTCCGTACCTGCAAATACATGTTCGTGTATGTCTATAAGGCCCGGGGTCACGTACATTCCCTTGGCATCTACGACCTGTCTGCCCCTTTTGGCATCGATATTAGTTGCCACCTCGGCGACTTTTCCATCCTTCACCGCCACGTCCATTTCCTTATCGATACCGTTTTTGGCATCGATAACATGTCCCCCTTTTATCACAATGTCATAGTCTTGGGCCAGAACGGGGCCTGTGATCAACACTAACAACATTGCACCCAGAATAGATAAGTTTCTCATGATTCTATAAGCTTTTGTTTACAATTAGGAGTTTTTGATAGGCCAAAAAATTCCATTGACCTTTTTATTTTTTTAGAATTACCGGAACTGCAATACCATTGAGATCATAAACGATCCGTCCATCGCGAACGGTCAATTCACATTCAAACTTTTGGTTTCCCTCCAATTTCTTCCCTTTCCTGTCCCAAAATCCAAAGTTGCCCTTGCGCAAATCGAGCACAGCTATATCGGCCGGAGCCCCAATGGACAGGTTTCCCAGTTCCTCTCTTTTGATTTCTTGGGCAGGAGCCCAGGTACTGGCCTTAATCACCGCATTTAAATCCATTCCCATCGTTAAGAATGTGGACATTACATGGAGCATATCCTTCATAGCCGCGTTCATACTTCCCGTGTGTAGATCCGTACTAATGGAATTGGGGAAGAACCCGCTCTTAAGGGCGGGGATGGCCTGACCGTAATCAAAACTGGCACCTCCGTATCCTACATCGAAAACAATTCCCCTTTCTTGGGCCTTGACCACAAAGGGCTTTAATTTCCTTGTTTTGGTATCCACGATCGGCTCCCTTGGATCCAGTTCTGTAAAGGCATGGGTATAGATGTCCCCAGGGCGTAGATGATCAAAGAATAGTTTCTCAATGGACAGGGGAGGATGGTCATTACTTCCCCCAAAATCTATGATTACCGGAATATCCCCCGCCAATCTCCCTGCCTCCACGGCCCGGTCCACCGGAATCCAGTCCTCGGCAGCGTAATGGGCCACCTTGAATCCCACGATAAGGTCCTTATACCGCCGTGCCACATCGGCCGAAAGCTTAGAGCTCATATCGCTGGTGTCTTGCTCATAGGCCCCACCGCGCATCCCTTCCCCCACAATATTGAGAAAGGAAAGCACCCTAGTATTTGACTTATCGATGATGTTTTCCTTAAAAATGGGAAAGGACTTCCATCCGGCGCTCCCACAATCCACAACCGTGGTTACCCCCACACGGAAAGTAAACCCGTCGGGGGGTAGAGCGGTAAAGGAATTATTAAGGTATTGATCCGGTTCGGTGCCGAAAAAAACATGTGCGTGGATATCGATTAGACCTGGGGTCACATATAATCCTTTAGCATCCACTATCTGGGAGGCATTCTTAGAATCTATTTTCTTTGCCACTTTGGCTATTTTGCCGTCCTTGACCGCTACATCCATCACTTTGTCAATATTGTTCTTGGCATCGATGACGTGTCCGCCTTTTATCACAATATCATAATCCTGGGCGATAATAGAGCCCGAATACATCAAGAAAAGTGAAATAAATAATAGAGGTAAATTTTTCATTCGTCCTTTCATCACTTAATTTAATTGGCCGTGCGGGATTTCGTCATTTCATATGCCCTTCCTGGTTCTTTCACCTTAAAACTCTCTATATTTCCATTGTCCTGTAAGGTAACGAATACAGTTTTTCCATCCTTGCCCCCGAAAGCAATATTTGACGGGGATTTACCGGCAAGCCTTACTTCTTGAAGAATTTTTCCCTGAGGTGATATCTTAACGACCGTTCCTTTTCCATACCGGGCAATATAAAGATTCCCTTTAATGTCCATTCGCATCCCATCCATACCAAAATCATCAAATTTTATCAATAACCGCTTATTGCTGATTTCCCCCTCCGGTGAAAGGTCATAGGCCCAGACATTACGCTGCACCGATTCGTTTACATAAAGGGTTTTATTGTCCGGGCTCACCTCTATTCCGTTGGTCGTTCCCATATCTTTCTCGAGCAGTGTAAAGTCGCCATTCCCATCAATCCTCCATATCTGTCCCTTGGAATTCTTCCAATCCGGATCGCTGGCAAATAGAATATCATTATCGGCGATAGCGATATCGTTCGGCTGGTTCATTTCATCGTTATGGGCAAATACGGATATTTGCTTTGTGCCCATATCTACCTTAAGAATATTGTGTTTGGTATAATCAGCGATTAACATATCACCCTTGCTGTTAAAGCGGATTCCGTTACCGGTACTGCCTTCTGGCAAGGTGACAAATAATGAAGCCTGCCCGTCAAAATCTACCTGGCCAATAGTGCCGGGCCTTTCAAAGTTCACGGCATAGAGAACCCCTCTGGCATCTACTGCAGGACCTTCAATTCCCGAAGGAAAACCTCCAGGTTTGGTAAACGTTTCGCTTGTATAGAGCTTTTGTTCTGCTTCCACTGGATTGGTATCCTGGGTTGCTTCTGATATGTTTTCCTTACTTTTTTGTTTACAGCCCACTGCAAGAAACAGGGAACCAAGAAATATTACTCCAATTTTCCTACTTGGGAAAAACTTATAAATATTCATACGATATTATTGTAGAACTTGTTAAAACTTATTCGATTTGGTTGCAGGGCCACGAAATATTTTGATAGTCAACGTCTATATCAAACCGTTGCATTTTGTAAAATTTCCTTTACCCTGTTTGCCACAACATCTACTTGATCGGGCCTCAACAGTACCACGCCAATATTCAACACCTGCTTATCCCCATTTTTACCAGCTCCCGCCACAATACTGGGTGTACCTTCCTTTAAGGCCTCATTCACATCCTTGGGACTGATTTTGACCGCATTTTGATCCCACCAAAGGTGAAGACCGGGTAGCGCATTGGCCGGACCGGGAGTAACGTGGGTTTCCCCCGATACACCGGGTATTGTTGACACAATCGACTTTATCCTCTCGATCCGATCAAGCCAATCTTGCCATTCTTGTTTATGGTCGCGCTCCAAATAGGATTTCAAGGCTGCGTACATTCCGAACATTTCTTCCTTGTTCACCTTCATAGGGCGGCCAATAGGAGCTTCATAGGGACTGTGGTTTAGTTTAGCAGCTTCGATGAGGTCCTTTCTGCCATAGAGTAACCCGGCACTTTGTGGGCCCATGATCATTTTGCCCCCTGAAAACGTAACCATATCAAAGCCTATTTTTTGATACTTGAACAGGTTTTCTACGGGGGGGACATCTGCCGCTGCATCTATAAACGATGGAACATTGTTCCGCTTACAAATGGCGACGAATTCTTCATGTCCTATGGTATCCTCAATCCCATACCAAGAAACAGCCGCATTGAAAAAGAGTGCCATCACGGTATTTTCATTTATGGCCTGTTCCATTTCCTGGGGGCTTTCCACCTCGACAATTTTAGCGCCTGTAGTGGTTACGGCCTGATCGAATACATAGCGATGGCTCTTTTGCATAATGACCTCAGGTCGCGGGCCGGGAAGATTGGGCAGTTGTTTTCGCTTTTCCGGATCCATTCCGGTTATTGCAGCTGCCGTTCCCAATACGATGGCACAGGCTGCCCCCGAAGTCACCATCGCTGCCTCGCAATGCAACATCTCTGCCATCTTAGCTCCGACCTTGTCCTGCAATTCGTGCATATTGGCAAAATCGTGGGCCGTGGAACTAATTGCTTCCAATACCTCGGGTCTCATTAAAGATCCCGATAAAAACGTCATTGTAGCTGCTGCATTTATGACCTTTGTAACCCCTAGTTCCTCAAAGTAATCCACCTTTGGCACCGGGGGAGACTTCGGAGGGGCAGGCGTGCAGGATTCCAACGGCATTAATCCACCAAGAACACCTCCTGCAAGGGGAACCAAGGAAAGACTCTTAAGTATTTTTCTTCGTTTCATGTATTAGAATTACATATCAGTTTTCTTGTTAGATATAGGCTATACAGTCCATCTCAACAAGTGAATCCCCAGGTACTCCTCCTTTTGCCACCGCAACGGTGGTACGGACGGGAGGTCTTTTTCCGAATCGTCCCTTATAAACCTCGTTCATCCCTTTGTAATCGGCGATATCGTTTAGAAACACGGATACTTTCAATACTTTTTCCATGGAAGATCCCGCCTTGATAAGTTCCTTTTCCAATTCCTGCAGCACAATCTCGGTATGTGCTTTGATTTCAAAAGGAGCCACATGGGCGCCCTTCCCTGCGATATACACAATATTGTTGAAAGTGGTATGGCCCGAAAACAGCGGAACGTCCTGGAAATCGGTTACGTTGCCAACCTCTTTTCCATTGCTGCCGATGCCATTTGCCTTGGCCACGTAGCCCACGCCCAACAAGGCGGCCGCTGATGTAAATAACTTCTTAATCGCTGATCTTCTTTCTGTTTTCATTTTTATCTGTTTTTAATGGTTTATAAACATATTAAATTAATTCAAGTTACTGAAAACCTATTTCGTATCCCCAGTTTTATTCTCATTGTTTTCCTTCCTAGCTTTTTCTACATCTTCTGGACTAATGGAACTTGCTTCGTTCCCGAAATTTTGCCGTATATAGGTTAATATCACTGCAATCTCCTCATTCTTAAGCATATCTAGTTTGGGCATGACATTATTATAGGACTTTCCCTTGACCATTATCTCGCCCTGCAGTCCATTGAGGACCACCTTGATCAATTTCTGTGCATCCCCTGTAACCCATTCGGAACCGTTCAATGGTGGGAACCGGTCGTTCCCTTGTCCGTTCCTCTGGTGGCAGATCGCGCAGTACGTATTGAAAAGCTTTGCCTCCGGTGATAGATTCCTGTCCCAATAGCCCTTCCCATCTCCCTTGGGCATCAAAATGTCCTTGACCTCATCAGGCGTCCTGATATTGGGCGCATCGGCTTTTCGCTTTTCCATTGCAGCCAATTGCGACTTCCCGAACTTTTCCCGGTCCCCTTTATACATGATCCGCCATATTTTGCCCTTTTCAGAATCCGAAACGTATAAGGAGCCATCCGGGCCCATAGAAAGACCCATTGGGCGATAGTCGGCATCACTTGTATTCGCTATAGTATCGACCCCGGCGAACCCATCGGCAAAAACTTCCCATGGCCCTAAAGCCGCCCCATCCTTCATTGGTACAAAACCAATAAAGTACCCGGCCTGGGGGTAGGGGGCACTGCTGGTAGAACCGTGGAAGGCTATAAAGGCTCCGTTCCTGTACCGCTCCGGAAACTGGTCGCCCGTATAGAAAATAATATCATTGGGCGCAAAATGCCCTGGAAATGCGACCACGGGCTCCTCCAAATGATTTACATCCCCTTGCTCTTTACCGTCTCCCCCATATTCTGGGCTCAGCATGTATTTTCCCTGAATCTGGTCGTAGTAATGGTAGGGCCAACCCGCATCGGACCCTTCCTTCAATTTTAGGAAGACCTCTGAGGGCAATACCGCACCCTGCCAAACGCTATACCGGTCGGGCCAAGTATTGGCAAGGTAGTCCCTTCCGTGCAACACCGCGTACAGATTGTTGTCCACCTCGTTCCAGGCCAAACCCACCACGCTGCGAAGACCCGTTGCGAATTTGTGCCCGTCCTTTTGAAACTGCCCCTTCTTATCGGCATCAAACCGCCATATCCCGGCCCGATCCTCCAAGATAGGGCATGGATACATCCCTGGTGAAAATGGAGACCTGTCATCTACCTGGCAGTTGTCGGACGGCGCTCCAAATACCGTGTACATATTTCCATCTTTGTCGAACGCCAGAGGCTTTGCATCATGCTGTCGGGGCGGCTGGGTATCGGTCAGAATCAATTCAATTTCACTGTTTGGAACCAGATCCCCCGTTAATTTCTGTCGGAAAATCCGCGTGACCGAACTAAAGTAAAGATATCCGTTATGTATCCGCATTTCGGTTCCATAACTGCTTTTGTCCAGATAATCGTCAAAGGTTTTAATGATATCCGCTTTGCCGTCATTATCGGTATCCCGCAATGCAGCATTGCCCCCGATGGAATCGGGGAATCTCAATTTCACATATATGTCCCCATTGGTATTTACCGTTAGATGCCTCGCCCTCCCCTTTAAACTATCGACCACCACAACGGCCTCAAAATCCCCAGGTAATATAAGACCTCCATTATCCGGATCTCCAGACGGCAATTTAGGGGTACAACAGCAAAAAAAGAGAAATACAGGAAGCAAAAAAAGAACCGAAGGATACTTTGAAATCGGTAAGGATCCCTTTTGAATTGGTATAAATAAAATTTTCATTTACAAACGAGTCTTATTTATTGAGGGCAATTGCCACCGTTAGTTGGATAGAATTTAAATATGGAACTCAAGATGAAGCCCTTGAAAGCTCCTCTTGTAGCCTTCTAGCGACGATTTTCTCCTGCTCGGGCTTCAGCATAAAAACTGTAAGGTCTATGCTGGATTCATCCTTTCCCCATGAAATAACCTCGATAGAAGGGTTTCCGTTCCGTAATTTTTCACCAAGGCCTGCCCGTGTTAAGGCTATCTTATCCTTGTCCCACGCAATGTTCATTTTGGGACTGTGATTGGCGATGGGCGGTACCGTGACGGTAACTGTTACACCACCTATCTTGGAAACCGATTTCTCGATTACCGAGACCCGGTCCTCCCACATCTTCCACTCCTTGTCATGGTCCTGGTTTATGTAATAATCCAAAGCGGCGTACATGCCCAGCATTTCCTCCTTGTTCACCTTCATCCCCCGGCCTATGGTAACCCCATTCGGGGAATTGTTGAGGCGGGCCGCCTCGACAATATCCTTGGTGCCCATCAGTACCCCGGCACTTTGGGGGCCGCGAATAGCCTTGCCCCCGGACAACGCTACAAAACTGAACCCCATATCGTTGTACTTCCAAAGGTTCTCTACAGGAGGTACATCCGCTGCTATGTCAATAGTGGCTGGCAAATTGTGTTTTTTGGCCAACCGAATCCATTCTTCGTGCCTTATCTTGCCCTCTTCCGCATTACAGTTTAAAAAGTGCATGGATGCCGTCCTTTCATTTACGGCCCTGTCCACATCTTCCACTGTTTCCACCGATACCAAGGTGATTCCGGTATTGGCCAAGGCATGTTCATACCCATCATAATGTCCCTTCTGTAAGATTACCTCCGACTTTATCCCTGCCTTTTCCAAATTATGGGGAAGCTGCTTCACCTTTTCAGGGTCCGATCCCGTTAAAATTCCAGCCATTCCGAGGGTAAGGGCTGAAAAGGCCCCGGCCGTTACCATAGCGGCCTCGGAATGAACCATTTTGGCAATCCTTTCCCCCACCTTATCTTGGACTTCATTCAACATTATGAATTCCTTGGAAGAGGCGTTGATTGCCTCCATTACCTCGTCCTGCATTAAGGAGGCGGTCATAGTCGTATAGGTCCCTGCAGCATTGATAAAGGTACGGAGCCCGAGTTCCTTGATAAGGTCCCTTTTTAGGGTAGGTTTTGTAGCAGTGGCGCCAAAAGCTGATTGTAGTGGGGCAAGGCTCCCAATAATGGCTCCTGCAACGGGAGCGGCCGACGCCAGTTTTATAATATCCCTTCTCTTCATACTTCTCGATTTAAAAATTGATTCGAATATTCTTTTGGCAAGTCGGTTTCAATGATGCATGACCAAATCCCATCTAAACTACGCCAGTCCACATACCCAAATTTCAGTGCAAAAAAGTTTGCCAACAAGCATTATGTGGCTATCAGTCTCTATTGACGGACACTAAATATAGGCTATACAATCTATCTCTACTAGGGAGCCAACTGGTATACCTCCTTTTGCAACCGCCACGGTAGTTCGGACAGGGGGCCTTTTTCCAAAGCGGCCCTTGTATACCTCGTTCATGCCTTTGTAATCGGCTATATCACTTAGAAACACACTTACCTTCAACACTTTTTCCATAGAAGAGCCAGCCTTTACAAGTTCCTTTTCCAGTTCCTTGAGTACGATCTCCGTATGCGATTTTATATTGAAAGATACGCCGTCCTTTCCTTCCTCATGGGCGCCCCTTCCAGCAACATAAACCAAATTGTCGTGAACGATATGGTTTGAAAATAAGGGCACGTCCTGAAATTCGGTGACCTCCCCGACCGTTTTTTCCGCTTGCGAAATAATTTTAGCATTTGCAACATATCCCATCCCGGCCAGTGCCGGAATCGATGCAATTAATTTCTTAATAGCTGATCTTCTTTCTGTTTTTGTTTCCATCCGTATCCTAAATATTTTCGCACGCAACCAACATTTTTTGGCGGGTTTGTCAATTTTTATATAAGCTAATAAATTTAAAGCTTTTTTCACAAAAACTTCATAATGTCCTAATGAAATGGATTTAATTCATTCAATTCTTTACAAATCTTATGTTTTTCATCCATCCTCTTTATTTTATTCCGAAATTATAAAAATGCATTGGCGAATTTATGTTGAAAACCAACTAAAAATTTAATTCCATAACAAGAATACGGCACCCCGATTTAAAATTTACAGTCTTACTACCCTAACTGAAGGAGAATAAATTGCATTGTTAATCTACAGGCACGAACTTTAAACAGACCGGTGCTCCAATCTGTATTCTTTTACCTGTATCTTTAAGTAACCCTGTCTTTTGATTTCGCTTAAAAATGACGATCTCATCATCACTACTATTGCCTACCAATAGAAAGTTCCCAGTTGGATCAATAACAAAATTGCGGGGATTTTTACCAAGGGTCGGTTGACGGCCAACAAAATCCAATTTACCATCGTTTCCTATGGCATAAATTACCAGTTCGTTGATATTGCCCCTTAACGATCCATAAAGAAACTTCCCATCGGGGGAGATATGGATATCCGCCGAATCCGGTGTGCCATTGGTACTGCTATAAGTGGATGAGGTAAGGGTGACCGATTGTTTTTCTTTCAACTTTCCATCATTATAATCGAAAACGGTCGCCAATCCCCCGATTTCTTGAATCAAATAGGCAAATTTTCCGTTTGGATGAAAGACAAAATGCCGAGGGCCACTCCCTGCCGTTACACTTATATATTCAGGGCTGCCCGAAGTTAACGGATTGGGCTTGTCCAGTTCAACCTTGTAAATATTCACCTTGTCCGTTCCCAGATCGGAAGCAAAGAGGAAGCGATTGTCCGGTGAAAGCACCGTGGAATGGACATGAGGCCGATCCTGATTGCGGGCGATACTACCTCCCCCATGTCGGATGGACTGAATGGAGGATCCCAACGAACCATCCTGATTTATCGGTATGGCCGCTAAACTACCCCCGCCGTAATTGGCCACAAAGGCGAATTTATTTTGATTATCAACAGAAATATAGCAGGGACCGTTGCCTCCCGAAGACTGATAATTTATAAAGTCGATCTTGCCGGAAGTCGGATCAAAGGAAAATGCGCTTGCCCCTCCATTGCCATTTCCAATCTCGTTCACGGAATAGACATGTTTTTTGTCCTTTGACACGGTTAAATAGGATGGGTTCTTTATTCCCAGGGCTTCCGCACTATAACTGAATTCGCCAGTGCCAACGTTAAATTTATAGACATATAAGCCATCGCTTTTTCCAGGTTTGGTATACGTACCAATCAAAAGATTGTAATTCTTATCCAAGGAAGAAGTTTGACAATTTACGGAAGGAAACATACATACTGTAACTATAATTGTACATAGAATTTTCATTTGCACCTATTTTAGGAAAATGGCTTAAATAGTTTATTGATTACTCAAATTTTATAGAACGGAACTTTTCTAGTTCATGAAAGGATTTTTCTATGGTCGGGGACCAGGACCATTTTATCATCTTCCCGGTGTCATAATCGAGCCTGCAAAAATTTGCATTCCACAATGCGCCACTTCTTGGAGGAATATTTGGAATGAGGCCCATTGATCTATAGGATATGAACATTTCGGCGCTCCAAGAGGTAATCTTGCCATTAAGCTCCATTTTACCACCTAATAATTCTACCTTACTTTCAACTCCGTAACTTGTTCTATTTTGCTTGTTCATCGGTATCCAGCTAACCAAACCTTCTGGTGATTTGAACAGGGTAATAACGATTTGCTTTCCCATAGGATTTATCTCGTATTCATAATACTTTCCTTGTTTGGGATCGGGATGGAAGAAAACTTCGAAGACGTCCCCTGTCCATAAGGTATCCATGTCCTCATAATCCTCAGTGGTGATTTTACCATCCTGACCAAGAAAAAGAACATAAATTCCGGAATCGGAGTACAGAATTTTAAATTTGCTCTCATATTCCCGTCCCCCATTATCCAATTTGGAAAGTACGCTCCATGACGTCCTTTCCCATTCCGGGTCGCTACCGTTTCCGTTTAGTTCAAAATCATTGCACTTCTTAACCAATAAAGGATCAGTGCCAACTTTATCCACGCCGGAACGGATGCCCATCGTTTCTGGATTTACATTGTTTTGTGCATTGGTGTTATCTGACATAATATTTACAAGGACTATACATAGCCACAATTTAAGGTTATAAAAGTGTTTCATCTTTATTGTTTGTCATTTGAATTGCACCGTATATCGGCTACTTTTTTGGTTTTAATGGGAGGGGCCAGCTCTTGTACCTATAGTCTAGTAATCGAGACCTGTAACGTGGGAAGGAGGACCTTACGTCGCCATCCTTATCGTTTCGCTACGTGATCCATGCTACTTATACATGATTATAAGACTGATCCGTCGTTTCAAACTTTGTTGTTACGTGGCCAACGGAGGCCCTCCAGGTACAACTATGCGTTGGTTCACCTTCTTATAGACCGTCCGTTTGGCAGTGAACTTGGCAGTGAGGTATTCGCCTAAAAATACTGATCCGGACAGTGTATCCCCCTTTACCTTACCAGAGAACCAATAGTTGATCGAATCCCCGGGAAGCCTATAGTGGCTGCGGAGCTTTACCTCATCTCCCTCGATCATGCCGGCGATCTCCTGGGTAGAAAAATCGCCCTGGTGCGTGCCATTTATCCAGTTGCCGTCCTGCTCCAGGTAGAACCTATGGTCGCCCTTACTGGTAAAGAATTCCATTACCACCTCCCATGATCCGCCCACATCGGCCTTCGCCGGTTTCAATTCGTCGGAACTGGGGTTCCGCTTTTGCGAAAGTATCTCGTGCAGCCTGTCCGCTACGACCTTGGCATTGCCGGGGCGCATTTGGCTCGGCGTGATATTGATAGAGGTCCCATCTGCATCTGTTCTTGCCCCAATGGCGATCCTTGGTTTGCTCCTGGCAACTATTTCGGCTAGTTCCTCTCCCGATATGTTCAATTTATCGGGGTCCCAACTTAAGTTCAGCCTTGGACACCGGTTGTCCAGCCCCCTGGGCTGTACCATTTCCGTCGTCACTCCCTTGACCTTTGTCACCTTAGAGGATATCTCGTCCAGCCAAGAGAGCCAAGTGGCCCATTCCGTCTTGTGGTCCCGGGTGGTCCATGCCTCAACGGCCGCGAGCATACCGAGCATTTCCTCCTTGCCCACCTTGTTGTCCCTGCCGGGGCCGTGATGGGGGGAGCTTGCCTGCCATGCTGCCATCAGTATGTCCTTGTCGCCCAAAAGGAGACCGGCACATTGAGGGCCGCAGATCGCCTTGCCCCCGCTATACGCCACGATCGTGGCCCCACGTTCCAAATGTACACAGGGGATGCTCAGGTCCTCGGCCGCCGCGTCCACGAGCACGGGTATATTTTTTGGCTTTGCGATTTTAGCGATGGTCTCCAAGGAAAAGGGCTGCCCCGTCTCATTGTCCCGGTTTGTGGTTATGTAGATCATGGCCGTTTTTGGGCCTATCGCCCTTTCGAGCTCATCCGGGGTATCCACGGTGACGACCGTGACCCCGATGTTCCGTATGCCGTGGTCGTATACGTTCCGGGAACTGCGCGGAATGATGACCTCTGTTTTTTCAAGCCCCTCCAGGTTGGGGATCCGGAGCAGCTTTTCCGGGTTGCCCCCGGTAACGCAAGCCGCAGTAACAAGCTTCAGCCCCGCCGCACAGCCCGAGGATACGATGCCCCAGTCCGCCTTGGTAATCTCCGCAAGGCGCTTGCCGATCCCGAAGGCCAGTTCGTCATATTGCACAAAATACCCCGTGGCCGCCTCTATGGCCTGCAGTACCTCGGGGCGCTCCGTTGATCCGCCCAGAATGGTGAACGTCCCCCTACAATTTATGATCGGCACCACCCCCAGGCCGTCGAAAATTGTCTTGTCCGAATGGTCCTCAATGGTTGTTGCGGTATGTCCACCAAAGGGATTGCCGAAAATGGAATCCGAGGCCATAAAGCTACCTGCCAAGGGAAGGATCCCCAATTGTTTCATTATCTCTCTGCGTTTCATAACAATGGTTTTTGTGGATAGACAATTTACATAATAATTCAATTGGAATTCTGTAACAAACAGATATTCAACCCTTTTAATATGTCATCCGATTTTCTCACAGTGCAACAACCATCTTCTAACCCGTAGACAAACCGGAAACCCCAAGAACGAACCTTGTGGAGGACTATTTAACTTTTAGCTGGTAAATCCTATCAAGCCACTTACTAAAATTACATGAATTGATAGAGAAAACCTTAATATCCTATTGCAGTCTCCAGAATAATCCATGTTTCTTCATCGACAATATTTTCATTCTTCATTTTTGCCAATGCTTCTTTGTCATTCTTATAGAATGCAAGTGCCAACTTATTCCTTAAACCGTCATCGTTGATTGGTTGCTCTAGTAGCTCCAATAGTTTATTTACGTCCATTTCCTTACCAAGCTTTTTATAAGCCAGTAATCCAAATAAGTGATTTATGGAAGGCGAATCCATGTTCTTGTCCGTATAGGTAGCAATACTTTTTAAATGGACCTTGCTATCCACCTCTTTTCCCTGCTCCTCAAAACAATGAGCCAACAGAAAGTCCTGCAACCTGCTATCAACGTTGAACGGTTTTCCTACGCCAAGATTTTCCGGCCATTCTTTGGATGCTTCCAAAAGTTGTTCTGCCTTGGTATAATTCTTTTTTTGTAAATTTTCATATGCTAGGTACACATGGGATTGTTCGTAAATTCTTCTGCTCTCCCCTGCACCCTCGAATGGCAGAACTTTAATAGTCTTTAGTACCTTTATGCATTGCGCATATTGTTTATTATTTAGCAATGCCTTGGCATAGCTTAGCCCGATGCTGTAGTTCTTAGAAAACTTTTTATATGCTTTTGCCGCTAATTTTTGGGCATCTGTATATTTATCATTTACTAAATAAAATTGGATCGTTTCATTCCAAACCAACCAATTACCACTGTTCAACGACAAGGCTTTTTGATAATCCTTGAGCTTGTCACCATAACCCAGACTATTTAAGGTCTTGGCCCTAAATCTATAAAATACATCGGAATCCGGGGTATCGCCACAAGCTTTCAATTGTTCTTCCCCTTTAACCAAAAGGCCAACCGCCATATAATTTTGGGCAAGGAAATATTTAAATTTCCAGTTTGGCATCCGGGATTCCGCCCACTCCAAAACAGGAATTGTTTCCCTTCTATATGGTAATACAAAATCCGGAGAGGCCATAAGAGCTTGCCTTAAAAGGGTATCGCTTTTTGTTTCGTCAGAATCCCTCAATAAATAAGCAAGCCAAATTTCGACCTTGATATAATTTTTGGCGTGCGACAACAGTTCAACGGCTTCATTGGGCCGTCCTAATTCATTGTAGTACAAAGCCAAATCCAACATCGATTCCTCTGGAAATTCATTTTGAAAATTATCCATCAAATTCCCATTCAACGCCCCGTTGGAATCCCAAAAATTAGATTCGACGGTCGCAAAATGATCTAGGGGATCTATTTTAAGTAGTTCTTCCTGAATATTACGGAACATTTCGGAATTCCTTTCTTCCCTTGCCAATAGCAATAGCACCTTCCTCGCATTTAAATTATAGGTGTTAAAATCCAAGGCCTTATGTGCATAGAGACCCGCTCTTTCAGAATTGCCAAGAGCCGTATAAATCTCGGCCATTTGGGCGTAGGAAACGGATCTGAATTTCATATCCCTTGCTGCCCATCCCAAGGATTCCAAGGCGTTGATATAATCCTTTTGCGCCCGGTATGTTATACCCGCCATATAGTTTGCCCCAGGATTATAAGTATCGATCTGGAGAGCTCGGTTAGCAAACTCCAAGGCCTTGGTATAGTCGGTTTTTCTGTATTCCAATTCGGACAATTTTACTAATGCCCCTTGATGTGAAGGGTCCATTTTTGCCAATTGGGAAAAGGATTCATACGCTTTGTCATAGACCCTAAACTTCATTTCTTCCCAACCTTTGGTATACAATGCTTCAGATTCAGAAACCTTTAAATCAGCATCGGAATAGAAGGGTCTCTTAATTAGCGTTTTCCCCCCATTGTTGGTATAATATAATTTTCTGTCTCCCACGAACACCTCTATTGTATCGGATTTTAACACTGGTAATTTTTGGGAAAGGACTTCCATGGGGCGTAGCGCAATTTTCTGATCAAAAACCTGTTTCCCGTTTACAAGCACTTTTAGTTCTTCATTTAATTCTTGAAGTGCATTGATGCCTATGTAGGTGGTATTCTGATTCTGTTCTACATTTAACACTCCAAATTTTGAAGCATCTACCATGCCTCCTATTTCCTTATAGGGAAACCAAATTTCATCCCATCGATCCATGACATAGGGTTCAAAATTCGCCTGTGTAATTGGGTTTATGGCCTTACTAGGGGAGTATTGATTAAACAGGCGACCCGCCTGAAACTCGATGTATTGACCATCTGCATCCGTAAGGAGGTCTTCCCAGATACCCCCAGATCTGGACAATGCCCACAACCAAATTTTTTGTCCAGGCATTTCTTCGTACGGTGACCAATGTCCAAAGCCAAAATTATCCTGGTGGTAATATCCGCCAAAAAAATCCTTATAATCCCCGACTATATGGTACGACTTACTACCTCCAAAATTATTGTTCCGGTACATGGATAAATCCCTTCCTTGCAAATCCATAGGCCATGGATCGGCATTTCCGTTGTGTTCTAAATATTCGTTTCCGGGGGCAATAAGTTCCAGGTCGTCCTTGGCAGCCGCAGCGGCGGTCATCCAGTTATAGTAGGATTCATTTATAGGTGAAGCATTGTACCATGAAGTCTTGGTCTCTACATAAGCCTTGTCTTTCTGAAGGTTTATTTCCACCCGCCACTGTGTATCTGAAGGCAGATCCGTGGTACCAACAATACAGCTAACACTGCCATCGACGTTCTTTCTAAGTAGATAGTCCACAGGGGTAGCCGTGGCGGGACTATGACCTATTATCCCAAAGTTAAACTCAATTCCCCCTGAAGTCCAAGGGCCTCGCATTGCGATATCCCTAAACTTAATAACTTCATTTTTGTAGAGAAATTCCTTGCCAGTAGACTTTTCAATAGCTCCCCAGATCTTGCCCCCAATTTCGGGCAAAACGAAAACCTTGATATAGTCGTTCTCTAAAACCACCACTTTCCAATTTTTTTTCACGGAAGTATGGGAATACCCTTGGAATTTAAAATAAGGATAGATCTTTGGATTTTCATTGAGGATAGGTTCGGGATCGGGTTCATTGAACATATAAGTGTCCAATGGCATGGTCTCTTCCTTAATGGTAACCGATTGGGCACTGATCAGTAAAGCATGAAATAACAACAGAATAATAATATAACCTGCTCCCTTGGACTTCTTCATTTTACTTTGTTTTTCTCGGTTCAATTTTATAGACGATAGTACCAGCGTTATTTCTTGCAAATAGGATGATTTCCCTTTTATCGGCTAAGGTCACTTTTGCAATATCCCGTATTTCCCCGTCAATATTCAGACCGCTTTGGTCAACATCCAAGGATTTGAAATTACCTTTTCCATCTCCCAACAGACAAAGGCCCTTAATGGCATCGTACCTCCCGTATTTCACCCTGGATCCGTAGAAATTACCTCCTAGGAGCAAATCGGGATTTCCATCCCCGTTAAAATCGTCAACCAGAATCCCATAGACGGGTGAAAACTGAGCTCTGGCGGGTAATTGGGAAAGCTTAAATTTATTGTTGCCCAAGTTTTCCATATAGGTGGTACTAAAATTATTTGCTTTTATAACCGTGGCACCCTTCAATTGTTCCGTACTAAAAATGTCGGTTATCCTTTGGTCTGCATAGTCCGAATAATTCACATATTTGGCTTTGAGTCCACTCAACTGTCCAGTTAGGTCGTCTTTCGAAAAGACAGGATAACTTTCCCCCAAAACATAGGAGCACATAATGGGGTCAATGGACCCGTTGTTATCGAAATCCTTGGCGTAAAGCGTTACGGGTTCGGAAATGGAGGCCTTTAGTTGGGAATTCAGTCCAAAATTCCCAACAACATAATCCATATCGCCATCATTGTCAAAATCACCACTAATAATTTTGTTCCACCAACCTTCTGATTCCTTGGTCCCACAACTTTCTGAAATTTCTACAAGCTTTGCATTTCGATTTTCAAAGACACGGATTCCCATCCATTCCCCTACAACGATAAGATCAAAGTTGCCGTCCCCGTTGAAGTCGGTCCAAAGTGCATCGGTTATCATACCGGGATTTTCCAAATCGGGATTTATGGACGAGGTAACATCCTTAAAATTACCCTTGCCATCGTTTTGAAGGATATAACTTCTTGGTGCGGTCGGGTATCTCCCAGGAACAAGTCTTCCCCCAACAAAAAGGTCCAAGTCGCCATCATTATCAAAATCACTAGATAAAACACAGGAACCACTGGTCAACATATTAGGTATAGCTCCCACTTTCCTTTTAAAATTACCCTTGCCATCATTAAAGTACAACCTGTCCTGTAGCTCAGGGGAATCCGTATCAAAATCGTTTCCCCCACTGACCACGTAGAGGTCCATGTCCCCATCCTTGTCTGCATCGAAGAACAACGCCCCTAGATCCTCCGACATACGATCATCGGCAAAGCTATTTATCTTTGAGGATGAAAAATGGCCCGATCTTGTCTGTATGAACAACATTCCTGGGCTGCCTTTGGCTCCTCCGATAAAAACATCTTCCAGTCCGTCGCCATTAACATCTGCTTTTGCTATTTTAGGCCCTTGGGTTGATAATTTATGTGGCAGCAATTGTTCCCGTCTAAAATCTACAAAATCGTTTTCCTGGTGCGTAAATGAAAGAAGACTATCTTTGGTAATATCCTCAAAATAGGGTTGGGGCTCCACTATATCACCATTCGAAGGTTTCGTAGCGTTCGCTTGATCCAATATCAAGCTTTGTCCCGCTTCTACTTGTCTAATAACCTGAACTTTGGAATCTGGCCATGTTATTTTAAGTTCATCAATTGTCTTTGCTTTACCAAGTCCAAAAACCAGCGTGTAATCCACGGAGGATTGAAATCCCCTTGTTGGCATCATTTCCTGCATTAGCACCTGACCGTCTACCTTAAGTTCTATCTTGGAGCCTACACCAAAAGTGTTTTTTCCCAGACCTTTGAGACTAATCTTCAAATAATTGTTGGTGGTATGGATCTCACTATTATTTCTAAATAAAAAAGGTTCTAAATCGGTGTTGTTCACGATCAAATCCAGATCTCCATCGTTGTCAAGATCGGCGTAGGCCGCCCCGTTGGAAAGTGATTTGAGGTTTAAGCCCCATTCCTGATTCACCTTGGAAAAAGTAAGGTCCCCATTATTGTGGTAGGTATAATTTTCCTCAATGGTGGCAGGTATATTTTTTAAAAGATCCGTAATTGCCATTTCTACACCTGTTCTGTTCTCGGTCATTTTCTGCTGGACCGCATAATTCATAAAATCCATATTGGTATAGTCCCGTTTTACCCCGTTGGTAATATAAAGGTCCTTGAACCCGTCATTGTCAAGGTCCGCAAACAGGGAGGCCCAGCTCCAGTCCGTACTTGCAACACCTGCATACTGCCCAATTTCGGAAAAGGATTTCCCCCCATTGTTCAACTGCAGCATATTTCGCATACTTTGTTGATAAAATCCATTGTTAACCAGTAAAAGATACTTGTCGTAATTATCCGGCCCTGAAACCATCTTTTGACGGTGATTGCTTTCGGGAAGCATATCCAAGGTCATAATATCCGTATAGCCATCGTTATTGAAATCGGCAATGTCAGATCCCATGGAAAAATGGGGCGTATGTCCAATATACTTTTCAAGGCTTTCTGTGAACGTACCGTCTTGGTTGTTTATATACAAATAATCCTGCTCGTTAAAATCATTGGAAATATACATGTCTGGCCAACTGTCATTATTGATATCCGAAACGGCGATACCTAGCCCAAACCCCAAAACATTCAATACTAGTCCCGCATTTTCACTTACATTCACGAATTTCCCGTTATCATTTCTATAAAGGCGATCCTCATAAGCGGGATCTCTACGGCTCTTAAGATTATTTGTGACCTGTCTAAAACTTGCATACTCTTGCACAGAATGGTTTACAACATAAAGGTCCAGGTCACCATCCTTATCATAGTCAAAAAATGCACCTTGTGTGGAATAGCCAGCATCATCTACTCCAAACGCATGTGCGCTTTCGGTAAATGTGAGGTCACCATTATTGATGAACAATTGATTTTTTCTTTTAAAATCGTCCTTCGCCGCAGAACGGCATACATAGATATCCAAATACCCATCACCATTGACATCGGCCATGGTTGTACCCGTATTCCACAATCCCTCGGCAAAAACCCCTGCATCCTTTGCGATTTCTTCAAATTTCCAGTTTCCTTTATTTAGGTACAAGCGACTGCCCACCATACTACCTGTAAAATACAGGTCGGGCAGACCATCATTATTGATATCCCCAACTGAAACTCCACCACCATTATAAATATAGCCATAGGTAAGGATGTTAAATTCATCGGTTTCCTTTAGGATGTTCTTAAATTTTATGCCTGTTTGACTGCTTGGAATTAGAGAGAACATTTTGCTTTCATCCACCCGATTGCATGAATCAAAAAAAGAAACACATAAAAGCAATAAAAAAATCTTAAAAAATCTATTCATGATTGGATCTGAAGATTGTAAACTAGTTGAAACTTTATAAATTGAAGTAAAAGTTATATAATTTTTGCCTTATCGGAAAAAAGCACTCTTTTAGCAATTAATGTAGCTTGGAAAGCTTCAGTAACTTAGTACAGATAAAAAAAACCTGTGGATCGTGTTCCACAGGTTTTTTTTAAATATTAAACTTAAAAATAAAACACTTTCACCGAATTAAAAATTTGGTCCACCTGTATCCCACCATAGTCGGGTACCTATTTCATCAGGTCCGCCCAGCTTTTGAGTAGCATCTGCAACCCCAGCCTTATTACCTTCCCGTTCATTGTTTGTAAACGGCATTCTTCTAAGGATGTCACCAGGTGGTATAACACCCCAGTCCGCATTACTTGCATTTACATAAACCGGTGGCAATTTTGGGTATCCGGTCCTTCTATTATCCATCCAAGATTCCATTTCGTTGGTATAACAGGCGATCCATTTCTGGGTGATGATCTTTTCCAATTTCACCTCATTAGTAGCAGCTTCGTCCCATGCAACGGTATTTGTTATCTGGTTGACGAAATCATTAATAGGGGCATCCGCCTTTGGATCGGTGTAGTCTATAGGTAAACTCGTATTATCCGCCAAATAGGCATCTACGCCCCCTGCACCCCACAATTCGAAAGATGCCCTTACACCAGCCTCATAATGAGCTTGAGCCGCGGATGGACCACCAGATCCCGTCCAATTTCGCAACGCCGCTTCCGCCTTTAAAAAATAAACTTCGTCCGCACTCATAACTTTTCTCTTAGTGACTTTTGCTGGGTCATTAAAAGTAATGTCAATGGTGGAGAAACTTAAACGATCATCCTTGGCCACAATTTGTGCCCCATTGCGAATACCCTTATAAGGCCAATCTGGATGGTCGGCAACTAAGGACATATCACTAACCGGGTCAAAATACTTCTCAATTCGCGGATCTTTGTATCCAATTAGAATGGATTCCATAGTAGCGCTCATCCTAGTGTCCCCCCATTCAAAACAAATCTGGGCAGGGTGAAATTTAACACCATATAAGGAAATATTGAAATTTTGACCATTGGTCTCGATTAATCCTACAGGGTCGGCCAAGGCTTTTTCTCCCTGGGCTTTCGCCAATGCAGGAGCAACTTTTGATAATCGCATGGCCAATTGAAGTCGCAAAGAATTTGCATATCTTGCCCAAGCAGGAACGCTTCCTCCGTAACTGGCATCAAAATTGTTTAGACCAACGTAGTCCTTATTTGCATTAAACACACTTATTATCTCATCAAGATCGGTAAAAAAGGCATTGTACAGCGTTTCCTCGCTATCGTACAAAACATCACCGGTTTCACCGTAATGGGTATAGATTACCGGACCTTGATAAAGGGTTACCCTGGACATGGAAATAATTTTTATCAGCTTGGCCCATGCAACAAACACGTCATAGCCTCCTTCTTCAGCAATTCCAATTACCTGCTTGGCAGGTGCCATTATATTATTGTATTCCCTATCCCAATATCCGTTCCAACGGATATAATAGGTAGTGTTGTTTACCCCGCCCACAAAAGGAGTTGGGGTTGCCAAGTGTTGGGAATAGGTAACATTTGTTAAATTATGGTCTACCTGGTTTCCAAAAATCTGTGCCAACATGGATGGGTAAAATGCGCCAAGATTGTTAAAATCCTGTTCCAACGAAATGTTGGATATTTCGTAAGGATTCGTGTTGGTCTCTACAAAATCGTCGGTACAAGCTCCTAGCACTAGTACCATTGAAACTAAATATATAAGCTTTTTCATCTTATTTTCTTTAAAAAGTTAGTTTAAGGTTGAACCCGTATGTTGCGGTAGATGGCAGGTTAAAGTTGTCCAAGCCCTGGGAATTACGACCGGTACTCATCGCTAATTCCGGATCAAAAGGTGCTTTATTGTATATCATTAACATGTTGTTACCGATAAATGAAAGGGTAGCTCCCTTCACCCAATCAAAACGGGACACATCAAAATCATATCCAAGAGCAAACTGACTTAAACGAATGTTGGTGCGATCATATACATAGGGTTCACCAACTCCATTACGATCTCCAATAGCCCTATACCATGTTTCCGGATCTACTGTAGTAATTGCCGCTCCGGAAGTGTCATCCACCCCATTTACAGAAACACCGCCAGCATCCCTAGCATCTGCAGTTCTTTGGGATACTCCTGCACCATCCAACATGGATTGTGTTTGGCTGAAAGTCTTGCCTCCAAATCTACCACTAAAGAACAACGCCATATTAAAACGCTTGTAGGTAAAGTTATTGTTCCAGCCAAGATTCCATACAGGATCTAAATTACCCACAAGCTGGGTTTCCTTGCTTTTTAGTGGCTTTCCGCCGCTAAATAAGATTTGACCTTGTTGATTTCTTTGAAATACATATACATAAAGGTCATTAAATTTTCCTCCTTCTACAAGCTTGGATTGGTACCCTTCCGATGAACCAAGATTTATTTCCTTTTCATCGTCAGGACCTATATCTACGATCTCGTTGTTGTTTTTGGAATAATTCACGCTGGTAACCCATTCAAAATCATCCGTTCGAAAAGGGGTTGCATTAATGGTAATCTCTACTCCCTTGTTCGTAATTTCACCTGCATTGATAAATTCTGTGGTATAACCACCTTCGCCAGAAACTGTCGGCACCTGAATGAACTGATCTTTACTTACTAAACTATAATAGGTAAAGTCGAATCCTAAGCGGTTTTGATAAAAACGCATATCGATACCAAATTCGGTACTATTAATAATTTCCGGTTTTGCATTAAAAAATGGCTTTACCGTATTCCTTACCACGCCGCCACTTGCATTTATAGTATTTTGTGGATTTATTCTGTTAAATGGCACTTCATTCCCCACTTGGGTGAAAGAACCCCTTAGTTTAGCAAAGCTAATAACTTCGGGTAGTTGGAACATCTCGTGAAATAGCGCCGTTACACCGACAGAAGGATAAAAATAAGAGTCGTTCCCTGTCAAGGCCAAAGTTGAGGCCCAATCGTTCCTTCCGGAAACATCCAAAAACAACATTTCCTTAAAGCCCAATTGTGCGTTAAAAAACAGCCCCTCTTTTATAGCCTCACTATAAATTGAGGAACCCGTACCGTTGTAACCCGATAGCACCTGCACATTGGTAGGCAAATTCTGAAAGTAGAATTGATTGGGATATAGTAATCCGGTTACACCAGAACTTACACCAACCCCATCACCATATTTACTTTTCTGGTAGCTAGCACCACCTGTGGCACTAAGGCTAAAATCCTCCCCAAAAGTGGTGTCGTAGGTTAGGATTGCATCGGCATAGGCCAATTGATCGTCATATTTACTGTAATTCCAAGCGCCATTTGGAGCCACATTGGTGGAATTGGAACCAGCAGCATGTTGTTGTTCGTAACCTCTTACTGCATAATCATAGCTACCCCTAACCTGAAACTTTAGGTTGTCTAAGATATCGTAAGAAATATTCAAACTTCCGATAACTCTTTTGGCATCCTCGGTCAACGGCTCCTTGTTAACTATCCAATAAGGATTGGACTGCTGGTGATCCACCACAAACCAGTTTTGCAAAAACAGGTTCCTATCTGTATTAAAAACCTGGTAATTGTTTTTATATTCATAAAAATTCCTATCCCGGGGAAACTGATAAAGACCCGTTAGTGGATTTAAATAATATCCCGCTGGCAATCTGTTTTCTGTTTTCTCCAGGGCCAATATAACATTGGAAGTAACCGTTACCTTATCATTGAACAATTTGGTAGATTGCTTAAACGTAAAGTTATTCTTTTCGTAGCTATTGCCAGGTGTAATTCCTGTTGAACTAATATTGGCATACGAGAAATAAGCAGTAGTTCGTTCACCACCCGCTGTTACACTGACCGAATTATTAAAGGTATCCCCAGTTTGAAAAAAATCCTTTACATATTGGTCGTCATAATTGCCTGCTGTAGTGGACCAACTTTCTTTTGTACCGCCCTCTGAACCATATTTGAACTGAAGGTCTGCCATTTCGGAATTGAGATAGTGCTCAAAAGAATAGCCCGTATTTAACGTTACTACCGTCTTGCCTTTGGCTCCTTGTTTTGTGGTTATTACTACTACGCCATTGGCCCCCTGACTACCGTACAGTACAGCGGCGTTGGAACCCTTAAGGACACTAATGCTTGCAATATCATCCGGGTTAATAGCGGATAAGCCATCCCCTTGATCGGTACCTCCCCACATTCCTGGTTGGGCTCCTTTGTTGTTGGCCATTGGGATACCATCGATGACAAACAATGGGGAACTGTCCCCACTTAACGACTTATTTCCCCTAAGCACAATTTTGGTAGAACCCCCGGCACCCGAACTACTTTTCTTGATTTCAACACCGGCCGCTTTGCCAGAAATACTGTTCATAAAGTTGGGATCCCTTGTCTTTGTTAGTTCATCCCCTTGAACCGTTTGCTGGGCATAGGTCAAGGTTTTCTCCTCCCGCTTGATACCCAGTGCGGTCACAACCACTTCGCCCAATTGTTCTGCATCTTCTTCAAGCGCTACATCCAATTTATCGGAAGATCCCACAGTCAAAGATTGCGTTTTCATACCAATATAGGAGAACACCAATACATCTCCAGATGATGCCTCGATGGAATAAAGCCCATCGAAATCCGTTTGAGTCCCCGTTGTAGTACCTTTTAATAAAACGTTTACACCGGCCAACGGAATTCCGTCTTGGGTAACAATCCCTGTTACCGTTTTTGTCTGTGCCAGCAATGGGTACGTCCCAAATGCCAGCATCAAAACTAGCAGCAATTTTTTAGCCATAATTCAATTATTAAGTTAGTTATAAAGATTAGTTAAAGATTGTTAATCCTTGGTTAAAGTTAGTGTTATTTTTGAAAAAACATAATTTTTTTTTATAAATGTGTTCGAGCACATTTAATGATATCCTACAAATCCTACACTGTCTTGGCTTAAATCCTACTTTTAATAAATTGATGACGAATAAGTAGGGTTAAAATCAAATTAGACCGCGATTTACCATGGGTAAAGACTCCGAAAAAACAATTTAATGGGTTCCCTGTCCCTTTAGTTAGCAATCGCATCAATTTCCGATTAGTCCAAGTAGTACATGAAGTTTTCTGAAGTAATAATATCAATGGGCAACATCTTGATAGGGGGAATCCGTTTGCCGAAAAGAAAATGTTCTACCAAAAACTGTACACTCAAATATGCCTGACTTTGAGGCTTTTGATGTAACAAAAAATCGATTCGGCCCTCCAATAGGTGTTCCACATTTTGTTTCAAAAGGTCATATCCCACGATGTGAATTTTTTTATTGAGCTCCTTTAGAACATCTGCCAACATGTAGGCTTTGGAATTGGTGACGAAAATGGCTCTAATCGAAGGATTGTTCCCAATAAAACAAGTGACTTCCTTTTTAAAGCACTCGCAATCATTAGAATCAAAATTACAGGTTACAATTCGTTCCATTTCCAACCCTTTTGCCTTAAAATAGTCCTTAAACCCCAATTCCTTTTGGATCATATGCCGTTCTTCGTTAATATGGACAATTGCAATCCCTTCTTGGTCCCGGGTCAATTTATTTATAAGACCTCCTCCTACCAGACCAGTCTGATTTAAATCTTGCCCGATAAAATTTTCGGAATTAACCGCATCGATGTGATTGTTAAACAATGCTATCTTTAGATTTAGCTCTTTGCATCGCCGAACTAGCGTTTGGGATTCTGAGTGGAATAGCGGAGCCATAACAACACCATCTGGCATACTTTTTAGAACCTCTTCGGATTTCTCGATAAAGGATTTCTTGTTCATTGGATCATAAAGATATTCCTGAACCGTAATACCAAAGGGCTGAAACTCGTTCAAGGCAACGTCAATCCCTTTATGGACGGGAATCCAATAAGCATCCAAATTATAATCGGGAAAGAGCACACCAATTCTATATTCCTTATTCTTTTTTAAGTTCCTTGCCATAGGGTTCGGGCAATATTCTGTTTCCAATAGCACCTTCTCGACACGTTGAAAGGATTTTTTAGAAACCTTGCCCCGATTGTGCAATACTCGATCTACGGTTCCTTTAGAAACACCGGCAAGATGCGCAATGTCCTTTATGGTATACTTTTTTTTAGTCATGGAATTCCACAATATTGGCTGGCTAATTTTGTGTTAAGATATAAAAACAGAATTATTCTGCCGGATTTCCCTTCAGAATTAATTTGATAGGTGTGCTACAAAATAATAATAACCCAACAAGTGCATACCTACCATAAAGGGCAATCCCAGTTTTTGGATGTTCCATTCGGGAATAGAAAAGTACTTCTTGGAAAATAGGTTGGAAAACATGCTCCCAACCCAACGGAAAAAGCTTTGGAAAAACGTTGAGGATAAAGCGAAAAGGCTTAGTAAATTAAGAGCCTTACATTCATGGTTAAATCCATAACCTTATTATCAAGGGCCGTAAAAGCTATTGAAAACAAGGTTGACCTATAGATAAATCACTTATTATCGGGCCTTGTAGGCCTAACCTCAATCTTACTGGGAAGGGTTCTAGGGTGCATCTTTAAAAGATCCAACACCAATTCCCCGATATCTTCAGGTTGAATCTTCCATTCATCCTTGGCAGAAGGTTCGTGATCGTTAAAATGGCTCGCCACGGAACCAGGCATTATGGTAGATACCTTTATGTCATATTTGCGCAAGTCCAACATGGCCGCTTGAGTAAATCCTACAACGCCAAATTTAGTTGCATTGTAACCCGCACCATTTGGGAAAAAATTGGTGCCTGCCAAACTGGCCAAGGTAATATAATACCCTTTTGATCTTTTTAAAGCCTCTACCGATGCTTTTAAGGTATGAAAAACCCCACTTAGATTTGTATCTATCATTTGGTGCCAATCACTTTCCGAAAGCTCGTCTATCGGAGCAAAATGGCCTACCCCGGCGTTGGCAAGAACAAGGTCTAACTGACCCCATTTGTCGAGCACTTTTCGTACTGCGGTCATTTCATCCTTGTGATTGGTGACATCAGAGGCCAATGCCAAAACCCGGTCTCCCCCGCTAAGTCTTTTTGCCGCATTTTGTACCGTTTCCAAGGTGCGGCCACTTATGGCCACACGCATACCCGCTGAAAGCAATTTTTGGGCAACCCCATATCCGATACCCTTTGATCCGCCTGTAATATATGCTACTTTATCCGTTAAATCCATTTTTGTGTTTTATTCCCGTTTAAATTTCTTTTTGTGAATTTATAACACTGTTCGATTATAAAGAAATAGAATGCGTTATTATTTTCATAAACTGTGTCCTAATTTGATAACGGCCTTGCTTTTCGTCAATACATATTGCTATGTGAAAATGCATTGTTAAATTGTAGTCAATATTTTACCAAATTGATGGTCTAATAAAGGTGCATCGACGTATTTTTGCACAAATTAATCCACCTTGATTAAGGTTGGAATTAAATGAAATATCATGCTACAAGTTGATAGTGTATCCTTTTCATATGGCAAAGAACCGGTACTACGGGATCTTCAGTTTGTAATCGGCCGAGGGGAACATGTGGCCATAATGGGAGAGAGTGGTTGTGGCAAAAGCACCCTACTTAAGATCATTTATGGCCTTTTGCAACCAGATAGTGGGACCTTAACCTGGAAAGACCAGCCAATACTGGGTCCGGATTACAATTTAGTGCCGGGGGAAACCTATATTAAATACCTTTCCCAAGAATTTGACCTGATGCCTTTTGTAACCGTTTCTGAAAATATTTGTCAGTTCCTTTCTGTTTTTTATCCGGATGAGCTACAGAATCGGACCAGGCAATTACTTGAAATGATAGATATGGTGGCCTATGCCAACGTTAAAGTGAATAAATTGAGTGGCGGTCAACAGCAGCGTGTTGCATTGGCTAGGGTCTTGGCCCAGGAACCCGAGGTTTTGCTCCTCGATGAGCCTTTTAGCCATATTGACACATTTAGAAAGGGCAAATTGAGAAGAAATCTTTTTGAATACCTAAAAAAACGAGAGATTACCTGCATTACGGCCAGTCACGATTATGAAGATGTACTTCCATTCGCTGATCGGACCTTCGTTTTAAGGAATCAAGGGATAATCGCCAAAGGACCTACCACGGAACTCTATAAAAATCCAAAAAATATTTATGTGGCGACCCTTTTTGGTGAGGCCAACGAAATCCCAATAGACATTGTAAAATCTTATGCCAACACCAAGAGAAAAATAATTGTATATGCACATGAATTCCGGGTATCATCGAAGTCGGGAATTCCGGTTACAGTAACAAAAAACTACACCATGGGAAGTCATTTCTTGGTAGAAGGACTAAATGATATCCATAAAATATATTTCAATTCGGACGAGGCCTTAAAGTTGGAAAGCGAAGTATTCCTGAATATTTCCCTAGAAACAATAAACCTAAGATTACGGGAAAACTGAACTGGTCTTGCATAGGCCCATCGCCGTACGCTTTTCGCAATACGCATTTTATTTATGGCGCATGTCGATATTCAAATCGCAACAAAGGGGGAACATTCCCAATAGCAATAAGGGGGTGCCAAGGGGCAAAGGGTTATCTCCGAGTATGATATATTAAACAATGGATAAGGAACAGCTTCTTCAAGAATTACGATTCAAAGCGGTACGCAGTAGTGGGGCCGGGGGACAGCATGTAAACAAGGTTTCTACCAAAATGGAACTTGCTTTTGATGCTTTTAGTTCCCAAGCCCTATCTGACATTGAAAAGGAACGTATTTACTTAAAATTAGGAAACAGGCTTACCAAGGAAAAAATACTTTTGCTACAGTGTGACGAGTCCCGCAGCCAGCATAAAAACAAGGAGCTGGCAAAGCAGCGACTATTGGACCTTTTGGGAAAGGCATTGGCAGTTCCAAAAAAAAGAAAGAAAACAAAGCCATCTCGTTCGGCCATTGAAAAACGACTGAAATCGAAACTTAAAAAAGCCCAAAAGAAAGCGAACAGAGGAAGGCCCAACTTGGAGTAACGGCATAAAAAAAGACCCATAAGATTCTCAAACCTTTATGGGTCCTTTTGGCTTTGCGCCCATCGCTATACGCCATACGCAAATCAATTTGCAGGGCTAAGATATATAGCGAATAGCTATTATTTATAGCTCTTAATCCAACGTAAAATCCTCGGTCGTACCATCGGGGTATACTAGGGTCGCGACATCATCACATGTACCATCCCCATAATTTACACTAACCTGAAGTCCATTTTTGGAAATACCCAGATTTCCCTTATTGATATGGGCACAGGTTAAATTCCCATCTATCCCTTCAGTGGCAAGGTTGTAGGTATTGCCTTTCCATTCCACCGTCCAGTCACCTGAAATGCTATATATACTGTTCTCCAAGGTATCCCCGAACACCAAACTATAATTTTGGTTGCCCTTTTCGGAATAAAAAGAATCATCAGCGAAACCTACACGCATATCTGAGGTAATTGAGAAAGAATAAATCCCACTTTCTACATTGCCATTAAATTCATAACTTCTTGTGCCGCTAATGATGGTTCCATCCACATTCAATTCGTTAAAAGTAGCGGTAAAGGAAGCTGTTCCCTCTCCCGCAGCATATTCAACCTCAACGGTACCAGTGATATTGTCATGGCCCTCCAAGGAGCAATTGGCAAAGGCCACTGTAAATCCATTTTCCACAGCTACATAAGAATAGCATTCGGCAGTTTCGACTTTACTGGTTGTACTGGCACCGGCAGACCCATTGATTACCAAATCGGTCAAAGTATTGTCGGCAAAACTGGTCATATTATCCCCGGCAAGAACCGCACTGACCTCAGCCTTGCTAAATTCTTGCTCGCTCATTGGGTCTTCTTTATCCTTGCTACAGCTTACGGCCAAAGCCATAGAAGCTAAAATTACAGAAATACCTTTAATACTTATTTTTGCTTTATTCATAGTTTCAAAATTTTAGATTTTGCATGTTTAACGTAAAAAATGGCCCTTTGGTCTATTTTTTAACAGAAATGAAGAAGGTTTTCGATGAATTGCATAATTGTAAGTAAAGTGGAGGTTCTGGACAATGGACAGCATTAAAAATGTTGGATCAATTTCCAACCTCGGGAGCAATTGGGATATAGCTGTGCACTAAAGGCGAAATGCAAGTCGGGAAAGATTGATAGCGCCTTATGGGGGCTTATTCCAATTTTAGAATTTCAATGGATTCTCCATTAAAATCTATCACATCACCTATGGTTTTTCCCAGGAGCAGTAGTCCCATGGGGGTCTGGGGAGAGATGCAATAGGCCCTAAATCCGTGTTCCCTAAATTCTCCGAGGGATACGGACAGGAAGTAATTTGCTTTTGAAGTATACACCAAAGTGCCAAAACCAATTTTGACAGATTGGACGTTCAGGTCCAATTTATCCAAAAATTGTACTGTTCGTTCAGCTTCCTGTAATTGGCTCCCCAATTTTTCCCTTTCCAACTGCACCATGGCCCTCCCAGTTTCGTGCTTGTCCCCTGAACTGCTCTTGGTTTCCGATGTTAACGACTCTTGAAGGGAAAGGATAATCCTATGGATGCGATCGATCCTGTTTTGTAAACTAGTCTGGCAAAAATGGTAAAGTTGCTGTTTTTTAGTCATAATTTCCGTTAAAAACGGCCAGATTAGGGAAACCGGAAATGGCCAATTTTTAATTTATACCAGATCGGCCAAATCCTTACCTACAATACTCCCGATGGCAATTCCCATCCCCCCAAGGCGTACACCGCAAAAAACCCGATCAGAAAGTTGTTTAACAATGGGACGCTTGTTATTGCCCATCCCCATAATACCGCTCCATCGATGGTCCACCTCGAACCCAACATTTGGCAATATCACGGTCTTCAACAGTTCTTCCAGGCGGTTTTGTACTAATTCGGTCTCACCAAATGCAGTGGTTTCTTCGGTGACAAAATCCAGATTACGACCTCCACCAAACAAAATTCGGTTATCAATGTTTCTAAAATAATAATACCCCTCATCCAAATGAAAAGTCCCTTTGATATGTAGGTTATTTATTGGCTTGGTAATAAGTACCTGTGCTCTGGCAGGCTTGACGTTCTCTTGGATAAGTTGTGCTCCAAAACCGTTGGTGGCTATTAAAAGATTCCTCGTTTTAAAATCGAACTGATCCGTGTTCACCACCACATGATCACCGATTTCCTGAAATTCCTTTACCTCAATGGCATTGAGAATGTTGACTCCTTTTTTTCGGACCAAATCCAGTAAAGCGGACATCATCCTTCCTGTATCGATCTGGGATTCCAGTGGATTAGTGATATAGTCCTTAGCGATCCCATTAAAGAAAAAGGTGTTTGCATGCCGGTAATAGGCTTCTCGATTAAAAATGGGCCTTAGCAATTGATTGATGTGATCTATGGCCTCCACGCATTGTTGGTAGCGATCATTCTGTTCCTGCAAAAACACCTCATGGCCACCATAGTTCTGAAAATCTATGGCAGGGTCCCCTAAATTCTTTCGTAACAATTGAATCCCATCCCATCTCTTTCTGACCAACTGTACCACTTCCTCTTCCGTTTGGGATTTTAAATCGGATAGGATTTCCGAAATACTTCCATAACAGGCAAATCCGGCATTTTTTGTGCTAGCCCCATGGGGAAGGATTCCCCTTTCCAAAATAAGAATCTTAGCTTTCGGGAACCTGCTTTTGAGGTTTAAAGCGGTACTTAGGCCAACAATACCACTCCCAACGATCGTAAAATCTATATGGGACAACCAAGTTTTATGTTCCCAGTAACTCAGGTTCATGCCGGATGGTTTCAAAGTTGATGGTTCAAAGTTGAAAGTTTGAAAAAACCCATAACCATGACCTTATCAATTTTGGTCTTGCTTCAAGGGAACAATCGGTGGTTTGTGATAAATTGACTATTCCTCGGGTTGAGGGGCCATCACAAAATGATCCATAAAAGCCGTGGTATAGTTACCGGCCAAATAATCGGGATTGTCCATCAATTGCCTATGGAAGGGTATGGTGGTTTTTATCCCTTCTATCACAAACTCGTCCAACGCCCGCTTCATTTTATTGATCGCTTCCTCCCTAGTTTGGGCGGTAGTAATCAATTTGGCGATCATGGAATCGTAGTTGGGCGGTATGGTATATCCACTGTAAACATGGGTGTCCAAGCGAATACCATGGCCGCCTGGGGTATGTAGCGTAGTAATCTTTCCTGGAGATGGCCTAAATCCGTTATAAGGATCCTCCGCATTGATCCGACATTCTATAGAATGCAATTTTGGGATATAATTTTTTCCCGAAATTGGTACGCCCCCGGCCACTAAGATCTGCTCCCTGATCAAATCGTAGTCTATTACTTGTTCCGTTATGGGGTGTTCTACCTGGATACGGGTATTCATCTCCATAAAATAGAAGTTCCTGTGCTTATCTACCAAAAATTCAATGGTTCCAGCGCCCTCATATTTGATATATTCGGCAGCCTTGACGGCAGCCTTGCCCATACTATCCCTCAATTTATCGGTCATAAAGGGGGAAGGGGTCTCTTCGGTCAATTTTTGGTGTCTGCGCTGAATGGAACAGTCCCTTTCGGAAAGATGGCAGGCTTTCCCGTACTGATCTCCAACGATCTGGATTTCAATATGACGGGGCTCCTCGATCAACTTTTCCATATACATGCCTCCATTTCCAAAGGCAGCCTTCGCCTCTTGAACCGCGCTCTCAAAATGCTTTTCCAGATCCTCTTCCTTCCAAACCGCACGCATCCCTTTGCCACCACCTCCAGCGGTAGCTTTTATCATTACGGGATAGCCTATTTTTTTGGCTATTTTTTTGGCGTCATCAACGTTTTTCAGTAATCCCGCAGATCCAGGAACAATGGGGACTCCAGCTTTCTGCATGGTCTCTTTAGCCGTGGCCTTATCTCCCATTTTATCTATCTGCTCCCCGGATGCCCCGATAAATTTAATATCGTGTTCCGCACAGATTCTGGAAAATTTGGAATTCTCGGACAAAAACCCATATCCCGGATGGATTGCATCGGCATTGGTGATTTCGGCAGCTGCAATAATATTTGGGATTTTAAGATAGGACTCACTACTCGGTGGTGGACCAATACATACCGCCTCGTCAGCAAAGCGCACGTGAAGGCTTTCTGCATCTGCGGTGGAATAAACAGCAACCGTTTTGATCCCCATTTCCTTGCAGGTACGGATAATCCTAAGCGCTATCTCTCCCCTATTTGCAATAAGTATTTTTTTGAACATAGCTTTATCAAATTCCAACCCTCAAATTCCAACCTCCAATATTTTTGGATTTTGGATTTTGGAGCTTGTGATTTACATTTTAGGATGGATCTACTAAAAACAAGGGTTGATCAAACTCGACCGGTGAGGAATCCTCAACCAAAACTTTCACAATTTTACCGGACACCTCGGATTCTATATCGTTAAATAGTTTCATGGCCTCAATGACACATAGGACATCGCCCTTATTGATGGTATCTCCCACTTCAACAAAAACGGGTTTATCGGGGGATGGCTTTCTATAAAAAGTACCGATAATGGGAGATTTAATGGTAATGAACTTAGAATTTTCTTCCGAGGTTGCCACTGCAGGTACTTCAGTGGCCGGAACTGCTGCTTGACTAGGTGCAGCTTGGGTTATTGGTGCTTGTGCAACGGGCAACTGTTGAACATAGGTGGTCTCATATCCAGAACCTGCCGCCCCGGTACGGATAGTGATCTTAATATCATCCGTCTCCAGTTTAACCTCACTGGCCCCTGATTTGGCCACGAACTTAATCAAACTTTGAATTTCTTTAATATCCATGGAATAGAATTTTGTTTAGTTGCTTTGTTAAATATACTTATATTCAGCTGTGTCCCAAAATAAAGGAACCAAGATTAATTACTGTTGTATGCCCATTTCAAATAAATGGAGCCCCAGGTAAATCCACCCCCAAAAGCGGCAAAGACCAAATTGTCCCCTTTTTTTAATTTTCCTTCATAATCGGCAAGCAGTAAAGGCAAGGTGGCAGAAGTTGTATTTCCATACTTTTCTATATTGATCATTACCTTGGAGGCCACCAATCCCATTCTGTTGGAAGTGGCATCAATAATCCTTTTGTTGGCTTGGTGGGGCACCAACCAATCCACATCATCATGGGAAAGCTGGTTGCGTTCCATAATTTTCGCCGCTACTTCGGCCATATTGGAAACAGCAAATTTAAAAACCGATTTGCCGTCCTGGTAAACATAATGCTGTCTATTCTTTACGGTTTCCTCGGTAGCTGGCAACAGGGACCCCCCCGCTTCCATTTTTAAAAAGTTTCTTCCAACCCCATCCGAGCGTAAAAATTCGTCCTTTAGCCCCAAACCTTCTGTATTGGGCTCAAAAAGTACGGCTCCGGCACCATCCCCAAAAATAATGCAAGTGGCCCTATCGGTATAGTCAATGATCGAGGACATCTTATCGGCCCCAATTAGGAGAACCTTGCTGTATCGGCCAGATTCAATATAACTTGCGGCGGTAGACATCCCGAACAAAAAGCTGGAACACGCGGCTTGCAAATCATATGAAAATGCATTTACCGCTCCAATTTCGGTAGCAACATAAGCCGCCGTAGAAGCTACTAGCAAATCCGGGGTGGCAGTGGCAACGATAACGAGGTCTATTTCCGTAGGGTCTAAATTCTTTTTGCGAATAAGTTCCTCTGCAGCCCTAATGGCCAAATAAGAAGTACCCTTGTCCGCATCCTTTAAAATCCGTCTTTCCTTTATTCCAGTCCTTGTAGTTATCCATTCGTCGTTGGTCTCAACCATGGTTTCCAACAGTTCGTTGGTCAAAATAAAGTCTGGAACATATGCCCCTACAGCGGTAATCGCTGCCGATAGTTTACTCATGTTAAACTGTTTTTTGGGTCAAAAACATTGAAAATTAATGTAAAATACGTGAAAATTAATGATTTTTCGTGACTTTTTGCCTCTATAGCCTGTTTATGGTTTCCGAAACCCATTAAAATTCCAATCAGAAAAAGGCAATACCCTCTTCCGGAGCGTATATACTTTCCAAAAAATGTTTCAAAAAAAAAATCCCACTCTTAAGAAAGTGGGAGTCCTATAATATAATGATCACAACTTATGCAGCTGCTTCTTCGACCTTATCAATCAAAATCTGACCACGGTAGTACAATTTACCTTCGTGCCAATGGGCCCTGTGATACAAATGCATTTCACCCGTTGTAGGATCCTTGGCTATGGTTGGGACCACTGCTTTGTAATGGGTTCTTCTCTTATCCCTTCTGGTTTTGGAAATTTTTCTTTTAGGATGTGCCATGATACTATTTATTTATCCGTTAATAACTTTTTGAGTGCGTCCCATCTGGGGTCAATCTCTTTTTTATTCTCCTTTACTTCTTTGGGCTGTAATTCCTTTAACCTCTCCAAGGTCTCAGATTTTAAGCTACCGTCCAGAACTCCTGGATGTACCCTTTTCTGGGGAACGGCCAACACCAACATTTCATATATATATTGGGCAACATTGATTTGATGTTCCCCATGGGGAATTATCAAAATCTCGTCATCCTCATCATTGTATTCTTCCCCAAATTTGATCAATAATTCCATGTTGCCCGCGATGGGTTGGTCGTAAGGCTCATTGGTGATATCGCAATTTAAATTTATCAACCCTTTAGCCGAAAATTCCAGTTCCATCATGGTGGACAACTTGTTCAATTCCACCTGTAAATCAATACTTGCAGAAATAAACTCGTTGAATTCAAAGGATTCAAAGAACTTGTTCTCAATTTTGTAATCAAACCTGTGCTTCCCCTGTTTCAATCCCGTGAAAGGAATATTGTATTCCTTGTGCTTTTTCATGCTTCACCTTGGTTTAGCTCAACGACCGCAATAAAAAACAACGATATCGTTCTAATTATGGCGGGTGCAAAGATACTATTATTTTAGTAAATCACAATTTTTAATATAAAAAAAACAAGCCTTGATTAAGTAGCCGATATTGTGGTTTCAATCCCGTTAATTCTTTCCTTTCTATTAATTCTTAAGGGCTAGAACTTCGCGCGTTGTTTTTTCAACGGATCTTTAGTCAGCTCTTGATATTCCCGCCTATTCCTGAAGATATTCAAAGCAGTAAAAACGGCTTCCCTAAAGGAACTGTGATCCGCAAGGCCCTTGCCCGCAATTTCATAGGCGGTCCCATGATCAGGGGACGTTCTTACTTTACTGAGTCCGGCCGTAAAATTCACTCCATTTCCAAAGGAAAGGGTCTTAAAGGGAATAAGCCCTTGATCGTGATATGCGGCCAAAACGGCATCAAATTTCTTATAAGCCTGGGAACCAAAAAAGCTGTCGGCGGAATACGGCCCATAGACCAAATGTCCTATGTCTACCCTTTCCCGGACAACGGGTCTTAGTATTTCATCATCTTCCTTGCCAATGACCCCATTGTCCCCGCTATGCGGATTGATACCCAGAAGGGCAATCCTCGGTTTTCGGATCCCAAAGTCCATCATTAGGGATTTTTCAATAATGGATATCTTATTTCTTATCAATCTGGGGGAAATGGCAGATGACACATCCTTTATAGCAACGTGATCCGTTAGCAAGCCTACCTTTAAGCTTTCCGTTACCATAAACATCAAGCTTTCACCTTCCAATTCTGCCGCTAGATAATCCGTATGACCAGGAAACTTAAAATCTTCGGCCTGAATGTTGTCCTTGTTGATGGGCGCAGTGACCAAAACATCAATCTCATTATTTTTTAGCGCACTAACTGCGGCCCTTAACGACTGGAGCGCAAACTTGCCAGCTTCCTTGGTTGAATTGCCAAAACTGACTTCCGGAATTTCTTTCCAGACATTTACCACATTTATTTTTCCTGCCAGGGCCATATTGGCTTCCTGAATCCCGTGATAGTTGATTTCTAGGTTCAGGGCATTTTTCTGAAAGGAGATCGTTTTGTTGGAGGCAAAAATTACCGGGGTGCAAAAATCCAACATTCTTACATCTTCAAAGGTTTTGAGTATTATTTCGCACCCGATACCATTTAAGTCCCCTATAGATATGCCTACTTTTATTTTCTCGTTTTCCTGCATGGTACCAAACCCTTAATGTATAAATTTGCCATACAAAATTACTTAAATTAAACGACACATGTTTACAGGGATAATTGAAACTTTAGGAAGCGTCGAGAATTTGGAAACCGAGGGGGGCAACTTGCATATTACGTTGTCTTCTAGCTTTTCCACAGCTCTCAAAATAGACCAAAGTGTTTCCCATAACGGCGTTTGCCTCACCGTAGTCGCCCAGAACGGGGAGAATTACACCGTAACGGCCATTGCCGAAACATTGCAAAAAACGAACCTTGGAAAATTGCGACAAAGGGATTTGGTCAACCTGGAACGCGCCATGATCCTGGGCTCCCGATTGGATGGACACATTGTGCAGGGCCATGTGGACGGAACCGGAACCTGCACCAAAATTGATAAAAAAGATGGCAGTTGGATCTTCACCTTTGAATACGATCCAAATTTAGGACTTGTGACCATAGAAAAAGGATCCATTACCGTTGACGGCGTAAGCCTTACGGTGATAAATTCCGGGGACCAATATTTTAGTGTGGCCATCATCCCGTATACTTTTGAAAACACTTGTTTTAAGATCTACCAGGTAGGGTCGCAAGTAAATTTGGAGTTTGATGTTATTGGGAAATATGTGGCCAGGTTGATGAAGTCCCACACCTAAGCCCTCCATCGGGAACAAGGCTTGCGAAGCCCGCCCGAACGCCAGCAAGACAGTATCATTCCGGGGGGGGTACGTGCAGACTTTGAACATCAAGAAGTTTACTATTGCAAATGCGATGTCCTGAGCGAAGTCGATGGAACTGTTTTCAAAACGGGCATAACGCAGTTATCGCGCTTTTTAGACAGACATTCCTTATACCTTGATGATAATCTTTTTTCGGAACATAATATATGCCAAGAGCAGGTAGAAGCACATGACCGTAAAGGCGTATAGGAAGGAGGAGAGTTCCATGGACATAAAATCGTGTACGTATATATTTTGGAACAACCAACTGTGAATGGAAGTCCCCCCATCTACTTTAATGGAGCCCATTAATCTTCCGATAAATCCGGCCAGGAAAAAAATAGTGATCGCATTGGAGCCCGCATACCTAAAAATGCTGCCAAACTTTATCTTACGAACATCCGACAGGTAATAGATCAAAGCCAAAACCAGATTGGCCCAACCCGCGGAAACCAGTACAAAGCTACTGCTCCAGTTGGCCTTGCTAATAGGAAAAACGGGTGCCCAAAGACTACCAACAACAAGCATCGCACCACCAAGAACCAGTAAAATAATCTCCTTTTTAGGTTTCTTGGAAATCAATATTAGTCCTGTAAATATCCCACACAAGGAACTGGCGATTGCCGGTAGGGTGCTCAATATCCCCTCTGGATCATAATCGTCCTTCCACATGTGGGTTCCCAACACATGCAGATCCAAATAGTTGGACCAATTATTTGGGGCACGATCAAATGTGGGAGCCATACCCTGGATAGGAACGAATCCCATCCACAACCAATATCCTATCAGGATGGTCGCACAAATCCCAATAAGTACCTTCCAATTAAAATTAATGAATAAAATAGCTGCAAAGAAAAACACGACTCCTATCCGTTGCAATACCCCAGGGAAACGAATGTCGGCATAGTCCTTTACAAAAGGAAATTGTAAGGTAAATGCGCCCAAGAAAAGTCCCAAGCCTATTAATTTTAGACTCCTAATTACTATTTTCTTATAGGTAGTAGCCCCCACAGGTTTGCCCTTATAGGCGTAAACGATGGAAATGCCCACAATAAAGAGGAAAAACGGGAACACCAGGTCGGTTGGGGTATAACCGCTCCATTCGGCATGTAACAAAGGCGGATATACATGGGCCCAAGTACCTGGGGTGTTTACCATTATCATCAGAACAATGGTAATTCCCCTTAAAATATCTACAGATAAAACCCTATCCCGAAGCGCAACCATTATAGAATAATATCTTTCATGCGGTTCCAGATAATGATCAAAAATGTTGCCGCTATAGCTGCAACAATTGTTAGACCAATGGCCCATGGATGGTCTCCATATATCCAATATCCGGTTGCGAACATGCAGCTATAGACCAATACACAGCCTACGATCATAGCCAAAATTCCCGAAGGAACTGTCCATTTGGCATTGGCATTCACGACGTTCATACCATTGGATTTTGCCTTATCGACTACGGTTTTCCAACCAGGCCCACCCGGTTGGGTTTTTTTGTAAAAGCCCTGAAGCACCTCTTGAGTTTCCGGTTGGGTCAAAAATGTAGCAGCCAACCAAACAATAGAAGTAAACAAGACTACAAAAATGTATTCCATCCAATCTGGAAACACCCCGGTTCCGGCAGCAAAGAGAAAAGGACCTAGGGCGGTCAATTTTAATACTATCGAAATAATTCCGGAAGCAAACATGGCGGTAATTTCACTCCAGGCATTAATACGCCACCAGAACCACCTTAAAATAAAGATAAGTCCGGTACCTGCTCCAAATACCAGTAAAACCTCAAAAAGTTGCAAAGCATTCTGTAACAGCAACGCCAATCCGGCACTAAAGACCATTAAAACAACCGTCGCAAGTCGACCGACAGCCACCAATCTTTTTTCTGAGGCCTTGGGATTTATTTGCTGTTTGTAAAAATCAAATACAATATAGGAAGATCCCCAGTTGAGCTGGGTAGAAATGGTGCTCATATAAGCCGCTATCAAGGAGGCAAACACGATTCCCAACAAACCGCTAGGCAGCTTGGTCAGCATGGCAGAATAGGCAAGATCATTACCTAGTTTGTCAACGGCTATATTCGGAAAAGCAGCATGAATACTTGCCACGTCGGGATAAACGACCAAGGAGGCCAAAGCAACTAAAATCCACGGCCATGGGCGTAGTGCGTAGTGCATTATATTAAAAAAGAAGGTGGCGCCTATGGCATGGTTTTCATTCTTTGCGGCCAGCATCCGTTGGGCAATATATCCGCCCCCACCGGGTTCCGCCCCGGGATACCAAGAACTCCACCACTGTACCGCCAATGGAATAATAAGCAAGGTAATTAAGGCTTGCTTATTGCTAAAATCGGGTAAAATGGAAATTTTGTCCATTACATTTTCATTGGCCATGATCGCATGTATTCCACCAACCTCTGGTATGTTGACCAAATAATAGGCCGCCCCGATTGCGCCGCCCATCGCCACAAAGAACAACACGAAATCGGTATAGACTACCCCTTTAAAGCCTCCCAAGGCACTAAAGGTTACCGTAATCAATCCTGCAACAACCACGGTTACCCATGGTTCCAGACCGAGCATAATACCACCTATCTTAATTGCCGCCAAGGTAACGGCCGACATGGTTATCACATTAAAAATAACCCCGAGATAGATAGCCCTAAATTTTCGAAGAAAGCTTGCAGGCTTCCCTCCATATCGAAGTTCGTAAAATTCCAAATCCGTGTGGACATCCGATTTTCTCCACAGTTTTGCATATACAAAGACAGTCAATAGGCCGGTTAACAAAAATGCCCACCAAACCCAGTTACCCGATACCCCATTTGTCCTAACAATATCAGTAACCAAATTGGGAGTGTCGGTGGAAAACGTTGTAGCAACCATAGAAAAACCTAAAAGCCACCACGGCATATTACGGCCAGATAAGAAGAATTGATTTGAATCCTTGCCCGATGTTTTGGACACAACAATGCCTATAACAAGAACTACAGCAAAAAATACTATGATAAAGGCATAGTCCAAGGTACTTAATTCCATAATTTGGTTTTGGTTAGTAAAAATTTATATATCCGTGATTGAAATTTTTCACATATTATTTTTGATGTAGGAGTCCGACAAAGTAGCAAGGCTTTGATTCACCCAGACACCCCCAAATTGATGCAGATTATTGCAAATAGGGGCAATATAACTCAACTGGTAGATTTCAAAACGGTCCCAATGCCGTAAATATAAAACATTTTGGAATACATTTGTCCAAAGTTCGCTAATCACCGCCTGTGCTACAATCTATAATATTGGAAATTACTCCAACGGCCTGGATCCTTGCCCTTACGGCTGCCTTTGTATTGGGAATCTCCAAATCGGGAATAAAGGGCATTGCAATTATCATTGTCACTTTTATGGCCTTGGCCTTCGGTGCCAAGGAATCGACCGGTATTTTACTGCCCTTACTCGTGGTTGGCGATATATTTGCCGTTGTCTACTACAACCGGCATACCCAATGGCATTATATTGTCCGGTTTTTGCCATGGATGATCGCAGGAGTCCTAATCGGGGCGTTTTTGGGAAAAGACCTGCCAGAGCAAACTTTTAAAATATGTATGGCCGGGGTAATTTTATCGAGTGTGGCACTTATGTTCTGGTGGGATCAAAAAAAGTCCATAACTGTGCCTACTCATTGGGCATTTGCGGGGTTTATGGGACTTACGGCGGGAATTGCGACCATGGTCGGGAATTTGGCGGGGATTTTTTCCAACATCTACTTTTTGGCCATGCGCCTTCCCAAGAATCAGTTTATAGGTACAGCGGCTACCTTATTTCTTATCGTCAATGTTTTTAAGCTTCCCTTCCATATCTTCATATGGAAGACTATAACCCCGGCCACATTGGTGTTGGACCTAAAATTATTGCCAGCTTTGTCAATCGGCTTGTTTGTCGGTATACGGTTGGTTCGGATTATACATGAGAAACATTACAGAAAAATGATATTGGGTTTAACCGCGTTAGGGGCTTTATTGATCTTATTTCGTTGACAGTTCCCGAACAACCGAATATGCTATTCGGTTTCCTCCAGGTATACAAATAAAAACGGCGGACCTAAGCCCGCCGTTTTTCCCCAAATCTTACCATGAACTTAACCTACTTATGCTATGGTCCTCCAAATATAGGACGGGATTTTTCTGAAGAAATAAAATTTTGGTCGAACTTCTTAATTATCCGGTCGAAAGGGATTTTGATCGGACCTAAAGCTCGGAAGCTTCCCATAAAGATCAATTAAAGTTATACGTATAGCCCAGCATCAGACCGATAGAACTGTAATTGGCCTTGACAATTGTTGCTTCCCCTTGTAAAAAATCACTTTCTTCAAAATCCCCGCCCACTAAACCATGTTGATGATAGGTGTCCGTTGTTCCCCAACTAAACAAAAGGCCACAACTTATGCCATGATGGTTTTTATTGATTAGCCCTCCAACATCAAAATGATAAAGGTCCCAAGAGGTTATAACCGGGTTAATACCGATCGAATCGGATATATCTTGGTCGTAATAGGACATATCATTGCGGAAACCGGTGTTAAATGTCAGATTATCATTTATTCGATATTCGTAACCAACCGCCATGTTAAAAACTGGGACAGCAGCGGCCTGAACGTTAAGAAAAAAATCGCTGCTGGTACCAAAAAGATCTTCGGGACGTAAAAAGGCCCCAGGTTTTGCACGTAATACGTCATATTCATTGATGCTTGAAAAATACTGGGCAGCTAAGGCAAATGTAGACTTGTCATTTTGGTACTTCACCCCACCGGAAATAGATAAGGGGGATTTATAGGTCGATTTTAAATCCTCCTGTCTATCGGAGGCCAACAAGTCTATTCGTTGATCTTCCAATTTGAAATTGTTGGCTGCAATATCTGCAGCAACAACACCCGTACCCATCATATTGAAAGTCGGGGTACTTAGGGTAAGCCCATAGGACCAACTCCCGTTGGTGTAGGTCACCCCCAGTTTTAACCCTCCCCTTACGTTCCAATAGCTGATGTTCTCCAGGTCGCTGGTGTTTACAAAGGTTTGGTCCGCATCGTTGAGGTACATGCGGGTAAGCAAGGACTCGGAATAGCTCTGGGAGCGAAGGGTAAAAAGCGCTGTAGCACCCACTGAAAAGTGCTCGTTCAAAGGATAGCCGGCTCCAAAAGCAAACATGGTTTCCTTTAAGTTGGAACTTTTAGCGCTCGTTGCGATTACGTTTTCGTCTCCAGGACTCACCTCATCGTCCACAATGGGATAAAAATCATCGATACGTGCCAGGCCATCAAAATTGAAGTCCACCGGTGACATAAGGCCATAGGCCATACTGAGTTTGCCCTTGGTTTTTAACATCCCTCCTGCCATTAACGGAATAGTCGCAAATTGGTTGCTTTTAAAATCGGCCTGCTGTCCCAAAGCATTGGTGATCTTTATATTTTCTATGCGATACAAGTTGGCACTTATGGTTATTGCCCCCGTTTTTATACTGCCGATGGCCCCGGGATTATAAAATAACATTGAGATGTCCTCGGCACCGGCCACGAGCGAACCAGCCATTAAGGTGGAATGCGGACCAAATTCCTGAGTCCAATAATGGGTATCTTGTGCAAATGACCTAAAGGCGACGATCAGAAAAAAGAACGAGTAAAATATCTTCATGGCTAATGGCAGATTTTAAGGAATACAATAGGGAATTCTCTTATAAAAATAACCATTAATTTTGCCCAATTCAAATAACTTGTTTCTTCCCTTTACAAATTATTTCCCTAGATCACACCTGTTTATACCACTTTATACCTCATCACTATCTTGGTTTTCGGCCAATTTTTGCAAAATAACTACATGTGGGATATTAGGCTCATGTTGGACACAACCGTAATAAAACGTGTAAGTTTTTGGGGGATTTACAAGGAGTTGGGTGTCGTGACCCCTTTACTATCTTGTTTTTAGCCAGCCTGTAATGCTCATTCGGTTTCGCCGGGCGGGCATCACCTCATGTTCCAGTTCCTGACTCTCAAATATGACCATGCGGCCCGGAATAGGACAGATAACGTTCGTCCTTTCGTTCCCATTTCCATTTAAATAGATGACCAATTCTCCCTCATCGTCCTCTTTCCAGTCGGGTTCGTTAAGGTAGCAGACTATGGATAGTTTACGCCGATCATCATTTAGAAAAGTATCCAGATGTCTTTTATAAAACGCTCCTTCAGGATATAATGCAAAGTGGAATTCCTTATGCAGGATTCCCAAAAAACAGGTTTTGTTCAAATAGTCTGCCAATGCGTTGATTTTTCCAAAAAAAAGTTGGGTAGCCGTATCCTCCACTTTTTCGTCCATCCATAGAATATAGTCGCCGCGCACAGATTTGGAAATAACCTCGTTAAAATGATTGCCTATGGCGGCTTTTTTGAACTTATCGTCCTCAAACTTTGTCAATAGCCCTTTCCTAAGTAAGGAAGTTTCTTCTACGGAGAAAAAATTATCCACTATACAGTACCTGTGTTCCAACAGATCGGAAATTATCGTCTCAAATAGTGGATTTTCCTTAAATTCGAGTTGTTCAAAAAGTTCTTGCATACTGAGTGCCCGTTTAAGAAACCATTTTAATTATAAATGATCGTTAGGGTCAAGATTCAAAATTTTATCCCATACTTTATCAAAAAATACCAGAATCCTCGAAATTAAGGGGTTAAACACAAATTCTTAAACTGGCTCTAAATTTTATAAAATCGGGCAAATGTAATCCAAATACAGTTTCGTTTTTCAAGAATGAATACCTTTGCAACACAAATAAAGTTATGGGTATTATAAGGATAACCAAGCAGTTCAATTTTGAAACCGGTCATGCCCTCCACGGCTATGATGGCAAATGCAAGAACGTACACGGACACAGTTATAAACTTTCCGTCACCGTAATCGGCACACCGATTACAGACACTTCCCATGTAAAATTAGGAATGGTCATCGATTTTGGAGATCTCAAAAAAATTGTAAAGGAAGAAATCGTGGACCCCTTTGACCATGCCACGGTATTCAATAAAAATACCCCCCACGTGGAATTGGCCAAGGAATTGATCAATAGGGGTCATAAGGTAATCCTGGCAGATTACCAACCCACAAGTGAAAACATGGTCATTGATTTTGCGACAAAGATAAAAACGCGGTTGCCAAACGGCATTGAATTACATTCCCTTAAATTACAGGAAACAGACACTTCTTTTGCCGAATGGTATGCGGGAGATCAAACCCGGGAGCTATGAAGGAAATCAAATTTCCAAAAGGGAAGAAAGTATATTTTGCCAGCGACAACCATCTGGGTGCGCCTACGGCAGAAGCAAGCTCGGAACGGGAAAAGAAATTTGTAGCTTGGCTGGATGTCGTAAAACAGGATGCGGCCGCAATTTTTCTTCTTGGGGATCTTTTCGATTTTTGGTTTGAATACACCACTGTTGTGCCGAAAGGCTTTACCCGGACTTTTGGAAAATTGGCCGAGATAACGGATTCTGGGATTCCCATATATTATTTTGTGGGCAACCACGATCTGTGGATGAATGGATATTTTGAAAAGGAACTAAATATCCCTGTATTTCATGAACCCCAACAGTACGTTATCAATGATACTTCCTTTTTTATAGGCCATGGCGACGGATTGGGGCCAGGGGACAAAGGTTACAAACGCATGAAAAAAGTGTTTACCAATCCACTGTCCAAATGGTTTTTTAGATGGTTGCATCCAGATTTGGGCGTAAAATTGGCTCAATACCTTTCCGTTAAGAACAAGTTGATCTCCGGGGACGAGGATGTACACTTTTTAGGAGAGGAAAAGGAGTGGCTGGTACAATACTCCAAGCGAAAATTAGAAGCCCAACATTACGACTATTTTGTTTTTGGCCACCGGCATTTGCCATTGGAGATAAGGCTCAATGAAAAATCGACATACGTAAACCTCGGGGATTGGATTTCCTATTTCACTTATGGGGCGTTCGATGGGGAAAAGTTAACCCTGGAAAAGTTTTAATCCTGCGAATTATAGGTTATAGCTACCTTAAATCCCTTAGTTTAAGTTGTAAGCTTACCTTCCCGTTCCACTCATTTTCATCCACGGAAAATACGGCACTAAAAGGTTTTTTATTGGCGACCAGGGGCAATTTTTCTCCCAAGTTGAATCCTATGGCCCCAATGGATCTACCATTACCTTGTGTTAAGGAGAGTTTTAAGTGTTTTTCCTCTTCTCCCACACCTTTTGCATAACCGGTATCCCGTACGTTTTCGACCATAAAAACAGGGGTCATATTTCCCGGTCCGAATGGGGCGAACTGCTTTAGTATACGCATCAACTTGGGGGTAATCTGATCAAGATCTAACAGGGCATCTATCTGGATTTCCGGGGTCAAAAGATTGGGATCTATAGTTTCTGACACCACTTTTTCAAACTGGGCCTTAAAATTTTCATATTGCTCCTCCAATAAGGTGAGTCCGGCCGCATATTTGTGTCCCCCGAATTGCTCTATACAGTCGGCACAACCCAGCAGGGCATTGTAAACATCGAATCCTTTTACCGATCTTGCCGATGCGGCCAACTTATCCCCGCTCTTCGTAAAAACCAAGGTTGGCCTATAGTAGGTATCCGTAAGCCGGGAGGCTACGATCCCAATAACACCTTTGTGCCAATTTTCATTGTACACCACGGAAGTAAACCGTTCCTCTTCGCGGTTCTCCTGTATCTGCAACAGGGCTTCCTGGGTAATTTCCTGATCAAGCCCTTTTCTGTCGGTATTGTACTGTTCAATACCCTTCGCCAATTCGCGGGCTCTTTCGAGGTCAGTTTCCGTTAGCAGGTTTACGGCATGCTGGCCGTGTTCCATCCGACCAGCCGCGTTGATCCGTGGCGCAATGATAAACACCACATCGGTAATGGTTAGCTCCCTTTTCTTTATTTGATCGATTATAGCCTGGAAACCTGCCCGTGGGGAATCGTTTATCACTTGAAGTCCAAAATAGGCCAACACCCTGTTCTCTCCGGTAATGGGAACAATATCGGCACCTATTGCCGTTGCGACCAGGTCGAGATAGGGCAATAGATCTTCAATTGTCTCTCCCCGATTTGAGGCCAGGGCCTGAATTAATTTAAATCCAACCCCGCAACCACAAAGCTCATCGTACGGATAATGGCAATCCTCGCGTTTGGGATCCAAAACTGCCACCGCATCTGGCAAATTTTCGCCCGGTCTATGGTGGTCACAAATGATAAAATCAATCCCCTTTTCCTTCGCATATGCCACCTTATCCACAGCTTTGACCCCACAATCCAAGGCTATTATCAATGAAAAATCGTTATCCGATGCAAAATCTATACCCTGATGGGAAACACCATATCCTTCCACATACCGATCGGGAATATAGGTGGCCACATTGGAGTAAAATTCCAATAAATATGAGGATACCAAAGCGACTGAGGTGGTGCCATCCACATCATAATCACCAAAAATGAGAATGTTTTCATTGTTTTGTATAGCGGTTTCAATACGCCTTACCGCAATTTCCATATCCTTCATTAAAAAGGGATCATGGAGCTGGGACAATTGTGGCCTAAAGAAACTTTTTGCCTCTTCATAATTGCCAATACCCCGTTGTAGCAACAAATTAGCAATAAGGTCGTCGACCTTCAACGCATGGGCCAAGGTTCTTATCTTATCGTGTTCCGGTATTGGTTTTATGTTCCAGCGCATTGTAAAGTTCAAGTGTCAGGTTCAAACCCAAGTTCAAGTTCAAGTATCAAATTCAATAAGTCTTCTTCTTACCTTTTCTTATTGATAATGGTCGCTATAATCCTGATTAGTTGTTCAGCTACATCTAACAAAATAATGATTTTTGACTTACCTCCATAATCGACTTCTCTTAAAATCTTCAGGTTCATTCTGGATTTCTTCAATTCCTTTAAACATATGCTCGCTTTGTTTACAGAATCCCTATCAGTAACTGCTCCTTGCATTTCACCAAAATTCAAAGCAGCACTTCCAGCAGACCTTAATAATTGATTGCCATAATATTGACCGGTTATATCATTAGGCAAAATCTTTGCAAAAGAAAACTGTACTTGCAGCAAAATTTACCAAACGGTTTTCAATATCAAACTTTTTATGCGTCATTACGAAAGTTTCTAATTTGAATTTGATATTTGAGCTTGAGTTTGTTTTTTATGTGGAGTGAAAAATTGTTTTGATCTCCATTGTGGCAAATCTTCGGAACATTTCCATCACCCCGCAGTATTTTTCAATAGAAAGATCTACCGCCCTCTGTAATTTTGCCTCGTTTAGATTGGCCCCGTAAAAGTGGTATTCTACAACAACACTGTCATAATACTTGGGATGTTCTTCGGTAAGATGGGCAATGGTATCTATCTGAAAATCATCGACATCCAATTTCATTTTTTTGATTAGCATGGCCACATCCAATCCGGAACAACCTGCCAAACCGGAAAGCATAAGTGCCTTAGGACGAAAGCCACTGCCTTCACCCCCGTCATCGGGGCTAGCATCGATTCTAAGCGTATGTCCGGAAGGATTAGTGCTCTCAAAAGCCATTTTGCCCAACCATTTGGTTGTTATATGATTTGTATTTGCCATACTTTCGTCTATTTAAGGTATATGGGTTGTGTTTTAAACTTTATGTTCGTAACCCAAAAATAAGGCAAAAGAAACAGTTTCCAGAACTTGATCCCTATAAATCAGAAATGAAATCGACTTGGTTTTATATTTTACCTACGGATTTTGTATCTTTAATAGGACTATAATTTTTGTATTCCCCAAGTACAGAATTTAAACCTAACAAGATGCCAATTGTTTCCCCTATTGATGCCGATTTCGATCCGCAGACCCAAAAACTGGCGGAGTTTTTTAATGAAACCTTGGGCTTCTGTCCCAACTCTATTCTAACCATGCAACATCGGCCAAAGATTTCACAGGCATTTATCGCGCTCAATATGGAGGTGATGGAAAATCAAGGTAGGGTTACCTCAGCTTTAAAACGCATGATCGCCTGGGTGAGCAGCAATGCGAGTGGGTACCGTTATTGTCAGGCCCACGCCATACGGGCTGCGGAACGCTATGGTGCCGACCAAGAACAATTGGATCACATTTGGGAATTTCGCACCCATTCCTCATTTTCCAATGCGGAACGTGCTGCCTTGGAATTTGCCCTGGCCGCTTCACAAATACCCAATACCGTGGATGCCAAGATAAAAAAACTTCTCCTAAATTATTGGAACGATGGGGAGATTGTTGAAATGTTGGGCGTAATTTCACTTTTTGGATTCCTAAACAGATGGAACGACTCAATGGGAACGACGTTGGAAGCCGGAGCCATTGAAAGCGGTGAGCATTACTTAAAACGATATGGCTGGGACAAGGGAAAACATGGTTGAACATAGTCTCAAGACGTTGGATATTAGACCATGGTCAGACCTTGACTTTCCTTGAAACTACCAAAAACGTTATTCCAAAGTACAATGTTGATGATTTATTGATTTATTGAACAACAACCAGCAACGATTACTTCTTCCCTGCGACCACAATTACTATTTCGCCCTTTGGAGGTTTTTCAGTATAGTATTTTAGCACCTCAGCCGCGGTTCCCCTCACCGTTTCCTCGTAGAGTTTGGTGAGTTCCCGGGATACTGAAAGTTGCCTGTCCGCCCCAAAATACTCCACAAATTGGGTCAAGGTCCTTATCAATTTGTGGGGGGATTCATAGAACACCAAAGTACGCGACTCTTCCGACAGCAATTGTAATCTGGTTTGCCTTCCCTTTTTTACTGGCAAAAATCCTTCAAACACGAACTTATCATTTGGCAAACCGCTGTTTACCAGTGCCGGCACAAAGGCCGTGGCCCCTGGCAAACATTCTACTTCTATTCCTTGCTCCACACAGGCGCGAGTCAATAAAAATCCTGGATCGGATATTGCCGGCGTGCCAGCGTCGGATATAAGGGCAATTGATTCACCGGATTGCAATCTTCGCACAATTCCCTCAACGGTTTTGTGCTCATTGTGCATATGATGGCTTTGCATGGGAGTACCAATTGCATAGTGTTGCAAAAGCTTTCCGCTGGTCCTTGTATCCTCGGCCAAAATAGAATCGACTTCCTTTAAAACCCTAATGGCCCTTAAAGTGATATCCTCTAAATTCCCTATTGGTGTGGGAACCAAGTATAATTTTCCCATTGAAAAGGTCCGATTCAAGAAAACCTACGCTGAATCAAGGCCAAAAAACGTGCCTCATAGTCATCCTTGCCCTCCCAATTGTTGTAATCTGGCTTAACCATATTCACAATAAACGCAACGGAACGTTCCTCGGTGTCAATCGTATTCAATTGTGAAATGACCCGATTATAGTCTTCCGTACTATTGCCAAAAAGATGTTTTACAAAAGCAAGCCTGTTGTTTAGATCAACCTTTATTTCCTTTGATGAAGCGTGCTTAATTGAATGAGGCCTTGTTTCGTTGGAGACCTTTTTTTCGAGGCCACCCAATCTTTCGGGCTCAAAGAGCTCCTTGTCCGTTTTGGAAAAGTTGGGTTGTGCCATAAACTCGGCCAGCGCTTCGTCCAAAACCTTATGGCCCGGCATTTCGGAAACCATATCCTTAATGGTATCTATTCCCGGAATTATTATATCCTCTTGATGAGGATTGCTTTCCGGTACCGAACTGTTTGCGTTCAGAACGGCATTGGCCATTTTTTCAAATTTTGCCGCCATCATATTTTTAGTGTCGTCCACTTCGATATCCTGTAATTTCTCTTCAATAAACTTTAGAACCGCCAGCCGTTCGTACAAACTTCTTGAAGCTTCGTACAAATCGGTTATTTCATGCAATCCCCTTGCAGTTATAATATCCGTGGACAAACGGACTAGCTCTTCCTTCAACTTTTTTTTCATTTTCTATTTATTTTAAAAAAACCAAATGCATTCGTATACTATTTTAAATTAATCCCCGTACCTGCCCCCGTACAATTTATAGGACCGGATTAAGGAAAGGCTTTAATTTGATTGTTGCCGCATGCCCTAATGGGGCAAGTATTGGAAATCGATTAATTAGTTTTTAAAACCTTTTCCGGTTTCGAAAACCAGAGGCCCATTTTTTTCATAATTTTATACCCCCTTATAAGAGGGAACGAAAAACAACTTACTTTCGTCTAAAATTACAAAATGTTTCTCGAAAATACTGTTAACCCTAAAGAACAATTCGGTTGGATAGAAGTTATCTGCGGATCCATGTTCTCCGGAAAGACCGAGGAACTTATTCGCAGGCTTAAACGTGCCCAGTTCGCAAAGCAAAAAGTGGAGATTTTTAAGCCTATTGTCGATACGCGTTATCACGAGGAAATGGTAGTGTCCCACGATGCCAATGAAATCCGTTCCACCCCTGTTCCAGCCGCTGCAAATATACGACTTTTGGCCGATGGCTGCGATGTAGTCGGCATAGATGAGGCTCAATTTTTTGACGACGAAATCATTACCGTTTGCAACGACCTTGCCAACAAAGGGGTACGCGTGGTAGTGGCCGGACTGGATATGGATTTTAAGGGAAATCCTTTTGGACCCATGCCCGCCTTGATGGCAACGGCCGAATATGTCACCAAGGTCCACGCCATATGTACCCGTACCGGAAACTTGGCCAACTATAGTTTCAGAAAATCAAATAATGAAAAGTTGGTGCTATTGGGTGAGGTCGAGGAATACGAACCCTTGAGCCGCGGTGCCTTTTACAAGGCTATGCTCCGTGAAAAAATTAATCAAATAGAGGTAAAGGGACCCGAAATATTGGACAATAAAAATGATTTGAATGCCAAAAGCAACTGAAACGGTTCTGGAGATCAATTTGGATTCCCTTGCCCATAATTACAGGTTTTTACGATCAAAATTGAATCCTTCCACTAAATTTATGGCAGTCGTAAAGGCATTTGCCTATGGGAGCGAGGCCATCCCGATAGCCAAAAAACTTGAAAGTTTGGGAGTAGATTACTTCGCCGTAGCCTATGCCAATGAAGGTGTCGTCCTGCGCAATGAGGGAATAAAATCCCCGATTTTGGTCCTTCATCCATTAGCTACCAACTTTGAATCTATAATCGATTTTGGTTTAGAACCTAGTATTTACTCGGTTAAAATACTAAAGGAATTTCTAAAGGCGGCTTCAGGGAAAAAACAAAGGGATTATCCCATACATTTAAAATTCAACACCGGACTAAACCGGTTGGGTTTTGGGGAGACGGACTTCAACCTTGTCCCAGAACTATTATTGAATACGACTGTGGTTTCGGTAGTTTCCATTTTTTCGCATTTGGCGGCCTCGGAAGACAAGTCCGAACGTGTTTTTACCCTGGATCAAATCGCCGCTTTTGAAAGAATTGCCCTTAAATTTGAAAACAAATTGGGATATACACCAATGATGCATATTTTGAACACTTCGGGCATCTTTAATTATCCCGAGGCGCAGTTTAATATGGTCCGAAGTGGTATAGGATTGTACGGTTACGGCAACGAACCCAAGTTAGATGCCCACCTGAAACCAATCTCCACCTTAAAGACCATTATTTCCCAAATCCATCATATTGGGGCACAAGAAAGCGTTGGATATAACCGGGCCTATCTGTCCGATAAGCCAAGGGTGACCGCAACACTTCCGCTGGGCCACGCCGATGGAATTGGCAGGCAATACGGCAAAGGAAGGACCTATGTGTCCATTCACGGACAAAAGGCTCCAATAATTGGCAACGTCTGTATGGATATGATTATGGTCGATGTTACGGGAATCGATTGCCAAGAAGGGGATGAAGTGATTGTTTTTGGACATCATCCCACTGCAGAGGAATTTGCATCTACCGCTCAGACCATTTCTTATGAGCTGCTTACCGCCATATCCCAAAGGGTTAAAAGGGAAATTATTTCGAAATAGAATTCCTCACCAAGTTTTGGAAAAAATCGAATTGTATTGTTTAAAATGGCATTTTGTCAAGTAATTTATTTTTTTGACTATCTTTCGGTTGAAAAAATTATTGAATTCAATCATTAATCCATTAAAACAATAATCCTATGCTAAAAGAATTCAGGAACTTTATAATGACGGGTAATGTCATAGATTTGGCCGTCGCCGTACTGTTGGCAGGAGCCGTAGGCCTAGTGGTCAACGGGTTTGTAAACGACATTATGATGCCCATTGTTGGGTTTTTTACGGGAGGTGTCGATTTTTCCGATATGCAGATCGTTCTTTCCAAGGCGGTCGTAGCTGCGGACGGTACCGTTACCACACCGGAAAGTGCCATCCGTTACGGGGCATGGATCAACAGTATCATAAATTTAATTATTGTAGGGTTTGTTCTGTTTATGATAGTAAAATCCTATAACAAAGTTCGTAAACCAGAACCGCCACCAGCTCCCAAGGGCCCTACCCAAGAAGAACTCTTGGCCCAGATTCGTGATTTACTGAAAAAATAGTGCTTTTGATAGCCATAGCCGCTACACCTATATTCTAACCCAAAACCCATCATTTAAAGTGATGGGTTTTTTTCTGGTAACCCATTGTCCCGAAATATGATCATAAAATGTTTCAAATTAAACATTTTGTTATATTTTGATAAAACTTGTTGGTTATACTTGTCAAGCATTGAATATTGAATATCTTTGCGCCCTAATTTAATTACTAAATCTATTCGCATGAAAGTAGCAGTAGTGGGCGCCACAGGGATGGTTGGCGAGGTTATGCTAAAAGTATTGGCAGAACGTAATTTCCCTATTTCAGAATTGTTATTGGTAGCTTCAGAGCGCTCCGTTGGTAAAAAGATGCCCTTTCAGGGAAAAGAATATACCGTAATAGGCTTGGCCGATGCAGTCGCTGCCAAACCAGATATTGCCATTTTTTCCGCAGGAGGCGATACCTCCTTGGAGTGGGCCCCAAAATTCGCGGCCGCGGGCACAACCGTAGTGGACAACTCTTCGGCCTGGCGTATGGATCCTTCCAAAAAACTTGTGGTCCCAGAAATTAATGCCAAGGAATTGACAAAAGCCGATAAGATAATTGCAAATCCCAACTGTTCCACCATACAATTGGTAATGGTATTGGCGCCCTTGCACGAAAAATATAAAATGAAACGGGTGGTAGTCTCTACCTATCAATCGGTTTCTGGAACTGGACTAAAAGCAGTAAAGCAGTTGGAAAACGAGATAGCCGGCATAAAGGGCGAAATGGCCTATCCCTACCCCATCAACAGGAATGCACTGCCGCACTGCGACGTGTTCCTGGAAAATGGCTACACCAAGGAAGAAATGAAATTGGCCAAGGAGCCCCTAAAAATATTAGGTGACGATTCTTTCTCCATTACGGCAACCGCAGTCCGTATCCCTACGGCAGGTGGACATTCCGAGTCCGTAAACGTTGAATTTGCAAACGATTTTGACCTGACGGAGGTACGCCAAATTCTCAATGCAACTCCCGGTGTAACGGTACAGGACAATACGGATACCAACACATACCCTATGCCCATCTATGCCCATGATAAGGACGATGTTTTTGTGGGACGTATCCGTAGGGACGAGAGCAGGCCCAATACAATGAACCTATGGATCGTTGCGGACAATTTAAGAAAAGGTGCCGCGACGAATGCCGTTCAAATTGGGGAATACCTTATTAAGGAAGGACTTATCTAAAGGCATTCCAAAACTCCTACTAAAAACATAACCTTTGGAAATTTATCCTTCCAAAGGTTTTTTTGTGGTTTTTATGGTATATTTCATTATCATAAATTCGCGCTCAAATGAAAAAGAAAATTTTAATTGCAATAATGGCTTTACTGTTAGCCGCCTGCGAATCGACCTCTAAAAAAACATCAATTTCCGTGACCTACCCCAACACCAAAAAAGTGGACATCGTAGATAATTATTTTGGCACCCCTATAAAAGACCCATACCGCTGGCTGGAAGATGATAGAAGTCCGGAGACAGAAGCTTGGGTGCAAACCGAAAATAGGCTCACTTTCGATTACTTGGAAAAAATCCCCTATCGCACTGCCCTCAAAAATCGGTTAAAAGCACTGTGGAACTATGAAAAATTAAGCGCTCCGTTTAAAGAAGGGGATTATACCTATTTCTATCAAAATAACGGACTCCAAAACCAGTATGTTATCTATCGGACCAAAGACGGTGGCCAACCCGAACTCTTCCTTGACCCCAATACTTTTTCCGAGGACGGCACCACCTCCCTCTCCAGTATCTCCTTTACCAAGGACGGATCTTTGGCGGCCTACTCCATATCCGAAGGGGGCAGCGATTGGCGCAAGGTCATCACCATCAATGCAGTAAACCGTGAAGTTCTGGAAGATACTTTGGTCGACGTTAAATTTAGTGGTGTCTCCTGGAAAAATAATGAAGGGTTTTATTATTCCAGCTATGAGAAGCCAAAAGGAAGCGAGCTTTCTGCCAAAACGGATCAACATAGATTATTCTATCACAAATTGGGCACACCCCAAAAAGAGGATGTCCTGATTTTTGGGGGATCGGAGGCTGAAAAGAACAGGTATGTAAACGGTTCAGTGACGGAGGACCAAAACTATTTGGTCATAACCGCCGCCAATTCCACTACCGGGAATAAACTTTATATAAAAGATCTTTCCAAACCAGACTCCCGATTAATCACCATTCAGGACAATTACGAATCCGATTCCGACATTCTTGAAAATAAAGGATCCCAACTATACATCCTCACCAATTACAAATCCCCTAACAAAAGGTTGGTGAAGGTAGACGTAATGGACCCTACCCAGGAAAATTGGGAAGATTTTATTCCAGAGACCGAAAACGTACTCGGCATCCAAACCGGTGGAGGCTATTTTTTTGCCGAATATATGGTGGATGCGCTCTCCAAGGTAATGCAGTACGATTATGACGGCAAGAAAATGAGGGACATAGAACTGCCTGGAATAGGAAGTGCCGGGGGTTTTAAAGGAAAAAAGACAGATACTGCACTATACTATTCCTTTACCAACTACAACACCCCTTCCACGATATATAAATTGGATCCCCATTCGGGAATTTCAGAAATATACTGGAAACCCAAAATCGATTTTGAGCCAAATGATTATGAATCCAAACAGGTCTTTTATGCGTCCAAGGACGGCGCCAAAATTCCTATGATCATCACCTATAAAAAAGGAATGGAACCCACGGGTAAAAATCCTACCATACTTTATGGATATGGTGGATTCAACATCAGCCTTACCCCTTCCTTTAGTATTACCAATGCCATTTGGCTGGAACTGGGTGGCATTTATGCCGTTCCAAATCTTCGGGGAGGCGGGGAATATGGCCAAAAATGGCACGATGCAGGTATTAAAATGAAAAAACAGAACGTTTTTGACGATTTCATTGCAGCGGCCGAATATCTTATAGAAAACAAATACACCTCATCCGATTATTTGGCCATTAGGGGGGGATCTAACGGAGGGTTATTGGTGGGAGCTACCATGACCCAACGCCCGCATCTTATGAAAGTGGCACTACCGGCAGTTGGAGTTTTGGATATGCTGCGCTACCACACGTTTACCGCTGGGGCCGGCTGGGATTACGACTATGGCACTTCGGAGGATAGCAAGGAAATGTTCGAATATCTAAAGGCCTATTCCCCGGTACACAATGTGAAGCAAGGCGAGGAATACCCCGCAACACTGATTACGACGGGCGACCACGACGACAGGGTGGTGCCGGCCCACAGTTTTAAATTTGCTGCGGAATTACAGGAAAAACAAAAGGGGAGCAATCCGATACTTATTCGTATAGAGACCAATGCGGGCCATGGAGCCGGCACCCCGGTAACCAAAACCATAGAGCAATATGCGGATATTTTTGCATTTACCCTGTATAATATGGGGTTCGAGGAATTGCCCAATACAGGAAATTCAGAATAGCGTTCAAATAATTTAATATCCATCCCATCGCAAAAAGGAAGCGGTCGGGAAGTTTCAGGACCAAAAAAATGGGATTCCAAAGCCAATCTTCGAAATCCCATTTAATGAACAGGTTTAATATTCCTAAACCCTATACTATTTCAACCACTTCAAGATCAAAAATCAGGTCTTTCCCTGCCAATGGGTGGTTTCCGTCAACAACGATTGATTCATCCTTAACCTCGGTAACTACCAAGTTGATTTCCTGTCCGTTTTGGTCTTGGGAAACAAGGCCCATCCCAACTTCAGGTTTAATTTCAGCGGGCAGTTGGTTCTTTTGAACCTCCTGTATCAATTCTTTCCTAGGTTCGCCATAGGCTTCGGAAAATGGAATGTTAATCGTCTTCTTCTCATTGACCTTCATATTGACCAATCCTTTTTCAAAGCCGGGGATCAATTGACCCTGTCCCATGGTAAATTCAATAGGCTCGCCTCTTTCAATAGAACTGTCGAAAACCTGTCCGTCCGTTAACTTTCCCGTGTAATGTACTTTTAATGTGCTGTCTTCCTTTACTAAACTCATAAAATGATATTTCGATTAAAAATTTACAATTAATTTTATCTAAGGCACGAAAGTACAGTTATATGAGGCAGTGCCAAAAATTTAGGGGCAAGAGCTACTTTATTTAGGAAAAATTAACATAAGAATCCGGGTTTTACTAAAAAAATTAACCCAATCCATTGTTAGTTACAATAAATCGTCGATAATTATGTAAGGCCAATTTATACCAATATTCAATTTAGAATTGGATTTCTGGATATTAGTAAATACCTTTAAAATCTGTTTAAATATCTTTTCCCTACTACAATGTTTGAAGGACCTCTTCCTAATACGATCGTATTCACAATTTACCGTGTAAATAATTTTCAATTTAAATCATAAAAACCATGTCAAAAAAAGCAATTTCCGAGCCCTTTTCCCGTAGGAATTTTATCAGAAATACGGCCTTGGTGGCCGGAGGGATATCGATTGTTCCCCGTCACGTGCTTGGAGGACCAGGATTCTTGGCCCCAAGTGATAAATTGTTAGTCGCCGGAATCGGGGTAGGCGGAAAAGGAGCGAGTGATATTGCCAATTTTGCAAAATCCGGGAAGGCGGAAATCGCCTTTTTGTGCGATGTTGACGATCGTAGGGCCGAAGATTCGGTAAAGCGCTTTCCCAAGGCCAAATACTATAAGGACTGGAGGGAACTGATGGACAAGGAGTCCAAAAACTTCGATGCGGTATCCGTATCAACACCGGACCATACCCATGCCGTTGCCGCGATGGCCGCCATGGAACGTGGAAAACATGTTTACGTTCAAAAGCCCCTGACCCACGATATTTACGAGGCCAGGAAACTCACCGAGGCAGCAAATAAATACAAGGTTGTGACCCAAATGGGGAACCAAGGATCTTCTGGGGATGGTGTACGCCAATTGCGCGAATGGTACGATGCCGATGTAATAGGTAAGGTACATACCGTTTGGGTTTGGACCGACCGCCCCGTTTGGCCGCAAGGAATTCCTTGGCCGACAACCAAGTCACAGATTCCCAAGGAACTGGATTGGGACCTATGGCTGGGAACCGCCCCATATAAGGATTTTGTCGATGGTCTTGTCCCCTTTAACTGGAGGGGCTGGTGGGACTACGGTACAGGTGCACTTGGGGATATGGGCTGCCATTTGGTAGAACCGCCATACAGGGTACTGGACCTCAAATATCCTAAAGATGTACAGTGTAGTGTGGGCTCCGTTTATATAGATGAATTTAAACGCGGATATTTCCCTGATAGCTGTCCGCCCTCGAGCCATGTGACCATGACCTTCCCAAAAACGGAAAAGACCGATGGAGATGTAGTTCTTCATTGGATGGACGGGGGAATTCAGCCAACCCGCCCGGAAGAACTAGAACCCAACGAGACCTTTGGCGACGGTGGCAACGGCGCCCTTTTTATAGGGACCAAAGGAAAAATGATGTGTAGCACCTATGGGGCAGACCCAAGATTGCTGCCCACTTCAAAAACGGACCAGATAAAGGTGCCACAAACTTTGGAAAGGGTTCCCGGAGGAACCGGGGGTCATTATGCCCAATGGGTAGAAGCCGCTATTGCCGGATATGGCAATATGGAGGTGAGCTCCCCCTTCGACATTGCCGGACCATTGACCGAGGCCTTGTTGATTGCTAACCTAGCGATCCGCGGAACGGATATAAGGCATGAAAGAAAGGACGGTAAGGGGTTTGATTATCCAGGACGAAATATAGAGATGCTCTGGGACGCCGACAACATGCGGGTGACCAACCTGGACGAGGCCAATGCTTTTGTAAAAAGGGAATACAGGGCACCATGGAAATTGGGATAATCCAATTCAATCATAGCAAATAAAAAAGGATACCCGTCAGAGCAATTTTGGCAGGTATTTTTTTATTAAATGACAAACCGTTGTTACCAGAGACCTTGGTAGGGGCGTATTTCTACACGAAGGAACAGTAAATCCCCCAGAAACATTTTGATTATCAAAATTATATACAAACCCTAAATTGACCGTAACATGGGAAATTATTCCTTCATTAAAATGAAATGAGTCAATTTGACACATATTTTGTTGATTTTATGTATCTTTCCCTTTCAAAAAGGGCAACGAGGCTTTGGGCATATAGAACAGTGCCGATATTTTCCCTTTTTGGAACTTCCCCCGTAAAAACCGATTTGGTTTAAAAGTTTGCTCCCCAAACTTTTTCTAACCCTCGAAAAGTGAACGCTACCTACAGGCAACGGTCAACCAACAAATTGCAATAATAAATGGGTCAAGCCATTAAAATACTCATTGTTGAGGACGAAATGATTATTGCAGCCAATATCGCGCTGCAATTGAAGGAACTCGGTTATGAAATAACTGCCATAGTTTCTAGGGGACTGGAAGCTTTGAGCATTATCAGGAAAAATCTTCCGGACATCGTTTTACTCGATATTCAATTAAAGGGTACGTTAGATGGGATAGAAACAGCCCAATTAATGCAAAAAGAGCATGATATCGCCATTATATATTTAACCGCGAACGCCGATGACTACTATTTTAACAGGGCAAAGGAGACCAATCCGTTCGCATTTATCTCCAAACCCTTCAAAAAATTAGATCTTCAACACGCCATAGAGCTTACTACAAATCAAATGATGTTCAAGGACAACCACCAATCGGGCCCAACAGCATCTGGAAAAGCTCCCTTTGTCCTATCCGACCGTATTTTTGTAAGGCACAATGAAAATATGGTCAAAGTGATCATCAAGGACATCTACTACGTGGAGGCGGAACGCAACTACTGCAAAATCCATACAAAGGACAAAGTATATCTACTGGTAACAACGCTCAAGGACATGGAAGAAAAGTTGCCAAAGGATCATTTTCTTCGTATCCATCGATCCTATATTGCCAATCTTTCCCAAGTGGACGAAGTGTCCAGTAGCCATGTGGTCATCTCCAAAAAGGCCGTTCCCATGGGCAAGGGATTGAGATCCAAATTATTGGATAGATTGCATACTATTTAAAAGCTCAGGTTCAAGCTAAAGCTCAAAAAAGTTAATGGTCTTAGCAGTTTAGTTTTTTTATTTTCAACCTCCAACTCCTAACTCACTAATTCATTATCCCGCTAGCTCACTTACCATCAACCAACATCAATCAACCATCAACTAACCTTTCAAGCCGCGTGGTCCAGGTCAAATTCAAATTGGATACAAGTACCCACGCTCAAGTTGTATTTCATTTTTCCACTCAATTGTTGCATGAGCAAACTTACCAACTGCATTCCGAATCCGGTTTCGGTGGACTTAAAGGGTGTGGAATGACCAACTCCGTCATCGGCCACTTCAAGGTATAGGGTTCTTAGGTTCGATTTTCTAAGAATTACGGAGATTTTCCCTTTCCGTTTATTGGGAAAAGCATGTTTAAGCGAATTGGTCAACAGCTCATTAACGATCAATCCCAACGGGATGGCGGTATCTACATCGACCTCGATCGGTTGCATTTCCATGACCAGGGCAATTTGGTCTTCCATGCCAAAAGATTTCAAAATATGCTGGCCCAGGTCCATAAAATATTCCTTCATTTCCACAGAGGCCAAATTTTTTCCTTGATAAAGCCTTTGGTGGATCATGCTCATGGAATATACCCTATTTTGGCTTTCCTTCATGGCCCCGACCAAACTTGAATCCTTCATTTGCGCAGATTGCAGGGCCAAAAGGCTGGATACGATTTCCAAATTGTTCTTTACCCTATGGTGTATTTCCTTGAGCAAAAACTCCTTTTCCTCATTTTGCTTATATAACAACCTGTTCTTCCTTCTGTTGTTCTGTACTATTTTATACGCCATAATCAGTAGCAAAAGCAATAATCCGGCGATTACCGTAACCATGAGCTGTCTGGAACGCTGTTTCTTTAGTTGGGCAACCTGTTGCTTTATGGTGCTTTCTTTATTGGCCATGTCAAATTCCGTTTGCAACAGTGAGATTCGCCGATCTGCCTCGGCCGTAAAAACAGAACTCTTTAATTTGTCATATCGGTCAAAAGCCAGATAGGCATTTTGATAGTCATGGTTTCCAGCATAAGCTTTCCCCAAGGAATTATAGGCCTGGCTAAGGTAATAGGCGTCCCCAAATTTGTCCGTGGCGACTTTAATACATCGGGTTAGGCTTTCAATGGCCGAGGGATATTTGCCTTCCAATATTTGAAGCTTGCCCAGGGACAGCCAAGACCGCATCACCATAAAATTATTGTCCAATAATAGGGCATATTTTAAGGCTTCCCTTCCCGCCTCTTCCCCTTTTCGATACTGGGAAAGATCCGCATAAAGATCCGTTAGGGAAATATAGATGTCGCTCAAGTTATTATTGAAGCCGTACCGTTCACCAATTGCGATGGCATGCTGGTAATAATTTAGTGCCTGCAATTGCTGCTTAAGCGCCAAATAATTATTGCCAACGATATAGAGGGTGAAATCGTAGTCCAGATCATTGATGCCCCTTTCCTCAAATAACTTTAAGGATTTAAGTCCGTATTCCAGGCCTTTCTCAAATTTTGACTGCTTCCAAAACAGGTTGCTCAAGTCGCTATAGGCAAGTGCAATGGCCTTTTTATCGTTCAATTTTTCGCCCAATTCCATGGATTTCATGGCAAAGTCGGCGGCCATTCCCAAACGCCCCCTCCGTTCGTAAACATATCCCATTTGCGTGTAGAGAAATGGCAGGTCTGATTCCAATACCTTGCCTTCCGCTTCCTTTAGTACCGTTTGGGCGCTGTCCAGCTTTTCCATGCGCAAAAGAATTGCTCCCTGGGTTATCTGGAACCTTCCCTCCCACAAAGTATCCTTCCTTTCAGCCGTCGTCAAGAGTCCCTTACTTGTAAAATCCAGGGCTTTGTTCAGGTTCCGGGTATGCCAATAATACGCAAGGTCGTTAAGCACCGAGAAAGCAATGGAATCATTGGGCATATTGGTATAGGCCACCTCCAAGGTATCAAGATAGGAAGCGCCAAAATTATCGGTCTCCACAAACACCTTGTTATACGGATTCTTACTGTTGAGGTCGATAATCTGGGAACAACCAATTTCATACCTCCCGATCAAGGAAATCATCAGTATGAAAAATCTAAAATTTAGTTTACTCATTCCTAAATCACTATGGATTTATAACCATTGTCGGGGCTTTTAAAGATACAAAACTTATAGGCACAACTGTCCGATAAATAAATTGTGGCTTTCGGACAATGTATAGGGGGTTTCGTCCTAAGCTGGTTGCATTTCCAAGTAATTAGTAATTACTTGAAAAACCTTTAAAATAAAGTTAGGTGCCAAAGTGGAGCCCGATTATCACAAAACCCTTAATCATGAAGATGAACATGTTTTTGTATGCCGTGATGGTTTTATCGGTCATTTGTTGCAAGCAGGCGAGAAACGATTCCACCACAACTCGGGAAAATTTGACTGAAAACCGAATGGCGGTTTTTGTGGACTCTTGTTGGAACCAAAAAGATTTGAAGAAGCTAAGTTCCATCACCACCCAAAATTTTACCAGAAACCTCAATGGTATTGATGTAGTCAGTTCCGAACCGGAAATGCAGGCCCACATGAATGTGTTTTTCAGGGCCTTTCCGGATCTTACTTTGACCATGTACAATACCTATATAAAGGATACCGTGGTATTTACCCATTGGGAGGTGGACGGCACCAACACGGGAATTTTCGCTGAGGCCCCAGCCACTGGAAAGAAAATAAAAATAAGTGGTCTTAGTCTAATATACTTTAACAAAGAAGGCAAAATATACCGGGAGGATGTTAGCTACAACGAGCTAGATCTATTGCAGCAATTGGGATATACATTAGTGTCCCCAGTACTGGAGTGAGAAAAGGGCTATGCGCTATGCATAATGTGAAAGCCATAAATACATGGCGAACAACAATAAAATATAAATAATCATCAAGAAAAATTCAATTAACTAAAAACAAGTATTAACCAATAAAGTGAAGTAATTATGGGAACGCGTAAAACAACAATTTTGATTGCAATGGCTTTGATGCTATTGCCCTATCTGGGCACGGCACAGGACAACGACAACTTCCAGGCCTATTGGATCCATCAAGATCCGGTAAGGCCAGCCCAGATCGCCGAATATGAAGCGGCTGCCAAAAAACTGAGTGAAGCATGTAAAAAATACAACCTCCAAGGAGCGGATTGGAATACGTTGGCCACCACCGACTTTAATTACATTTACATCTCTCCTATTGCCAATTTAGCCGAACTGGACAAAAATTCCTTCGCTCCCTTAGTAGAGAAAATGGGGAAAGAGGCCGTTGGCCAAATGTTCAATGATTTTGACAAATACTATGACAGCCATAGGAGCTATATTTTAAATCTGGACAAAAAGCTTTCCTATATGCCCGATGGCATGACCACCACTCCTGAAGGCAAGCCCTACAGACACAATACATTATACCATTTTGTACCTGCCAACAGGGCGAAAGCGGCAGAAATTGCACAGAAATTCAAAGATCTATACGCCAAAAAGGGGGCAAAGTTGCAATATCGGGTGTACCGGAACGGATTTGGGACCACGGAAGACTACTTCTTGGTGGCGGTGGCCGCCGAGAGCCCAGAAGCCTATGAAAAGTTGCGTGCCGAAACCAATACCTTGCTGGGGGAGGAAGGAGTCCAGCTCTTTGGGCAACTTAGAAATATTTTAACCAAGGTAGAAACCGTAGAAGGCTATATGAGGCCCGATCTGTCCTATTCATCAAAATAAACAACCATCCTTAACCAAAAACCTGATAGGCTTCAAAACCCAGAAAATGGTGCTGGCCTATCAGGTTTAAATAAATTAAAACAACATGAAACTCTTAAAAAAATCCATTCTACTAGGCCTAATCCTGGTCCTTTCTTCCGCTTGCAACAGCAAGCAACGGTACACCCAACAGTCCCCGGAGATCGAAACGGTTAAGGCTATAATCAAGAATTACAACGATAAAACCTATGACACCAGCATGTATGCCGACACCTCAAAAACATACTACAATTCCGTCGACAAACCATTGTCCCCAGCGGAAGTGGTTGCCTATCACAAAGCAAATGATGCCAATTATTCCAGTCGGGGGTTTACGGCCGATGATCCGGAATACGAAATGGCGGTGACCGATAAGGGAGAGACCTGGGTTAACTGCTGGCCAAATTGGGAAGGTACATTGGCCGGAAACGGTAAAAAAATAACTATTCCCATACACCTAACCTACCGATTTGTAAATGGTAAAATTGTAAGGGAAGTCGGCATGTGGAACACTGCGGAGGTACTGCTAAACCTTCAAGAAATCGAGGCGGACAAAAACATGTCAGCGGACGAGAAGGCCATGCGTACAACTGTTGACAACGTGGTAAAGGCATGGAACACCAATGACAAGGATCTGATGTATACAAACATGGTTAGCAATGTCATAAGGACTGCGAACGGGGAAATCATCGCTAAGAATCAATCCGAGTACGGCGATTTTATGGATGTCTATCACGGTGCATTTCCAGATTTTACAGTGAAACTCGACAATATAGTTATCCATGGGAATAAAGCTTACACCAATTGGACCTGTACCGGTACCAACAAAGGGGAGTTTATGGGAAACCCTGCTACTGGCAAAAAAATTAACGCACATGGTTATAGCGTTTGGCTATTTGACAAGGACGGAAAAGCCGCTCAGGAAGACGCATTTTATGACAATTTGGTGGTTTATCAGCAGTTGGGCTATTCCATGCCGATGCCCAAATAACAAATAACCTAGCGGGGGAACTGTTTTATGCGCGTTTTTTCAGTTTAGAATTAGTCTTCCAACTGAATGTGGATATATCCCCGTTGGGTTTATATAAAGTAGACAAAAGACGTAAGACCGCTTCGCTGATAGACACGGAAGACAAAAAAAGGCTTTGCGCCATATGACTTGCAAAAAATGCAAAATTGCCCCCTAAACTATTAACTCAAAAAGAGCACAATATATCAAGAGCAAAGCGATAAGAACCAAGATTAACGTCTACCATGATCCAACCTTTTTTCATTATTCGTTTTTCCGTATTTCGTCTTTACAGTCCATTGTAGATCAATAATTTAAAAATCCATTCCATAAGCAATGAATAATGAAAAAACACATTGGTCCAAAGCAGAATTAAAGATTTATATCCTATTGCTCTGCACAAAAGCCGATTCCGTTGAGGCTGCTGAGGAACTGGATTTGATAAAATCCAAGACTTCGCCAGAAACCTTCAATCGTATCCTCCATGAGATTCGCTTCGATGATGAAGATACAAGCCTTAAAAAAATTGAGGATGCCGTGACCAACCTGGAATATTCACATATTGAAATTGCCCAACTCAAAAAGGAAATTAAGGAGGTTTTTTACTCGGACGGGAAAATCCATGTGGCGGAGGGCTATCTGTTCCGAATATTGGAAAACATAATTTACTAGCCAACCATTTCTCTCCTTCGATTTTTAGGTATGGGAAAGTGAACGAAAAATGGATTCCCACCTTCGCGAGGGAAATGAACCTAAAACTGAAACAGATTCCCGCCTTCGCGAGGGAAATGAACCTAAAACTGAAACAGATTCCCGCCTTCGCTAGGGAAATGAACCTAAAACTGAAACAGATTCCCGCCTTCGCGGGAATAAATTAAATGATTTATAATGAAAAAAGTAGGCATAATCGGGGGTTCCGGCTTTATTGGCAGCTTCGTCACCCAACAATTTTTATTTCACGGTTATGAAACCATAGTCTCCGTGATGGATATTACCCGAAAGGACAAATACCAGCACTTAAACACTTTTAAAAACTCCGAGAATCTACGGATAAGCGAATTGGATGTCCGTGACAAGGAAGCGCTGCAATCATTTGTATCCGATTGTGAAATTGTAATCCATGGGGGAACCCCCTTTATTTTGGACGTACAAGATCCGCAGTCCCAATTGTTCGACCCTACCATCAAGGGCACCGAGAATTTTTTGGAGGTTCTCAGCGAATCCCCATCCATTAAAAAGGTGGTGTTTATTGCTTCGGTGGCCGGTTGGAACACCAATTTTCCCATGCCTGTAGGAAACAAAAGCTTTAAGGATACTTTTGACGAAATCCATACCAGATATACAAGCAGTGATAGTCATCCTTACGCACAGGCCAAATTTATTGCCAACCAAACCGTAGAAAAATACATTAAGGACAACCCGAATCTGCCTTTTGAAATCACTTCGGTCTCCCCCGTTATGGTCATGGGAAAAGCACTTTCGGCCCGGGAAGATTCCACCTCCGGCGGGTTAAAGTTTCTGATAAAAAACAAAATGGCCCCGGACGATTTTATTCAATCCCTCTATGACAATGACGTCCCCTTTGCCATCGTAGATGTGGCCGATGTGGCCCATGCCATCTTTTTGGCCGCTACGATCAAAGGACTGCACGGCAAGGATTATTTGTTGAGCAGTGAGACCTACAAGGTATCGGATATCCACCGAATGCTTAACCATAAGGATCCAAAGGGAAAGCCTATGGTAATCTATAAAAACGATCTGGCCAAAAGGGACTTAAAAGTCACTTTTCGTCCAGCTAAAGAGACTTTAAACTCCTATTCCGCATAAAAAAACACCAAAAAACTGATACCATCCGCCTGATGGTTAGGGTGGGAATACATGGTTTTCATCTTAATTCAAAAAAAATAAACTTGCTAAAATGAAACCAATGAAATTAAAAATAATTTTAAAACTGGGAATTCTAACCCTTATAACGGCCGCTTTCCTAATGGGCTGCCATGAAAAAGTAGAAAAAACTTTAGCAAAATCGGAGCCTGTTGAAACAGTAGTAGTTAAAGCTCCTGAATATTTTCTTTTGCGTCCGGAAATTGAGAAAGCTTATGGCTATTCGCATGCCGTAAAAATTGGGAATGACATTAAGATCTCTGGTGCTGTAAGTATGGACGGGGAAGGAAACCCAACTGCCGTGGGTGATTTTGAACAACAAATGAAAAACTGCTATTCGGATTTGGAAAAAATCCTAGCCCATTATGGATGTACATTCGATGATGTGATCGTAGAAAATGTCTTTACCACCAACATGCCCAAGTTTCTAGAGGTGGCCGCTTACCGAAATGAAATATACACAAAGCATTTCCCAACAGGGTCTTGGCTAGGGGTGAAGGAACTGGCATTGCCCGAATTTATGATTGAAATAGAATTGGAAGTACATAAAGCAGAATAAACTAATAAAAACATAAAATGAAAACCGTATTGATTACAGGAACAAGCAAAGGCATTGGCCTTGAAACGGCACTTGCCTTTGGGCGTGCAGGGTATAAAGTATTCGCCACCATGCGAAATCCGGATAAGGCCCGTCAACTCAAACAAAAAATTGCCGACGAGTCCTTGGCCATTACCATTTCCGCCATGGATGTGGACTCCGATGAATCGGTCAAGAAAGGTATCGGCCTAATCCTAGATGAAATCGGTACCCTTGACGTACTCGTAAACAATGCAGGCATTGAGCGTCACGGTTCCATTGAAGAAATAAAAATGACCGATTTCAAAGCCATTATGGAGACCAATTATTTTGGTGTTCTGCGATGTATAAAAAGCGTGTTGCCGGAGATGCGCAAAAACAAGAATGGGTGTATCATAAATATTGCATCTGTTGCCGGACATGTTTGCAGTAGCCCTCTTGGGGCATATGCTGCAAGCAAATTTGCGCTGGAAGCCGTGAGCGAAGCCCTGGCACAAGAAGTAAAACCCTTTAATATTCGTGTGGCCATTGTGGAGCCCGGTATTATCCAGACCCAAATGGCCGAGGATATTGCCGTTAGTGGTAAATCTATCTATCCAAATTCCAAGCGCTTTGCGGGACTGTTTGCCGCTTCGCTGGAAACCCCGACCCCACCGACACTGGTCGCGGACAAAATTTTGGAAATCTCGGATAGCCAAACCTGGAAATTGCGTCACCCGGTTGGACCAGATGCACAGCCATTTCTGGATTGGCGGGTATCTATGACGGACGAGGAATGGGTAGATTGGAACGCCGCCAACGATACGGATTGGTACGAAGCCGTAGAAAATACGTTTGGCCTAAATGCTAGAAAAGAGAAACTAACGATAAAGCAATAAATATGATCAAATTAACAGCCCTTTATGGCCATCCAACGGATGCGGCAACTTTTGAAGATTATTACAGCAACTCCCATATGCCCAAGGCTGCAAAATTGACGGGTTATGAAAAACTGGAACTCACCAAATTTTCCGGTGCCCCCGATGGAGGCAAACCCGCCTACTACCGGATGGCGGAATTTTGGTTTTCCAGTCCCGAGGCCATGCAGGCAACGATGGGTTCGCCCGCTGGGGTGGCCGTTGCAGCCGACCTGGCCAATTTTGCCACGGGAGGTGTATCGCTTTTGGTGGGGGCTGTGGAATAAACCGTGAAAAGGTAAGAAACAAGAGCCATGAACCAAGACTAAAAAACATAAACCAATTTAAAAGGACCAAACTGAAAAGCCACAATATGATTCACAACAAACTATGATAGCACCAACAACAGATGAAGGATTAAAACGGGTAATCGGTGTGCCCGGAGTGGCCCTTACCATTGTTAATTACACCATCGGGGCGGGCATTTTTGTATTGCCCGCCATTGTTGGAATTCAACTAGGGGCATTTGGCATATTCAGTTATGTTTTTTGCGCCTTAATGCTAGCAGCTATCATGCTTTGCTATGCAGAAATCGGAAGTCGTATTACATCAACAGGGGGCACATATGCCTACGTAACAACAGTCTTTGGAAAACTGCCGGGATTTATAATTAACTGGATGCTCTTTTTTGGATGGAGCATGTTGAGCGGTGCCGCGCTCTTGAATATTATTGCCGATTCCATGGCGGTCATTTTCCCGGTTTTCTTAAACCCTTGGGTGCGTGCCCTATTATTCTTTATGCTGATGAGCTTCATGGTATTGTTAAATATAAGAAGTGCCAAACAAGGCATGGCGTTTATAAAACTAGTGACAGTCGTAAAATTATTGCCTCTAATAGGCATCATCCTTTTTGGTTTCGCCCATATAAAATCTGTCAACCTGCATTGGGAACATTTGCCGTCCATAACCTCATTTGGGGAAACCGCATTGGTTTTGTTTTTTGCCTTTGCCGGTTTTGAATCGGCCCTTAATGTTAGTGGGGAAATTAAAAATCCAAAACGTATCATTCCCAAGGGTATCCTTCTTGGCGGTGTTTTATTGCTTGTTATTTATTTGTCCCTACAAATAGTCGCCCAAGGGGTGTTAGGGGGGCAAATCGCAGCAGTTAAAGATGCCCCGTTGGCAGCCGTAGCTGTAGAAATAGTAGGGCCTATTGGCGGGACTATCTTATTGTTGACTGCAGCATTTTCCTGCTTTACCTCCATATGCGGTGATTTATTGGCTACCCCAAGATTGCTATTTGCCGGGGCCAAGGATGGACTGTTCCCAAAGTTCCTCGGCAAGGTGCATCCTGAATTTGCCACGCCCTATATGGCCGTTACTGCCTATGGTGCGTTAATTTTTATTTTTTCCGTTCTCGGGGGATTCCAACAACTGGCGGTATTGGCCAGTGCTTCAATACTGATTATATACCTCACGGTCATTTTAGCGACCCTTATATTAAGAACAAAGAAACAGGACGATTCTGAAAAAACTTTCAGAATGCCAGGTGGATTAATTATTCCCTTAATCGGTATTGCAGCTATTATATGGCTGCTTACGGGTTTAGGCAAATGGGAAGTTCTGTCCACCCTCATTTTTATCGCCATCGTTATCGCGATTTATTTTTTGACGCAAGAATTTAGGGAAAAAGGAGTAGTGAGATCATTGGAAAATCTCGAAAAGTAATAATTCGAGTATTACCCTGGGGTTCATTTTACGGTGTATTCCAAAGAGTATGAGGAAAAAGGAATGGCATTTTTGGCAGCTTCCTATAAACGGTGGGAAGAGCGTAACGAATAATCTAAATCAATTTAATAACAAGATTCCCGCCTTCGCGGGGAAATGAACGCAAAAATTTAAACAGATTCCCGCCTTCGCGAGGGAAATGAACCTAAAACTGAAACAGATTCCCGCCTTCGCGGGAATAAAATACAAACACTATGGAAACAAAAACACAAGTGGATCCCTCCAAGATTATGCAGGTCGGAACTGGATTCTTTGCATCAAAAACATTGCTAACGGCCAACAAAATGGGGCTGTTTACCCTTTTGGGAACAAGCCCGCGTTCCGGAACGGATATCCAAAAAGAACTTGGGCTACATCCCAGAAGCCTTTACGATTTTCTGGACGCCCTGGTGGCTCTAGGATTTCTAAACCGAACGGGGATCAAGGAAAGCTCGGTCTACAGCAATGCAGCGGACAGTGACCTATTCTTGGATAAAAACAAGCCAAGTTATATGGGCGGAATCCTGGAAATGGCTAACAATCGCCTGTATCCCTTTTGGAATGATTTAGAGACAGGCCTAAAAACAGGATTGCCCCAAAATGAAGCCAAAAATAATGGCGAATCCACTTTTGATGCCATCTATGCCGACTCTGCAAGGCTACGGGAATTCATCAGGGCTATGACGGGTGTACAAATGGGCAATTTCATAGCCTTTTCCAAACAATTCGATTTTTCAAAATATAAAACGCTCTGCGATATTGGAGGTTCGGGCGGTGCCCTTTCGGCCCAAGTAGTCCTAAACAACGGACACATGAAATGCACCAGCTTTGACCTGCGACCCGTAACGCCAATCGCCCAAGAAAATTTGGACGCAATGGGACTCGGCAATAAGGTAAACGTAGTTTCCGGAGACTTTTTTACGGATAAATTCCCAAAAGCCGATGTAATCACCATGGGGCAAATATTACACGATTGGGGCACCAAGGACAAAAAGATGCTCATTGCAAAAGCATACGATGCCCTGCCCAAGGGGGGAGCGTTCGTGGTTATTGAAAATATAATTGACGCAAATCGAAGCAAAAATACCTTTGGCTTGCTGATGTCCCTTAACATGCTTATTGAAACGCCGGAAGGTTACGATTTTTCGACTGCTGATTTTGAGGAGCTTACCAAAGAAGCAGGATTCACTTCGACAAGCATTCTGCCGTTGGCCGGACCTTCGAGCGCGGCGATCGCCATCAAGTAATTGGGCTATATGCCTTTCGCCATGCGCTTATCACCATGCCTTTGGCAAAAACAAATAAGCGTATAACGATAAGCAAGGCCAAGAAAATAAGTGAAGTATAATAATTGAAGTAATTCCTGAAAATAGTAATAGAACTATAAAACATACGTCATGGACAACAATCTTCCACCCCAAATTGCAATGAGCCAAATGATTTTTGGCTATGTAACTACCAAAGCGATACATGTTGCCGCAAAACTCAACATTGCCGACCTACTGGGCGAATATGGCCCGATGGACAGTTCCGAACTGGAACGGCGAACCGGAGCCCACGGGGAATCCATTTTTCGGCTACTTCGCGCCTTGGCGAGCAACGGGATATTCAAGGAAATCGAAAATGGAAAATTTACGCTGACTCCCTTGGCGGAATGTCTACAGGAGGACAGTCCCAACAGTACCAAGGCCATGGCACTATCCGCAGGCAGTTTGTTCTATAAAACCTACAACGAGTTCTTGTTCTGTGTACAGCATGGAGGCGGCGGTTGGGTTAAGGCCCTAGGTGCCCCACCGTTTGAATATCTCCAAAAGCATCCCGAAGAAGGTAAAATCTTCGATCGTATGATGACCGATATTCATGGGGGTGAAACGCAACCCATGGTCCAGAATTACGATTTTTCGGTTTTCAAGACCGTAGTTGATGTCGGGGGCGGAAACGGCGAGGTCATCTCGGCCGTATTGAACAAAAATCCTGATACAAAGGGCATATTGTTCGATTTGCCCGAAGTGATCCAACGATCCAGAGCAAATATTTCGGCCAGTAAACTTAGCGACCGTTGTCAGCTTATAGCCGGAAATTTTTTCGAATCCGTACCCAATGGGGGCGATGCCTATATCCTTAGGCACATCATCCATGATTGGAGCGATGAGGATGCGGTTTCTATTCTGACCAATTGCAGAAATGCCATGAATCCGGGCGGAAAGGTTTTGGTCGTGGAGGCTGTGATTCCCCCTGGTAACGACCCGCACCCCTTTAAATGGTTGGACCTTACCATGCTTATGATCAATGGAAAGGAACGGACAGAGGAGCAGTTCGAGGATGTTTTTTCACCCGCCGGACTAAAATTAAACCGAATAATCCCTGTGACACCTGCCATTTGTATTGTTGAGGGGATTGCGAATTAGAGTCTGTTAAATCACCATTATCATGAGATTCCCGCCTTCGCGGGAAAAAATAAAAACTAACAATGAAAACCAAACTAAGTTTCTTCCTATTTACGGCCATGATCCTCGGACTATTTGCTTGCAAAAGAGCTCAACCAAAATCCTCGGAAAAAGAGGTATTGGCCATTGTGGAATCATCGGACATTGGGCTGCAATTAATTTCCAATGCCGTGTCTGGCCCTGTTCAATTAGACATGCCCAAGGATGGTACGCACCGCATGTTCATCACAGAGCACGGGGGCAAGATCCGTATCCTAAAAAACGATTCCCTTTTGTCAACCCCATTTTTAAATCTTACCCCACCTGGGGAGCATTCGGCCTTAAACCCCTTGGGTACAATCAACAGTGTGGCTTTTTCACCAAATTATGTCGCCGACCATAAATTTTACGTGAGCTATAATGCAGCCACCTCCATAGCCGCCAATCCTACAAAATTGGTGGTCTCGGAATTTAAACAAAGCGATATGGACCCAGATATGGCAGATGTTAATAGTGAAGTCCGCGTACTCGAAATAGAAGGTAGCAGAATTTTTGCCAATGGAGGTGGTATGGCCTTTGGCCCGGATGGCTATCTATATATAAATGTTGGCGATGACGCCTTTAACGACAGTACCTATGTTCACCATGCGCAGGACCTAAATTACTTGGAAGGGAAAATGTTGCGGATCGATGTAAAAAAATCTCCCTATGGTATCCCCCCGGATAACCCATATGCGGGAATGCCCAATAAAAGACCTGAAATATGGGCCTCCGGCCTTCGTAAAATGTGGCGCTTTTCATTTGATTCCAAAACAAAACGGCTTATTGGCGCGGATGTGGGGGAAAGCAAACAGGAAGAAGTAGATATAATATCGAAGGGAGGAAATTATGGTTGGCCAAATATGGAGGGCGATAGTATTTACAAAACGGATCCGTCACAGGATAATATGGTATTTACAGCCCCTATCAACGCCAATTCACACATGGAGGGTATTTGCATTATAGGTGGGTACAATTACAACGGAAAGCAAATCCCCCATTTGAAGGACAAGTATCTTTTTGGTGACTTCAATGGCAACCTTTTTACGCTTACAGAAGAAAAGGACGGGCGGTGGACAAGACAGCATTTGAACATACGGAACAAACCAGATGGCCCATTTTTGATCTGTGCCTTAGGGGCCGATGAAAACAACGAACTCTATGTAATGGGATTGACCGAAAACTCGGAAACTTCCCCCGAAGGTGCACTGTATAAAATAACAAGATGAAATTTAACATAAAACCTTATTCTCCAATTTGCCTTGTTTTCCCATTGATAATGGTCCAAGTACCATTGGGTAAGAATGCCAACGTAGTCAAGGACGATTGAGGGACATAACTTGGTGGAATTTCATTGGACCTTGATCGGGACCAACACCGGGCCAATGGGCACGGGCAAAAAAGTGAACATAAAAGGTTTTGAACTTTGGCAACTGGATGAAAAGGGCTTGATAAAAGAATCAATTGGCACTTTAAATGCCGAAGAATACAGTCGGCAATTAAAGAATGGTGTGGAAAAATAAAAATCATACACAAAATAAACATAAATGCCACTATCAGAAACTCAAAAAGAAATAGACCAACTAAAGCGAACTAGTTTTCTTTCTGAAAATGCCACACTGCGTTATCTAACATTTGCGGCTTTGTACGTATCCGAAGGCATCCCCATTGGTATTATATTTTATGCGATTCCGGCTTGGCTGGCCGCAAATGGAAAAACGCCCATGGAGATAGCTACCTATGCAGGAATCGTTATTTTACCTTGGAGTTTTAAAATCGTTATGGCACCCATTATGGACCGCTATACCTGGCTGTCCATGGGCCGTAAGCGCCCGTGGATCATTGTGGGACAATTAGGGCTTATTTTCTGTTTTTTGGCCATAGGTTTTGTGAACGACCCTTTAAACAATTTAAGCGGTCTTATGGCCGTTGGGTTTGCTGTTAGTTTTTTTGGCGCCATTCAAGATATTGCAATTGATGGAATGGCCGTGGATATCATTCCGCTAAACCAACAGGCTAGGGCCAATGGCGTCATGTGGGGGTCAAGGATTATCGGTCAATCACTATCCTTGATTATTGGCACTGCACTAATCAATATAGTGGGGTTTACCAATGCCATTTCATCCCTGGCTCTTATCGTGGCTATCCTCATTCTGGTACCCGTGGGTGTTAGGGAGCGACCAGGCGAAAAACTGCTTCCCTGGATGGCAGGGAGTCCGTCAGAGGCCTCTGCAAATGCTCAATTGACAGCATGGGCACCCCTATTAAAAAGCATGATAAAGGCGATGGTGCTGCCAGCTAGCTTACTGCTTGGTCTGGGTATGCTACTTACCGGCATCCTTTCGGGCTTTATAGATACCCTTTTACCCATCTTTACCGTACAGCAATTAAATTGGACCAACACCGATTATTCACATGTCTATTCAGCTGCAACCATTATAGGCGGCTGCTTTGGAATGTTTGCCGGCGGAGCTATTATAGACCTTTTAGGCACCCGGAAAATGATTAACGCTTTACTCCTGATCTTAACGGCCACGATTGGTTTATTTGGATGGTTTTCCGGCGGATGGACCAATATTAAGTTCGTTTACAGTTTTGTTATTCTATTCTATCTTATGTCCACCCTATTGACCATTGCCGTTATGGCCTTAGCCATGAAATTATCCTGGCGGAAAATTTCTGCCAGCCAATTTACCCTATATATGACTTTGAACAATCTAGGAATAGCCCTCGGGGCCTGGGCTTTCGGTTACCTAAAAGACAGTTTGCCCTGGAAACAAGTTCTGCTGATAGGGATAACCTTACCCTTCCTTGCAATCTTTATTTACCGAAAGATAAACCTAATAAAACACCGTAAATCATTGGAATCATTTGAACTCCAGGAAATAGATAGGGTCCTGGTCAATACCTAAATAAAACGACAATCAGCAAATATGAACAACCAAGACGAAGGCTTAAAAAGGGAAATCGGAATTTGGGGCCTTTCTGCCAATATGATTAACATAATCATAGGCTCCGGTATTTTTGTATTGCCTGCCATTATAACGGGTATTTTAGGTCCGGCTTCCATCATTGCTTATGCCTTTTGCGGACTGCTAGTGCTTCTTATAATGCTTTGTTATGCCGAAATAGGAAGTAAAACAACCTCTTCTGGTGGTGGTTATACCTATGTGGTAGCCGCATTTGGAAAATATCCCGGGTTTTTGGTGTTTTTGATCGGATTTATCGCGAGAATCTGCGCAATAGCTGCCGTAGCCAACGCTCTGGTCGATACTTTGGCTGTTGTTTTTCCCGTGTTTCATTCCTATACGATTAAATTTGCTTTTTTGGTATTGCTTTTTTTTGGTTTTGCGATAATTAATATTTTGGGCGTAAAACAAGGGGTTGGACTTGTGAAATTCAATACCATAGCCAAACTACTACCATTGGCTTTGTTTATCGTCGTAGGTATTTTCTTTATAGATACGGACAACCTAAAATGGACTGCCACACCCAGTTTACAACATGTTGGGGAGGCCTCCCTTATTCTGTTTTTTGCATTTACCGGTGGACCCACAGGGCTTATCGTTGGCGGGGAAATAAAACATCCCGAACGTACCGTACCGCGAGCGGTCATTATAAGCATTGTTTTTTTGATACTCTTTTATATCGCAATTCAAACCGTTGCCCAAGGAGTTTTGGGCAGTCGTCTTTCTCCCGATATGGCTTCTCCGCTTGCGGTCGCCGGACAAGTAGTTTTTGGTCCTATTGGGTTTACCTTTATCTTGCTGGGCACGGCAATCTCCATGTTCGGCAATGTTAGCGGCCAGACTTTGAATACCCCTAGAAGCTTGTTCGCCGTATCCCGAGACGGCGTATTGCCCATAAAAGCATTTCAAAAAATACATAAAAAGTTCGCAACCCCTTATGTTGCTATAATGGGTTTTTCCACACTAGGTTTTCTCTTTGCCGTATCCGGTGGCTTTAGAACGCTTGCAGTGTTTAGCGTTGCAGGAGCACTTTTGGGTTACGCCACCGTCTCATTGGCCGTGCTCAAATTCAGGAAGATGCCCGAAATGAGAACCAAAGGATTCACCATTCCCGGAGGAATTATGGTGCCTATATTATCAATCGTCATCTGCCTAATATTCCTTTATCATTTAAAATTGGCGGAGATGTTAAGCGTCGCCATATTTATTGCTTTGGCATCTTTGGCGTATTGGGGTTTTAACCGTATAAAAAAAGCTACAATTAAGGAATCTGGCATTAAAAATCAACTAAAATCAATAAATGATGACAACACAACAAGTAGCAGATAGGCTCATAGCCCTTTTCCGAAAAGAAAAAAACGTAGAAGCTCTAAAAGAACTTTATGCACCGAACATTGTAAGTACAGAAATGCCTTGAGTGCCCAATATGGATGTGGTTTCAAAAGGAAAAGAAGCTGTAACCAAAAAGAATGTGGATTGGCTGGCCAACATCAAAACCATGCACAGCAGCACGGTGAGCGACCCGATCGTTGCGGGCAACCATTTTACCACCAAAATGACCTTTGATGCCGCCCGAATGGACGGAAGTGCTTACTATCTTGAAGAATTAGCCGTGTATGAGGTCAAGGTTGGGAAAATTGTAAGCGAAAAGTTTTTCTATTCGATGTGATAAAAAAAGAGCAGCTATATAAATGATTTATTACTGGCTACATATCCTCTACCTATATATTGGTTCCAAGCTTTTTTGGAAGAAGTTAGATGTAACAACCGACCTGATCAGAAAACACAGGGTCAATATCCTGGATTGCGATAGCCTGCACTATATGGCCAATTCAAGGTATTTATATTATATGGACTTTATCCGGCTAGAAAAACTATTTCGCTCGTCACTCTATGAAAATACCATCAAAAAGGGAATGTTTCCTGTGCTGGGTTCCCAAAAAATCATCTACAAAAAACCGTTGAAAATAGGATCAACATTTACCATTACGCTGGCCCTCGAAGGTTGGGACGATAAATGGTTTTACCACAGGCAAATTTTTTCGCAAAACAGCCAAGTGTGTGCCATAGGTTATACCAAAGCAGCCATTTGGAAAAACAAAAAGGCACAAGACTTAAAACCCATTCTTGAAGACTGCGGTGTTACCGCGAGAGAAATGAAAGTATCACCGCCAATAGCCCTCCTTTTTGAAAACGATTACCAACTTTTAAAATCTTAAATCCGATATAAAAATTCAATCATGAAAAAAACTACAAAACTATTATTTGTGATCGCCTTGTGGAGCTTCTCAACAACATTCGCTTAAAAAAGCAACATCGACAAGGAAATTAAAATATATGAGACCACCTGGAAAATATCATCAACAAGAGAAAAATCGATCAGATCAATTGCAAAAATTTCCAAAGCCTCGTTCTCAAACTTTCTAGCGCGGATACTTAAATGTATGGACAGACATAAACAGGAATGCAATGCTAAAATATATCACGGAGTAGCCGAAAACCGAATAGAGTAGGCAATAACAATTCAAATCAAAATACAATGACAACAACAGTAGTAGGGCGCCACAAAGTAGGCGATTTTGACACTTGGCTCAAGGGCCATCAAGACAGGGTAAGAATATTTGCCCCTGCGGTTTCGAGTTTTAAAACCTTTCAGGATACCGATGATCCCAATTCGATAGTGATCGTATTTGAAGTAACGGACATGGAAAAATTACAAACCATTCTGGCGGATCCAAATACCCAGGAATTAAAAAACAAACACACCGTGTTGGAACCCGTTACAATTTCAGCGCAGGTAGATATCTAAATGGCTATTTCACTTTCAGCCTTGGTTTGTTCTTTGGGAAGCAAAAGGTTATAAATTTTCAGTAATTCCTTTTTTCCCTTATGTGCTTTAACGAATAAATCATTGAGATCGATCTGGTAATGGGATTCCCGCGTTCGCGGGGAAATGAACACAATGCCGGAACAGATTCCCGCCTACGCGAGGAAATGAATGCAAAATTGGAACAGATTCCCGCCTTTCTTTAAATTTAAAATGACAAAGCGCCTCCAAAACCCACCCCTAGCTCCTCCCAACCCGCCAGAATGACGAAGTCGGGCAAGGAGGAAAACTAAATTACTATGATAAAACTCTTTAGAAATATCCGTAAAAACCTTCTCGCAGAAGGGAAAACAACCAATTATCTCAAATACGCTGTCGGTGAGATTGTGCTGGTCGTGATTGGTATTTTGATTGCTTTACAAATTAACAATTGGAATGATGCTCGAAAGAATCATAAGTATGAACAAGAAATCCTGCTTTTAATTAATCAAAATTTAAAAAATGATTCCATTGCTTTATCAAATGAATTAATTAAAGCAAAGGAAGCCAACGTATTAACAAATCGGTTAATAGAACAAGTTGCTTCGGGAAACTATGGTGATAGTTTAAACAATTGGATGGGGAAAATTATTTCTTTTGAAAGATTTAAATCACAATCAAGCGCCTTTGAGGTATTAAAATCAAAAGGTATAGAGACTATTTCTGATAATGAACTCCAATTGGCATTAATATCGTATTACGATGAAATTTTATATGGTGTTTATCAGGCACTTAACGATGTAAGTGAATCATTTAGAATAGATTGGATCCCAATAGTAAAACAAGATTTTTCAGATTTTAAATATCGTGAGTATTGCACGCCTATAGATTCAAAAGCATTCTTTGAAAATCCATCAACAATTACTTTTTTCAAAATTTATAAGGATAATAGATATGGTTCTGTGCGAAATATAGAATTAGCTTTAGAAAAAATATCAGAAATTAAAAAGCTTTCTAACAAACAAAGCCATGATTAAAATCTTTAAAACCATTAGAAAAAATATGCTCAACCAAGGCAAAACCACAAAATACCTCAAATACGCCATTGGTGAAATTATGAGGGTGGTGATCGGGGTTTTGATTGGTGCAAACGAATTCCTTCCAAAACGAACCCACCCCTAACCCCTCCTTTAAGGGGAAAAGTTAGAGATTATGATAAAAATATTTCGAATGAAGAAGGACCAAAAATGACAAAAATGAAAATTAAACTGCTACTACTCGCTAATATTGCGATTCTTCAACTTAGCGCCCAAACCTATCAGGAAATCCACCAAAACGCCATTGTGGTAGATACCCACAACGATATATTGATGAAAGCGGTGGAAACAGGTGTCATAATCGACAGTGACCTAACCGGCAAAACCCATAGCGATCTTGCAAGGTTAAAAAAAGGCGGGGTAGATGTGCAGATCTTTTCCGTGTATTGTGATGGTGGTATAAAAGATCCCTTTGCATTCGCCAACAAAGAAATGGACACCTTGGATGCCGTGATAGCGCGCAATCCCGATAAAATAAGCAAAGTAACCAATTATGCCGAATTGCTTAAGGCCGTTGGGCAAAATAAGATAGCGGCTATGTTTGGTGTAGAAGGCGGCCATATGATAGAAGATGACCTGAACAAATTAGATGCGCTATATAAGCGTGGTGCCAGATATTTAACCCTTACCCACAATGTTGCCCCCTCGTGGGCCACTAGCGCGGCAAACGAGTCCCCCGGCCTCTCCGAAGATGGACAGAACAAACAAGTGGTCCTAAACTCCGAAGGGAAAAAAGGACTTACGGAATTTGGTCGACAGGTTGTCCAAAAAATGAACGCTCTTGGCATGATGGTAGATGTGAGCCATGTAGGCGATCAAACTTTTTGGGACGTAATCCAGATAACCACAAAGCCTATCATAGCATCGCATAGCTCGGTGTACGCCTTGGTAAACAACCGCCGCAATTTGAAGGATGATCAAATAAGGGCCATTGCTAAAAATGGCGGAGTTATTCAGATCAATTTTCACCCTGGCTTTATCGATCCCAGCTTCGACAAAAAAGAGGCCGCTTTTTTGGAAAGGCATGCTACGGAAACTGATTCGCTCCTAAATACAGGTATGGATGGCTTTTATGCATTGGATTATCTATATAAGAAGTATAACCAGGAAACAAAAGGATTTCGTCCCCCCCTATCCATGCTCATTGACCAGATTGACTATATCGTAAAATTGGTCGGGGCCGACTATGTAGGATTGGGATCCGACTTTGACGGTATCATTCTCACCCCGCAACAATTGGATGATGTTACCGACTATTCTTTGATCACAAAAGCTTTGGTTGAAAAGGGATACAGCGAAAAAGATATCGATAAAATCCTAGGCGGAAATCTGTTAAGGGTATTGAAAGCGAATGAAACCAACTAACATAAAAATTCTGCAAGGTGTCATTGCCAAACAGCAAGCAATTACTTTGCCAGTATAAATCAACTAAAACCAACCAATTATGAAAAGCACAATTTACTTTCTGATAATTTCCGCAGTGCTACTTTTAAGTTGCCAAGAAAAACAACAACCAAAACCGATTGCAAATCCACCTATTTCGATTATTCCAATAGCGATGACCAAATAACGGGGGGCATCAAGATGATTCCGATTGAAACTCCCAAAGGTACCTTCAACGTCTGGACAAAACGGGTGGGCAACAATCCCAAAATGAAGGTTTTGCTGCTTCACGGAGGTCCCGGTGGTACGCATGAAGCCTTTGAAAATTTTGACGGTTATCTGCCCAATGCAGAAATCGAATACATCTATTATGACCAGCTCGATTCCTATTACAGCGACAAGCCCAATGATTCCACCCTTTGGACGATTCCCCATTTTGTCGAAGAAGTGGAACAGGTTCGGAAAGCCCTAAACCTCAACAAGGACAACTTCTATTTACTCGGACAATCTTGGGGCGGAATTTTGGCGATGGAATACGCGTTGAAGTATCAGGACAATATAAAAGGATTGATCATTTCCAATATGATGGCGAGCATTCCCGAATACGAAAAATATGCCGAAGTATTGGGTGCCCAACTACCTCCAGATGTTTATAAGGAAATCAAGGATTTTGAAGCAAAAGGTGATTTTGCCAATCCAAAATATACAGAGTTGGTCACGAATTATTACTATACCGAGCACATTTTAAGAAAACCCCTAAACCAATGGCCAGAATTCGTCAGCCGGGCCTTTAACCACCTCAACCCAAATATCTATATCTACATGCAAGGCTATAGCGAATTTGGGGTGACAGGAAATGCCACATTAAAAGGTTGGTATGTTTCCGATAGGTTAAAAGAATTGACCGTCCCAACATTGATGATCGGAGGCAAATACGACACCATGGATCCCAAGTATATGGAATGGATGGGCACCCAAGTACAACATGGGAGAAGTTTGACAGTGAATGCGGGCCATATTTCCCAATATGATGACCCACAAACCTATTTCGCCGGACTGATAAAATTTATTAAGGATGTGGATGGTGACGATTTCTAAAAATTCAGAATTATGAACAATTAACCATCATATAATCAATGATACCAAAAACCAACCGAATAGAATCTATAGACATCTTAAGGGGTGTCGTCATGGTCATCATGGCCTTGGATCACGTAAGGGATTATTTTCATTTCGGTTCGTTCTTTAACGACCCGACAAATTTGGAAACTACCACCCCAATGCTGTTTTTCACCCGTTTTATTACGCATTATTGTGCGCCGGTGTTCATATTCTTGGCAGGAACATCCGCCTTTTTATACGGTAGCAAAAAGACCAAGCCCGAGCTTTTTAAATTTCTATTGACGCGGGGAATTTGGCTTATTATTTTGGAATTGGTGGTAAACAACCTCATCTGGACGTTTGATCTTACCTATAGTTTTCCTGTGGTCCAGGTTATCTGGGCCATTGGTATTAGCATGGTTTGTTTATCATTTTTGATTCTTTTGCCTAAAAAAGCCATTCTCGTCTTCGGAATTATTCTTGTCGCCGGCCACAATCTGTTGGATGGTATCGTAATGCAGGGCCAAAGTTTCCAAGCGGTTATATGGTATCTTTTGCACCAACAGAATATGTTGGTTTTTGGACCAAATTCTTCGTTCCTCATTCAATATCCACTTATTCCATGGATTGGGGTAATGGCTCTTGGATATTGTTTTGGCACCTTTTATAAAAAGGATTTTGATCCAACCATAAGAAAAAAATGGCTCTTGCAATTGGGGTTTGGGGCACTCGCCTTGTTTTTGGTCCTAAGGGGAAGTAATATATATGGCGATTTGGTGCCTTGGACCGTTCAAGATACTTGGGCCAAATCCGTAATTTCATTTTTTAATGTCACCAAATACCCGCCTTCATTGTTATATCTGTGCGTTACGCTAGGGCCTTCGCTCCTCTTTTTGCACACCATTGAAAACATTAAAAATAAGTATACGGATTTCTTTTTGGTCTTCGGCAGGGTGCCTCTGTTTTATTATTTCTTGCATGTCTTTGTGATTCATATTTTGGCGATTGCGGGGATGATGGCTTTTGGTGGCAATTGGCAGGATATGATCTTGACCGCAAAAAGTTTTATGGGCCAAGACCTGGCGACCTACGGCTATCCACTTTTCGTGGTGTATTTTGTGTGGATAGGGGTGATATTGCTCCTTTATCCTTTCTGTAAAAAATATATGGCCTACAAGGCCAACAACAAGGACAAATGGTGGTTGAGTTATTTGTAAGATCTCAACAACTTCCAATAACAAGGACAAGGATGAAAGTAGATGAAAAATTCCCTTAGGAATAAACCCATAACCTTAGGATTTTAGTAACTTTAACAACCTTCCCCTTATTTTACCATTATCTCATAACCTACAATGACTTTGCAATCTGAATTTACCAATTCCGGCTATGCGCTTTAGTCAGGCTCACAAGAATAGTGAGGAACTAAATCTATCATTAACCAAACCAAATAATTAACCCGTGAAAGCAAAATCGATCAAAGGAAAATCCACCTCAGAAATCGCTGTAGAATTAGAGCAAAGTATGGCCGATGGCTTTTCCCCTACCCTTGCCATTGCCTTCATTTCCGTTGCGCAAGACCGTACCGCAATTGCCAAACTATTGGATGAGCAAGGCATTGCCATCTTTGGGTGTACCACCCACGGCGAATTTATCGATGAAGATCCTCAAAAGGGTTCAGCTGCTAACCTGTTGCTAGATATGAACAAAGATTTTTTTCAAATTTATTTAGAAGAATATCCCAATAAAAACTACCGTGAAGTTGCAAAAGGCATTGCAAAAAAATCAAAGGAAAAATTCACAAAACCTGCCCTTTTAATAGGTTTGAGCGATCCAAATGCAGACGGCGAAGAAGTGCTCCGAGGCTTTGAAGATGTAGTGGGCAAAAACGTGAATGCTTTTGGTGGTGGTGCAGGCGACGATTATTCATTTTCCGAAACCATTGTGTTCACAAACGGAAAGGAAAGCAATGCTGGCATTGATTGCATTGCCATAAATGAAGAAAAAGTAGCAGTAAGCGGCATTGCGACCTGTGGTTGGAAAGCTGTTGGCACCGAAAAAACCGTAACCAAAAGTGAAGGCAATCACGTTTACACGATAGATAATATTCCCGTTTTGGACATTACCGCAAAGTACGGTGGTTTGGAAAACGTGACACCCGAAAACAAAGATTTGTTATTTGAAATAGCTGCCAATCTGCCGTTACAATTACAACGGGAAAAAGGTGATCCCGTGATGCGAACGGCAATGGTAGTAGATTGGACAGACCGTTCCTTTTACACCAGCGGAACCGTCCCACAGGGTTCGAAAGTATTTTTTTCGCTTCCCCCAGATTTTGATGTGATGGAAAAAGTAATCAAAGGAGTGAAAAATCTAAAGGAAACCAAAATGCCAGAAGCAGATGCACTCATTGTTTTCAGTTGTGCCGGGAGAATCCTGTCCTTGGGCCCATTGATGACGGAAGAACTCGAAGGCATCAAAGATGTATGGAACGTCCCAATGGCAGGAATGTTCAGCAATGCAGAACTTGGTCGTGCCACTGGTGGTAATCTGGAATTGCACAATCTGACCACCTGTTGTGTGGCTTTAAAGGAAAAAGAATGAACCAAAACCGAAAACCCACCCCTAACCCCTCCCAGGAGGGGAAAGATTGAAAAGACAAAATCTTAACCAGTAACGAATATCAATGGATCAAAACCTCCAAACTATATTAGATTTTATTGAAAAGGCGACCCATTTAACAGTCGAAGTAAAAACAGTGCTCACAAAGGCGGCAAAGGATGCCGACAAAGCCTTGACCATATCAGAATTTAAGCTAGAACGCACCGAAAAGGTTAAGCGCACCACCGCTATTTTGCTCGAAGAAACCATTGAGGAACTGGAACAAAAGCGCAAAGCCGTAGAGGCCCAAAACCGGGAACTTGCAATTGAAGCGGCTTTGGAAAAAATAAGAAGCCGAAGTATGGCCATGCAACATAGCGATGAATTGGGTGAGGTTTCCTTTTTGTTGGACACCCAAGTGAGGGCTTTGGGTATTCAAACTAGGAGTTGTGCTTTTAATATTTATGGTGATAGCAAATCTACGGAATGGTTTAGTTCCCAAGAGGGTACTTTGCCCGTCTATAAAACGCCGAGAGAAAATACGTTCCTACGCTACTATGAAGCTGGTCAGCGCGGCGAAACCATGTTTATTGAAGAGTTTGCAGATGAAGCCTGTGCTGCTCACTACGAATACTTGTGCACTATTCCCATTATGGGCGATGCCTTAAAAGAAATGATAGCCAACGGCGGTACATTCCCTGCACGCCAAATAGATCATGTAACCTATTTTAAATATGGTTATCTCTTGTTTATTACGCTTGAGCCTTGTCACGAAGCCCATGATATTTTTAAACGTTTTGCCAAAGTCTTCGAACAGACCTATACTCGCTTCCTCGACCTCCAAAAAGCTGAATCACAGGCTAGAGAGGCAAAGATCGAGGCCGCTTTGGAGCGGGTGCGCAGCCGCAGTATGGCCATGCATAAAAGTGAGGAACTATTGGAAGTTATTACAGTGGTTTCAGAACAACTAATTGCATTGGGATTTAGATTCAATCATGTAAGCTTTGCAAATAGCAATATTGAGGAGACTTATAAATTTTGGACATCTGCAAAAGGTATAACGCAACCTATGCGATTTGTTGTGCCTTATATCGATATAGCAATGTTCAACAATATAAAAGCGGCTCAAAAAAAATCCATTTCTTTTTTTGCGGATATATTAACACAAAAAGAGCATAATGAGTGGCATGAGCATTTGCTCAAAAATGATAGCCGTGCCAATGTTTTTTCGAAAGAAGACAATGAATATATTATGAGTAAAGGTATGGCAAGATCTATTGCTATCAATCCTAATATTATGTTGATCCTTGCAAACTATGCCTCTGTACCCTATTCGGAAGGCGATAATAAGGTTATAGTGCGCTTCGGTCAAGTTTTTGATCAATCATACACTCGTTTCCTAGACCTTCAAAATGCCGAGGCCCAAGCAAGGGAAGCCATCAAACAGACATCATTGGACCGAGTGCGGGGAGAAATTGCCAGTATGCGGTCTACGGAAGACCTACAACGCATTACCCCATTGGTTTTTAATGAACTTACTACCTTGGACGTGCCTTTTATTCGTTGTGGCGTATTCATCGTTAACGATGAGAAAGAAACCGTGGAGGTCTATCTATCCGCTCCCAACGGACATTCCCTAGGAGTGTTGAACCTGGCCTTCGATTCCAATGAACTGACTACGAACTCCGTTCCATATTGGCGAAAAAACAAGGTCTATCACCGACATTGGAACAAGACAGAATTTATGGCCTGGACAAGATCCATGATGGAACAGGGGCAGGTTCAAAACCAGAAAACCTATCAGGGTTCCGAAGCGCCCCCTGAATCGTTGGACCTACATTTTATACCGTTTCCCCAAGGGATGCTGTATGTTGGCAATGTGGCTGCATTAAGCGAAGACGAAATTGATCTGGTAAAATCCCTGGCCAAAGCCTTTTCGATCGCCTATGCCCGGTATGAGGATTTTACCAAGTTGGAACATGCCAAACAGAGCGTGGAGAATACCCTTGCCGAATTAAAGGCCACCCAGTCCCAACTCATCCAATCCGAAAAAATGGCCTCGTTGGGCGAACCTACGGCAGGCATCGCCCACGAGATTCAAAACCCATTGAACTTCGTCAATAATTTCAGCGAAGTGAGCAACGAACTCGTGGACGAAATGAACGAGGAAATCGAAAAGGGAGATCTTGAGGAAGTGAAAGCTATCGCCAAGGACATCAAACAAAACCTGGAAAAAATAAACCATCACGGCAAACGGGCCGACGGCATCGTAAAAGGGATGCTCCAGCACAGCCGTAGCAGTAGCGGTACCAAGGAACCCGCGGACATCAACAAACTGGCGGACGAATACCTGCGCCTGGCCTACCACGGCCTGCGGGCCAAGGACAAATCCTTTAACGCCGCCATGGAAACCGATTTTGACGGATCCCTTCCCATGGTCAACGTAGTGCCCCAGGATATCGGCAGGGTAATCCTGAACTTGATCACCAACGCATTTTACGCATGTACTGAGCGAAGTCGAAGTGCGGTCTCCGAAGCCTCGGCGAAGGAGAGTGCAAATTCAGGCTATAAACCCACGATCTGGCTGAGTACAAAACGTATTTCCGCTCTCCCCGGGAGAGGGGCTGGGGGAGAGGTCCAGATCAGCGTCAAAGACAACGGCCCGGGCATTCCCAAAGAAATCTTGGATAAAATATTCCAGCCCTTCTTTACCACCAAGCCCACTGGAAGTGGAACAGGGTTAGGGTTATCATTGGCGTATGATATTATTAAGGCGCATGGAGGGGAGTTGAAGGTGGAGACGATGGTGGGAGATGCCCGCCCGGATGACCCAGTCGGACGGGGAACTGAATTTATCATTCAAATACCCACTGTCTGAATTAGAAAAAATCAGTGAAATCCGAGTAATCCTTTTAATCAGTGATGCAAACAATTACGTGATCCAGACATCAATAAAAACCAAAACCAATGAAAAAACTAAAAATCGGTCTTAAAAACTTAAATGGAACATTGTGGTTTGGGATTTTCCTGTCCTTCTCCCTGCTAAGCCCAGCGGTACGGGCCCAAGAAATAGATCCCCAATATATCTCAATTGTGGACGGACTTGCCGCCACTTCGGTACTGGGCATTCTCCAGGATAGCTTCGGCCTCCTTTGGATCTCAACTGCCAACGGACTACAAAAATATGACGGCTATTCGTTTCAGTCCTTTAAGAACGAACCCGAGAATCCCAACAGCCTCCTCAACAACAATTGTTATGGGCTTTTGGAAGATGCGGACCACAATATTTGGGTAGCCACGGATTTGGGCATTTCTAAATACGACCGGGACAAAAATAGCTTTGTCAACTACGATTTTAACAAACAGTTCCATACCACCGGAAACGCAAACATGGCATTCGGCCTTTTTATGGATCGGGGAAACAGGTTTTGGGCCGCGACGATCGGCCATGGAATTATGCGTTATGATCCGATTGCCGACCAATGGAACCCTGCAGAATACCTTATTAACGATCAGGACGGCATCCAGCCAGCAACGGGCTTCACCACTTCCTTTGCCGAAGACCATAAAGGTCGTCTTTGGACGGGTTCCATACATGGCCTGCTGGTCGCCAAAAATGCTGAAAGTCCTTTTATGCCGGTAACCATCAAAAATGAAGATTCAATTGACTTTACAACTTCCGAAAATGGGGTTACGGCCCTCTTTGCCGATACTGCCGGTATTATATGGATTACAACCCGCAACGGAATCTACAAATACGATCCGCAGACCGAAATCATAAAAACCATCAAGGAATACCACGATGCCCCCCTAAACTTCTTCAACCAATGGAACTGCTTAGGACAGGATAAGGACGGGAACGTGTGGATTTCCAATAACTATAGGGGCGTCCTAAAGTTCTATGGTATCTCGGACCGTTTTCAGGAGATGAAAATTGCCGGAAGCTTAGAAATAAAAAATCTTGGTTACGAAGTTATCACGACACGCTTTGCCATTGATAAGAGCGGTATCTTCTGGTTTGGCACCGTTAATCGAGGTCTGTTTAAGTACAATCCTTTGAGCAAACCTTTTAAACTCTACCAAAACAATCCCACGGATGCCACGACCATGGGTAAAAATGCCGTTTTTGGGCTTTTGGCATCCAAAGTGCATCCCGGCACCGTCTATGTAGGCCTCCGGGGAGGCAAGATTGATGTTTTTGATGAACAGAAGCAAACTTTTCGACATATAGACTACCCTGCTGTAAATGATACCTATGGGGGAGCGGTACGGGGCATCGCCGAAGATCCCGATGGCGGACTCTGGTTGGGCACCTGGGGCGATGGCCTTATTGAGCTCGATCCCAACTATAAGGAAGTGCGCAGGTTTGAGTACGATTCCCTTTCCAATAATAGTCTTTCCAACAATGCCGTCCGGGTCATTAAAAAGGATGATCAGGGCAACTATTGGGTCGGCACCAATGGGGGACTGAACATTTTTAGGCCCGAGACCGGAAATTTTACCCGAATCCAGAGCAAAATGACCCGAACCTACCCCCAGTCCCTAACGGATAAGATAAACCAATGGCTAACCAAGAAACAAAAAGTAGTGGCTATCGAAAAAGTAACGGATAATCAGGACCTAACCCAATCGATAGAAATTCACAAGGCCGGCACCTATTTGGTCGCTACCGTAGGGGAAGGTGATGCGGCATCAATGGCCGATTATGGATGGTTGGAAAACTCCGCCAAGGATACAATTTGGTCATCGATCAACATAACCAAATCCTTCCACGCCGGAGGGGGCATTAAAAACCGCATTTTTATAGACACCGTGAAACTGAAAGCTGGAAAATATACGCTTCGCTATTTTTCAGACGATAGCCACAGTTTCGAAAAATGGAACGTCCCTGGCCCAACTACGACCAGTCTATATGGAATAGCACTTTTTACATTGGACGACCCAACTAATTTGAAATCGATTGAATCGCTATTGGAAGAAAAACAAGTCGATGATGCCATCAAGGGATTCAACATTCAGGACATAGAAATCGGTCCAAAATATGTCTGGATTGCCACGGATAGCGATGGATTTAACCGAATGGATCGGAAAACCCACGCCGTTAAGACCTATTCCCACAGGATTGGAAATAATAACTCCCTAAGCAACGATTTTATTAGTGACCTATATTTGGCCAACGACAGTACCCTATGGATCGCCACCAACGGGGGGCTGGACAAGTTTGATCCACTAACCGAGAAATTTACCCATTATACCGAGGTGGACGGGTTGCCCACCAACTATCTGTCCACCATCGTACCTGGAGATAACGGGGAGCTGTGGATATCTACCCAAAACGGCCTGTCCCAGATGGTAAACAGTAAGACAATTGACAAGGTAACCTTTATCAATTACAACTCCCAAGACGGTCTGGGAGGCGACAATTTTATTCCTTTAGGTGGGGTACGGTCATCCAATGGCAAGTTCTATTTTGGGGGAGACCATGGATTGAACGAGTTCGACAAGATCTCGGCCAACCAAGTACCTCCACAAGTAATCCTTTCTGACTTTCTGATCTCCAACAAATCAGTTAGATCCATGGGCGAGGAATCCCCCATAACACAAAATCTGGCCACGTTGGACCAAATGGACCTGGGCTATACCCAAAACGACCTCAGTTTTGAGTTTTCAGCCCTCCACTACGCCAATCCACAGAAAAACCAATATGCCCATATGCTGGAAGGGTTCGATACCGATTGGATATACGACAACCGCAACTACGCCTCCTATACCAACCTAGATCCCGGAAATTATACGTTTAAGGTTCGTGCCTCCAACGCCTACGGGGTTTGGAACGAAAACGGATTGACCTTGCCCATCACCATAGCAACACCATGGTGGCGTACTTGGTGGGCCTATGTTTGCTATGCGCTCTTGATCGTTCTGTCGATTCTTATTTTTGATCGAACAATGCGGCAACGATTGATGCGAAGGGAACGGGAGAAAAATCAAGAAAAAGAGCTCGCCCAGGCTAGGGAAATTGAAAAGGCGTACCATAATTTGGAGGTTGCCCATGAGAATTTAAAAGCTACCCAGTCCCAACTGATACAATCCGAAAAAATGGCCTCGCTCGGGGAACTCACCGCCGGGATCGCGCACGAGATTCAAAACCCATTAAATTTTGTCAATAATTTTTCCGAGGTAAACTCCGAACTTCTCACAGAATTGAGCGAAGAACTGGCCAAGGGAAATCTGAAAGAGGTATCGAACTTAATTGGCGATATCAACGAAAATGAGAAAAAAATAAGTTTCCACGGCAAACGGGCAGATTCCATAGTAAAAGGAATGTTACAGCACAGCCGTAGCAGTAGCGGCACCAAAGAACCCACGGACATCAACGCCCTCTGTGACGAATATTTCCGACTTGCCTATCACGGCCTCCGCGCCAAGGACAAGTCCTTCAATGCAACCATGGAAACAGCTTTTGACGAATCAATAGGCAAAGTCAAAATAGTGCCCCAGGACATAGGCAGAGTGGTCCTAAACTTGATCACTAATGCATTTTATGCCGTAACGGAAGCATCAGCAAAGGAGCGTTCAAATTCGGATTATAAACCCACGGTCTGGGTGAGTACCAAGCGCATTTCCCCCCTCCGGGGGAATCAAGGGGGGATTGAGATCAGCGTCAAAGACAACGGCCCGGGTATTCCCAAGGAAATTTTGGACAAAATATTCCAGCCCTTCTTTACCACCAAACCAGCCGGACAAGGTACCGGATTGGGATTGAGCATGAGCTATGATATAATTAAGGCACATGGGGGAGAACTGAAAGTGGAGACGAAGAAGGGAGATGCCCGCCCGGATGACCCAGTCGGACGGGGGACTGAGTTTATTATTCAATTACCCACTGTCTGAATCACAGAAAAAAAAGATTACGCAGATGGCACGGATTTAGAAAATGACTAAAAAATAGTAATCATTTAATCCTATAAATCATAATTCAGACAACTAAAAGAATCCGTGAAATCCGATAATCTATTGAAAATCCGTGATTCAGACAATTTATGATTAAATTACAGCTATAAACCACCAATATGAACAAACTATTGACCATTGCCCGTTCCTATTTATTTCTTTTATTCATAACACTTTTGCTAGGTGGTTGCAACAACACCAAAAAAGCACCGCCCCTGCCGTCAACGGCAAATGAATACAGCCAACCAACGGTCAAAAAGTTCCAGTTTTCCAAACCGGATACGATCCATTGGGCCACCACGGATCCCTCCAAGATAAAACCCTTGCCCCTAAAACATTTTGATTGGGATAAGCTCCCTGCCAAACCCTTTGACATCGGGGTTCCCCATCACCCTAAAAAACCGATGGAAAAAAAGCCGTTTGATTGGAACAGCTTGCCCTCTACCCCCTTTAACCTGGACAGCTTGCCTAGAGAAAACTTAACTATAACGATTAGACCCTTGGGCGATCCCAAGATTGTCACGGCAGGCTATCTTGCCAATACTCCAGATGCAAGCCGTGGGGTAATGGGTGTAGATTCCAACTTTGGACTGCCCGGTACGCCTTATTGCGTAATTGAGGATAAGGAAGGAATGCTGTGGATAGGTGCCAATAACAATATAGTGCGATATGATTCCAAAAACTTGGCAATCTATGGTTCGGAGCAAGGCCTAAATACAGGGTTGATCTTTTCACTTTTTCAAGATTCAAAAGGCAGAATTTGGGTGACTAGTCTAGGCAAGTCGATTTCCATCCTTGATTTTGATGCCCGATTAATTTATGAGGTGAATTCTAATTTTGAGGCTTCCAGAGTTTTTAACATCATCGAAACCCAGAACGGGAAATTTTGGATGTCGAATAATGGGTCGGGTTATAACATTATCGATCTAAATGCAAAGACCATCCGAAAATTTAATGTAGAACAGGGGCTATTGGGGAGTTTCACCCTTAGACCTTATCAAGACGAATCTGGGCTGATATGGCTCTCCACAGAGAAAGGTACTAATATTATTGATCTGAAATCTGGAAAAAATTATAGTCTTAATCAGAAGGGCGGACTTTTAAGCGATTTTACCTCTGGATCTTTGGAGGATACAGAGGGCCAAATATGGATAGGTAACTTCAAAGGTGTCAGCATTTTAAATAAGGCAAAGGACACCATAACTTATCTAGCCCCAGACCAAGACTTGGATTTGCAATATAGTATCATCAAGATATTTCAAGACCATACTGGGAAAATGTGGCTCGGCAGCAACCGTGGGAAGATCTATTCCTTATCCAAAAGAACAGATTCATTAGAGGAATATACAATTTCCCTGAATCCCCAACAAGTCGTTTTCCATTTGTTAGAAGATAACCAAGGACAAATTTGGACAGCGATACCACAAGGTGGTCTCTACAAATTGGACCCTACCGGACCGCGTCCTGGAAATTTTACCAAAAAGGATGGGTTGGGTAGCATATCCTTTTGGAGCACGCTGGAAGCACAGGACGGCAAAATATGGTTGGGCAGTTACGAAGGTATTGATGTTTACGATCCCAGGACCGAGACCGTAAAACATTTAGACGAAAAACAGGGGATGGTTAATCCTTGGGCCCCCAGGTTAAAGGAAGATTCCAAGGGGCGAATCTGGGTCTGTGGCGGTGTTCTAGGAGTAAGCATCATAGACCCCAAGGAAGAAACCATACAACAACTTACTTCTAAACAAGGTTTGGAAACCGATACCATTTCGTCCATTGCCGAAGATAGGAAAGGTTTGATCTGGATGGGGGGCAGCAAAGGAGAGCTGCTAAAGCTAGATATAGATCACGGTATTTTCAAACACAGAGTCCAAACCAAAGAGGGACCCAAAGCACAGAACAACACGATTATTGTGGACCAGGATAATCAGATCTGGGTAGGCACTTTGGGAGACGGTATTCAAAGAATAAATCCAGAGAATAGTACTAGTTTCCACTTGACAATGGAGGAGGGATTGTTTTCCGATCAGGTACTTTCCTTAACAGAGGATAACGAAAACAACATCTGGACAGCTACGCTACAGGGAGTACAAAAGATAGATCCAGCAAAGCAGGAACTTACCACTTTTACCTCGGAAAACGGTCTAGTAACCAATGATGTCTATGATATTATTGAACACCAAGGTGAAATCTATGCTGGCACCTCCAAAGGGCTGTCCATCATAACACCAGTTGGCCAAACCAAAGAAGGACTTCCCGAATGGCAGGTCCGGACCCTAGGAAAACAACAGGGACTAGAATATGTAGATTTTGCCGAAAACAGCTTCTCCTTCGATAAAAACGGTCATCTATGGGCGGGCATCGAAGGGCAGATCGTAACGGTAATGGATCCTATAAAGGAAGATTCCATTTCCTATCCCACTTACATTACCGGTATTAATATTCTGGACAAAAAGCAGATTTTTAAGGACTATGCTCAAATCAACAAAAACAGGGCCGTAGCGGATAGTCTATTTTTGTCCGATAAGGATAGTTTACGGCTAAAGAACATGGCTGTCCGGGATTCCGATCATTTGGCCCAAAACCACGTTAGCTGGAAAACCTTAACAAAACCTTATAATCTTCCGGTGGGCCTTTCCCTGCCGTATGACCAAAATTATTTGAGCTTTAACTACAACGGATTTCAGTTCCAAAATCCGGACAAACTGGTTTACAGTTACTTTCTGGAGGGTATAGACAAGAACTGGAGCCCCGTTTCGGCCAAGACCACTAGTGAAAATTACAGGGACCTGCCCCCTGGGGATTATACCTTTAAGGTTGCTTCCAAGGGGTTCAACGGGGTCTGGAGCAAACCGTCGGAACTTTCCTTTACCATCCTGCCCCCATGGTGGCAGACCTGGTGGGCCTATGGACTGTACGCTATTCTACTAGGGTTAATCTTCTATGGTGTAGGCCGGTTGCAGCGCAGGCAATTAATGTTGAAGGAACGCCAACGATCCCACCTACGCGAAATGGAACTCAGGACCGAGGCCGCAGAATCCGATGCCAAGGCCTTGCAGGCGGAGAACGACCGAAAAAAGAACGTGGAAATGCTGAGCGAGATCGGGAAAAAAATAACGGCATCCCTAGATCTGGACGATATTTTCCATAAACTCTACGAGCACGTCAACGAACTGGCCGATGCCTCCATCTTCGGGGTCGGTATCTACCATCCGGAAAAAGACGAAATAGAATACCGGTTGGCCATGGAAAAAGGGAAGCAATACCCGGTCTACTCCAGGGACACCAAGAACAAGGATCAACTCCCAGTATGGTGCATCGAAAACCGAAAACCGGTCTTTATCAACGACCTAAAAAACGAGTACACTAAATACATCAAAACCTTTAATGAGCCGGAAAAAGGCTTTAAAGACGGTACTAAGGCGGAAGAACCCAAGTCCATCATCTATCTGCCCTTGATTTCCAAAAATAGGGTACTGGGGGTAATTACGATACAAAGCTTTGAAAAAAATGCCTATACCGATTACCATTTAAACCTGTTGCAGAACTTGGCTTCCTATACCGCCATAGCCCTGGACAACGCCGATGCCTACAGAAGCCTACAAGCTACCCAGGCCCAGCTTATCCAGGCGGAAAAAATGGCAAGTCTTGGGGAACTTACCGCGGGAATCGCCCACGAGATCCAAAACCCGCTGAACTTTGTCAACAATTTTTCGGAGGTGAACACGGAACTGATCGAGGAGATGCAAGAGGAGCTTAAAGCCGGCAATCAGGAGGAGGCCATCGAGATTTCTAACGACATTAGGGAAAACCAGAAAAAAATAAACCATCACGGTAAACGGGCGGATGCCATCGTAAAAGGAATGTTAAAGCACAGCCGTAATACCAGCGGGGAAAAGGAACCTACAAATATCAACGCTATTGCCGACGAATACCTGCGTTTGGCATATCACGGGCTCCGGGCCAAGGACAAAACCTTTAACGCCGCCCTGAACACGGATTTTGACGAAACTATCGGCAAGGTCAACGTGGTGGGCCAGGATATAGGGCGGGTTGTCCTGAATCTGATCACCAATGCACTGCATGCAGTCTCCCCCCCTTCGGGAGAAGGAGCTTCCAAAACGAACGGTGCCAAAAACCCCACCGTATGGGTAAGCACCAAAAAAGTAGGGCAAGAGGTTGAAATCAAAGTAAAAGACAATGGCTCTGGAATTCCCAAAGAAATATTGGGCAAGATCTTTCAGCCGTTCTTTACCACTAAACCCTCCGGACAGGGTACTGGCCTGGGTCTTTCCATGAGCTATGATATTATACGGGCACATGGGGGGACGTTGGCCGTAGACTCAGAGCCCGGGCAATTTACCGAATTCACTATCACTTTACCAATCAATAAATCCTAAACAGTATGAAGATTTTAGTAGTAGACGACGAAAAAGATGTGCAAATACTTTTCCAGCAACGTTTCCGGAAAGAAATAAGGAAAGAGGAGCTTAATTTCGTCTTCGCCTTTTCGGGGGAAGAGGCCCTAAACATTATGAAAACTATGGAACAGGAAGCCGTGCTGATCCTATCCGATATTAACATGCCTGGAATGAGTGGACTGGAACTGTTGGAGACCATAAAAAAAAATTACGTAAAACCACCCCCGGTAGTAATGATGATTACCGCCTATGCCGATGAGGAGAACCACACCATGGCAAAACAGTTGGGAGCGGATGATTTTTTGACCAAGCCATTGGATTTTAAGCTTTTAAAGGAAAAACTAATAACCCTAACGTGATGTCGAAAATACTAGTTGTCGATGATGAGACCGATCTGGAAGTCCTCATCAAACAAAAGTTCCGCAAAAAAATAAGGGAAAAGGAATACGAGTTCATTTTTGCCGTAAACGGCCGGGACGCCTTGGAAAAGGTTTCCGAACAGCCCGATGTTGATATCGTCTTGAGCGACATCAATATGCCAGAGATGGACGGACTTACGTTGCTTACCAAACTGAACGAGCTCACCCCTTTGATCAAATCGGTTATCGTATCGGCTTACGGGGATATGGACAACATCCGCACCGCTATGAACCGCGGGGCATTCGACTTTATCACCAAACCCATAAATTTCGAGGATCTTACCATCACCATGGAAAAGACCCTTAAACACGCCTTTCAATTAAAACAGACCCTCCAGGCCGTCAAGGAAAACAACATCCTAAAGATGTATGTAGATGAGAACGTTCTCAATTTTATGGGCAGTAGGGAGTACGAATCCACGATAATGGCCAACGAGACCATAGAGGGCACCGTGGTCTTTATGGATATTTGTGGGTTTACCTCCATTAGCGAAACTGCGGCCCCGGATACCGTGGTACAATTGATCAACACCTATTTTGATGTAATGGTCAAGGAAATCATTGCCCAGGACGGGTTTATCGACAAATTTATTGGCGATGCCATAATGGCCGTTTTTAGGGGAGAATTCCATTTGGATAGAGCCATAGATACGGCTCTAGCCGTGCGGAATCAGATAAATAGCCTGCCAGCGTTCAAGGAGGACAAAACGTTTAAGCCCAAAGTTTCTATCGGCATTAAAAGTGGGGAAATGATCTCTGGCAATATCGGATCCGCCAGTCTCAGAAGACTAGACTACACCGTAATCGGGGATACGGTAAACACCGCTGCCCGCTTGCAGGACGCAGCCAAAGAAAATCAAATTGTAATCAGTAAAGGATGTTATGAACAGATCAAGGAGTCCTTCATCTGCGAAAAAATAGGGAGCCTCGACCTGAAGAACAAATCCAAGCCATTGACCGTATACGCGGTAATTGAATAGGGTTCTGATGGCAGTTCGCAGTAGCAGTGCGCGGTAAAAAGGTTCAAGGATCAAAGTTTAATCCTACCTGCAAAAAACAAAAAAATAGAATTCCCCCGTTGAAGGGGGAGAAAGGGGGACGTTGGCATAAGCTGAACATGATTAAATAAGTTGTAGAAAAAAGTTCAAGTGCAAGTATCAGGTTCAAGCTCAAAAAGTTGCTACATTTTTCAAAACCAGAAACACAGAACACTAAACTCCGAACACCAAACACTAAACATAACACAAATAAGAAACCCAATATCATGGAAGAAGACGAAAAACCGTTGGTAGCCCCACATATAAAGAACAAGCACACGGACGACCTGGTAGATCATTATTGGGGGAGCATCCAATATATTTCCAACCTTATCAAGGCTTCTGAACTCAAGGCGGGGCTTATCCTTTCTTTTTACGGTATCCTGCTAAATTTTATTTATCAAAGTTTAGGTACGGTACTGGAACACGTAGACCACCATATTGGTTTCTATGTCCTTACGGGACTTTGGTTTGCCAGCACTATCGCTTCCGTATATTATAGCATCCGCTGCTTTATACCAAGGATAGAGGCCAATTACGATAAGAACATCTTCTTTTTTGGGGATGTGATATCTTCCTTTGGCGATATTCGCCAATTTTCAAAACTCTTTTACGAAATAAGCCTGGATGAGGAACGCCTGTTCGATCAGTTGGGCCAACAGATCTATGTCAATTCCAAAATAGCTGCCATAAAATTCAAGAACATCCACCGTGCGTTGCAATTTCTTGCCGCCGGACTTGTGCTATTGCTGTTGCTTACCATTTATTATTCGGCGGTCCGATATTTTTAGGGGAAGTATCGGCGATGCACATGGAAAATATTTGGGAACAGGTGGTGAAATCTAGTTAACGAAGGAAAAACTTCAAATGTATTAAGCACGCAGTTCGTGAAATCTAGCTCATAATTGTTAATGTTGGATTTCCTAAATTTAAAAAGCCAAACGAATCCCTCCCCTCTTGGGAGAGGATTAAGGGTGGGTAGAAATATGAAGGACCCTCCCCTAGTCCCTCCAAGGAGGGGAATGGCTAGAAGTTGTGATAAAAATATACCTCAACATCTACCAGCACCGATCGATGCAGGCGGATTCGCATGATCCCGAAGCTTCGGGATAATTATTTCCGGTTATCCACAAAAAATTAATTTTGCTTATTCCCATTTCAAATCAATTATTTATTACCTTTCTTAGACCTTATCACTCTAACCATTATTTCGGATGTATTTTACGGTTTTTCTTGTCTTCATTGTCGGCTATCTGGCTATCGCGCTGGAACATCAAATCAAAATAAACAAGACCGCATCTGCCTTACTCGTCGGGGTATTGTGTTGGGTCTTCCTAATTTACGGCAGGGCTACGATTTTTCCGGATTTAGGCGATGAGGAGGCATTTACATTTGTATCGGAATCCCTAGTGGCACATTTAGGGGATATTTCGGAAGTGTTATTTTTCTTGATGGGCGCCATGACGATTGTGGAGCTGATCGATGTACACCATGGTTTTTCCATTATCACGGACCGCATTAGAATTACGAGCCGTTTGAAATTGATCTGGGTACTTTCCCTGATCACTTTTTTCCTTTCTGCAGCTTTGGACAACCTTACAACGGCAATTGTGATGGCTACGCTCCTAAGAAAATTGCTAAAAGAACCTAAAGACCTTTGGCTCTTTGCCGGGATGGTGGTTATTGCCGCCAATGCAGGTGGTGCATGGTCCCCCATAGGGGATGTTACTACCATTATGCTTTGGGTAGGGGGACAGATTACGGCCCTAAACATAATTAAGGAAGTTTTTCTTCCCAGCATCGTCTGTTTGTTGGTGCCTTTGGTGGCCCTAAGTTTTCGGTTGAAGGGAAATATTGAAAGTCCAACGTTGACCGATCAGGAACATTTGGATGCCGAAGCTACCCCGAAGTCGGAAAGGAACCTGGTTTTTGCAGTTGGGGTAGGATTATTGCTCTTTGTTCCCGTTTTTAAGGCCATCACACACTTGCCCCCATTTATGGGGGTTCTGTTCGGGGTTGGTATTGTTTGGGTATTGACCGAAGTCCTTCACCGCAACAAACCGGAAAGTCATAGAAAATCCCTTTCGATCGTTAGGGTTCTGCAAAGAATTGACACGCCTAGCATCCTGTTTTTCCTTGGTATTCTTTTGGCAGTATCAGCCTTGGCGACCGGCGGGCACCTGTTACAACTTTCTACGGTATTGGATCAGACGTTTGACAGTATCTATGTGATCAACACCATAATCGGGGTACTGTCCTCCATAATAGACAACGTACCGCTAGTGGCCGGCGCAATGGGTATGTATTCCATGGAGACATTTCCGCCCGATCATAATTTTTGGGAACTCCTGGCATTTTGCGCTGGTACCGGGGGAAGTATTCTGATAATCGGATCTGCGGCAGGCGTCGCGATTATGGGTATCCTTCGTATCGATTTCATCTGGTACCTTAAGAGAATTTCCCTCTTGGCCCTTCTTGGATATTTGGCAGGGATTGGAATGTATATGCTATTAAATTATTAGCGGATTTTATTTACCAAACTTTAAAGCTGTATTGATAAACACAATCACCTTATAAATACCGCATTACAACCAGAAATTCCTATTTTAGAGGCTGTTAAGCCTAAAACCAAACTTGCCATGCCAATTACCCTTAGGGCCCTTCTAACTGTCTGCGTTATTTCTACGTTGTTCACAGGTTGTGAAAAAAAACTTGACACTAAAACCAAGGACTACACAAAGTGGAATTCTTACCTTGGGGGAAACGACCGCAACCACTATTCTACCCTTGCCCAAATATCTCCAGAAAACGTAGCCCAACTTAAATTGGCTTGGTCCTATGCAGCGCCGGACAGTGGGCAAATGCAGATGAGCCCCATTATTATCGATACCCTGCTTTATGGGGTAACGGCCGGACTACGTGCCGTGGCCCTCAATGCTGCTACTGGAAAGGAAGTATGGCGGTTCGGGGACTCCCTTAAACTTCCGGGGTCTTCCCGTAGAGGGATGGCGTACTGGTCCAAAGAGAATGACAAGAGAATATTTTATACGGTGGGGTCTGATCTTTATGCGTTGAATGCACTGACGGGAACGGTTATTCCCTCCTTTGGACAAGGGGGAAAAATAGATCTTCGCTCCGGCCTTCCAGCATCGGCAAAAGACAAGTTTGTGGTCTCTAACACACCTGGGACAATCTTCGGAGACCTTATCATTATGCCCCTAAGATTATCGGAATCGGAGGGAGCTGCCCCTGGTGACCTTATGGCTTTTAATGTTTTGACCGGGGCTGTAGCCTGGGTCTTCCATACCATACCCCACCCAGGGGAACCCGGCAATGAAACCTGGGAAAACAAGGATGCCTATAAAAGTGATATCATTGGTGGTGCAAACAATTGGTCGGGCATGTCCTTGGACGATGACACTGGGATTCTTTATGTCCCCACCGGCTCTGCAGCTCTCGATTTTTATGGGGGCGACCGAAAGGGCAGCAATCTCTATGCCAACTGCCTATTGGCTATTGAGGCCAAAACGGGTAGACTGCTGTGGCATTTTCAGTTTACCCACCACGACCTTTGGGACAGGGATCTGCCCGCACCCCCCAACTTGATCACAATAACACGGGATGGCAAAAAAATACCGGCGGTAGCGCAGGTAACCAAACAGGGTTATGTATACGTATTCGACCGAAGAACGGGAAAACCGCTTTTCGATATTGAGGAAAGGCCTGTACCTCCTTCAAATTTGGATGGTGAGCAGGCTTGGCCCACCCAACCGTTCCCGGTAAAGCCTAAACCCTTTGCTAGACAATCCTCTGACCTAGGATCCGATGATATCAGCCCATACGCGGATAACAGGGATTCCTTAAAATTGATTTTAGCAAAGGCGGACAAACGAATCTATGCCCCACCAAGTTTGGACCCCGTACTGCTCCTGCCGGGATACGATGGGGGTGCCGAATGGGGAGGGACCGGAGCCGACCCGGAAGATGGCATCCTCTATGTAAATGCCAACGAAATGGCCTGGTTCCTACAGATGGATAAAAATGAGGGCGTCCCCCCTTCCCTTCCTCTTGGAGAGCAAACGTATCAAAACTACTGTATGGTTTGTCATCAAAAAGATAGAAACGGACTTGCCGCTAGTGGGTATCCTTCACTTATCGACCTAAAAAACCGTATCAAAAAAGAAGATGTAGCGCTACTTCTCAAAACGGGAAAAGGCATGATGCCGGGATTTCCACAAATCCCAAAACCAGAAAAAGAGGCCTTGCTCCAGTTTTTATTCGATGAAGAAACAAAGCAAAATGTTGCCCAAAATAAAGCTTCGGAAAAAAAGCCCCGTATCCCTTACAATTTTAGGGGATATAATAAATTTTTGGATAGCAAGGGCCTACCCGCCATTACTCCCCCTTGGGGTACCATGCACGCCATAGATTTAAATACGGGCGAATATATTTGGTCTGTTGTGCTGGGGGAAACACCGTCCCTAAAAGAGAAAGGCTTCCCTACCACTGGTTCGGAAAACTATGGGGGTCCGGTGATCACCGCCAATGGGCTATTGTTTATAGCCGCTACCAAGGATGGCTACTTTAGGGCCTTCGATAAACGCACCGGGAAAATACTATGGGAATACAAACTTCCAGCCCCGGCCTTTGCCACCCCTGCAACCTACATGGTCAACGGCAAACAATATATTGCCCTGGCCTGTGGCGGGGAGAAACTGGGAACGGAAAAAGGGAACCAGATTATAGCTTTTGCGTTGGAAGAGTAAACCTAAATTACAAGCGCCATATTCCAAAAGCAGTACAAAAAAACAAGTCTGAGGGTCAGGGAATGGGGGATAAAGAACTTTATCTAGCAGTGATGAAGCGGTTTGTGGGCTAATAAAAGTTTAATTCGTTAATTGACTTGATTATTCCCCACGGGTTTTATATCCGTTCTGTATGTATTAACATTGGCATTTTAAGCACAACTATTTTTTTCTTGGATTGATGGACAAGGTGTTGTCCCGTACGAGCAATAAACACAACAATCCCCTTCGTTTGGTTTAAGAACCGTTTTACAATTCTCGCATTGATAAAAGAATTGACAAGCGTTTGTCAGCATATCTTCTACTTTTTTGTGTCCACAATGTGGACAAGTAATTTCTGATTTTAGCTGAATTTCCATTAGTTTTCTTTTTTTCTAGATACCGCGTAACCTGTTAAGCTAATTGCTTTCTCGATTTCATTGGTTTTTGTCCTGCATAATCAAAGGTGGCGTTTCCATTTTGGTAAGACGCATCTAGCATAAAACACTAGTTTTAAAAGTGCTTATTTTTTATGGCAACGCTTTTGTGTAGAGCAATATTTCCTGATTTTCATTTGGCAGTTTTGTGGTGCCGATCATTTCCAATCCCAACTTCACTAAAAGACGTTGGGAAGAAACATTCTCTTTGGATGTAATTGCCTTGATTTCCTCAATATCAAATTCTTCAAATGCGGCCTTCAATAATCTATGTGCCGATTCATATGCATATCCAAATCCTTCGTATTGAGGTAAAAGGCCAAATCCGATATCAATTCCATCAACACCATCTCTGTTATAAAGTCCGCAAGTGCCTATTTTTGATCCATCGGCCTTGGCAATTAAAGAATAATTTGAATATCCAAGAGCCTTTAGTTGCGGGTGCATTTTAATTCGAATATATTTTTCGGCATCCTGAATTGAATTAATATGTCTATCCCCAACAAATTTGATGAACTTTGGGGTATTCATTAATTGATAAATTAATTCGGCATCTTCTTCTAAGGTAGGCCTTATCAATAATCGCTCTGTTTCAAACTCCCTATACATTAAATTTTTGTTTTATATAAATGTCCTCCAGATAAAAAATCTTTGAATTTGACACTTGAGTTTGAGTTTGAGATTGAACCTGTCCCCCCTAATCCTTAAAAATATCCTTTCGTGAAAGGTCGATCAGCCCTTTATCCTGTCTGTTAAGAAGGCGTTGGGAGCGCAGGTAACGGTTGTAGTTGTAGTCGTCATAGTTAGGAGCATTCTTGTCCATACTGCTAATATGTACATCCCCGGAAGAGTGTATAAATTCGTTGTTCCCGATCCACATGCCCACATGTACTACCCTTGCCTTGGTGGAATCCGTTGCCCGTTTACCAAAAAACAATAAATCCCCAGGCTGCAATTTTTCAAAATTCCTAGTAGAATCCACTTCTTGTCCCGTTGCTATCTGTTGGGAGGCATCCCTCGGAATTACCATTCCGTTGAGGAAATAAATGGTCTTGGTAAAGCCGCTACAGTCCACTCCTTTGGGAGAAGTGCCTCCCCATAAATAGGGGAGCCCCATCAAGGTTTTTGAGGTTGCCACAAGAGATTCCTGAGTCGGTTTGATGGAGGTGAGCCATTCCTCATAAGGTTTTGAAGCATTTTTATCAACATAGGCCATTCTGCCATCGGGATAGGAAACTTGGTAAAAGTTACCCTCTTCCCCTATCTTCTCCAGAATATCCCCTGCCACCAAATCGGAAACCGTTTGGGAACCGACATCTGGCGTAGCATAAGAATTTCCATAGGTTCCGAGAAAAATAAGTTTCTGAACGGATTTCCAACGAGAAAAATCCTGTTCGGCCATGGGTTCCAAGCCCCCGTGGTCTACCCAGGATATATAAAGATCTGGGGTTTGAATCAAATACCAATCTCCCTCCCTTTTGTAAATCTTCACAGGCGTGCCCAGTGTTGCTTGGGTTGCCAATTCGGCGGAATGGGCAGGGTTGCTCCGCAAATTTGCCACGGATACCCGGATAACCCCTTGTGTCATCCCGTTTAGTGTCGCATCTGGCAAAAGATGGATGCTATCGGTAATGGAAATATTCTCCGATTCCAATTTTTCCTTAAGTTCGCTCACCGCAACTGGGAGGTTGGACTCCCCTTTTAGGACAAAGCCCTTTTCCGATTTTATGGCATCGACCTTAAAAATAGCGACCCGATTATCCGGGGCATATTTTTCTTTGACTTCAAAGATTTGTTTTTCCATGGCGGCATCTGCCCCTGGGTTTATTTTCTTACAGGCTACCAACAACATTCCGATCCCGAGTAGGATTAGGTAACCCCCATTCATTTTTCTCATAGATACATACTTTTCCCAGTTACTTCCAAAGATAAAAGTTTATAATGTTTTTTGATCTTTTGTGTTAAAAGAACTCGACTTGATTTTGTA
>JBLWZN010000003.1:0-67480 GCA_048266425.1 Sediminicola sp.
CCTATGTTCTGTTTTTTGCCAGTAGCTAATGGTCGACCCCAATCTGCTTTTAATCTAATTCAAACCAGTTGAAAGGACAATTCTACATATTGTTTTTGTTACTCTTTGTCCAGATGGCATTTGGACAAATGAAGAAGGGCGACCGATATTTTGATAGTGGGGACTATATCCGCGCATCGGAAATCTACGAGGGGGAACTAAAAAAGAATGACAGCAAGGAAATCTTGGAAAAATTGTCCGACTGCTACTTTAATATTTACAAATATGAAGATGGGCTGCGGGTAATGGCTCCCCTGGTCACCGGAGTATTCAAGGAAACGGATAAATACTACGACAACAGGTTCAACTTTATGTACTCCCAATTTCTTTTTGCTACGGGGGACTATGAAAAGGCGATTAACTATTTAGTACTTTTTAAGAACAACAGGGGTATAAAACCACCGGACAAGGAAGAAGCCAGGGAAGAGGTTGAGACCTTTCGACTCAAAGAATCGGATTTTAAGATCATGAAAATGGCCTTTAACTCGGAAGCGTCGGATTTTGGAGCGGTAAAGCTCAATGATACCGTATATTTTTCGTCCGATAGGGGCGATGCCGGTAACAACAAGTACGGCTGGACGCATAGGGCTTTTTTGGATATTTATAAATTCCCCATTGGGGACAAGCTGGAACCGCTTCGGGAGCCGGTACCCATGACAAAGACCATTAATTCCCCTTGGCACGAAGGTTCTTTCTGTTTTTCCAAGGATGGCAATACCCTTTATATTTCGCGGAGCAATATGGAAAATGGGAAGGCTATTTTCGATAAGGAAAAGAACAACAAGGTACAATTGTATATCTCCCATAAGGTTAACAATAAATGGGGGGAGCCTGTTAAGCTTCCCTTTAACCAGGACGATTATAACTATGAACATCCCGTATTGAGCCCGGATGGCAAAAGACTGTATTTTGCTTCGGACGAACTGGGCAGTATAGGCGGTTTTGATATCTACTATGTTACCGTAAACGATGATGGCACTTACGGCACCCTTAGAAACCTGAGTTCCGTTATCAATACGGAGAACCGCGAACAATTTCCCTACATAGATAAGGATGGCAATTTGTTTTTTGCCTCCAATGGGCATTTAGGGCTGGGAATGTTGGACGTTTTTGTCTCCAGATGGGTCAATGGCAAATTTACCAAACCTATCAATTTAGGGTCCCCCATCAATTCTAGATATGACGATTTTAGTATGCGCTACTACGACGATAAAAATGGTTTCTTTACTTCAAACCGTGATCGGGACAATGACGATATCTATAGTTTTGAGCAGATAGGGGAGATATTCGAACGGGAATACATCAATCAATTCGAGGTTAGGGATAAGGATTCCATGGAGTATGTGCCCAATGCTTCTGTAAAGGTGATTTTCAGAAAAAAGACGGTCTATCAGAATACATTGGACAGTATTGCCCAGTTCAATATCAATCTAGTAGCTGGCACTTACAAGGTTATTGCAGATGCCCCTGGTTTTGATGAATTGCAGGAAGATGTTGTGGTTACCGAGGAAACCAATCAAAAGCATACGATTTACCTGGTCAAGAACAACGAAATTGCCGATGCGATCGGCAACCAGTCCGAAGCTTCCAAGGCGGTGATCAATGCCCTTTTAAAGGATACCATTGCCCCAAGTATCTTTGCCAACGGCAACAAATTATATTTTAATATGGCACCCATTTATTTTGATTTTGACCAATGGGAAATAAGGGAGGATTCCAAAAAGATTTTGAACGAACTTGCCCAAAAGCTGGCAAAGTATCCAACGCTAAAAATCCGTATTAATTCGCATACGGATACACGGGGAACGGACATGTACAATCAAGTATTGTCCGAGAAAAGGGGACAATCTACCCGGGATTTCATCGCTAAGGCCGCCAATATAGATTTGGACCGATTGAGCTTTAGGGGATATGGGGAATCAAGGCCTATAACCAATTGCGGTGATTTCTGCACGGAGGCACAACACCAACAAAATCGTAGAAGTGAGTTCGAGATTATAGAATATTGATCTAGTCAAACCCAAAACCCAATACTTGGCAATCTTTCCTAAACCCCTGAAGTTTTCCACTTGGGGGTCGCTAGAAAATTTTCCGTGTAGCAAACAAGAGCCTGTTTAAAATTCCAATCATGAATTTCAAACAGGCTCTTACGGTCAAGAATTTAAGTCTCTTCTCTCTACTCTACATTCTTTTTTTAAAGTCTATTCCTAGTATCGATAATAATCCGGTTTAAATGGCCCTTTAACAGGTACGCCGATATAATCGGCCTGATCTTTCCGTAGTTCGGTGAGTTCTACTCCCAACCTTTCCAAATGAAGTTTTGCGACTTTTTCATCCAGATGTTTGGGCAGCATGTAAACGTCGTTTTGGTACCGGTCGCTGTGTTTCCAAAGCTCTATTTGGGCCAGCGTTTGGTTGGTGAACGAATTGCTCATCACAAAGCTTGGGTGCCCGGTTGCACATCCCAAATTTACCAAGCGACCTTCAGCAAGAATTATAACGTCCTTGCCGTCTATAGTGTATTTATCAACCTGTGGTTTTATCTCATCTTTGGTATGTCCGTAATTTTTGTTCAACCACGCCATGTCGATCTCGTTGTCAAAGTGGCCAATATTGCAAACGATCGCCTTGTCCTTCAACATTTCAAAATGTTCGGCACGAATAATATCCTTATTTCCGGTAGTAGTGATTACCACGTCGGCATTTGGGATAATGGTTTCCAATCGCTTTACCTCAAATCCGTCCATAGCCGCCTGAAGGGCACAGATTGGATCGATTTCTGTAACGGCAACGATAGAACCGGCTCCTTTAAAAGAGGCCGCGGTGCCCTTTCCTACATCCCCATAACCGGCTACGACAACCCTTTTCCCGGCCAACATGGTATCCGTAGCCCTGCGGATGGCATCTACGGCGCTTTCACGGCAACCATATTTGTTATCGAATTTGGATTTGGTGACGGAATCGTTGACATTGATAGCGGGCATAGGCAAGGTTCCATTTTTTACCCTTTCGTATAAACGGTGCACGCCAGTGGTGGTTTCCTCGGACAGGCCTTTGATGCCGGCCGCCATTTCGGGATATTTATCCAACACCATATTGGTAAGATCTCCACCATCGTCCAAAATCATATTCAAGGGCTTGCGGTCTTCCCCGAAAAATAAGGTTTGTTCTATACACCAATCAAATTCTTCCTCGTTCATTCCCTTCCATGCATATACCGGAATACCGGCTGCTGCAATAGCTGCTGCTGCATGATCCTGCGTAGAAAAGATATTACAGGAGCTCCAAGTTACTTCGGCCCCAAGAGCCACCAAGGTCTCGATAAGGACTGCAGTTTGTATGGTCAGATGGAGACAGCCAGCAATACGCGCTCCTTTTAACGGCTGCTCCGAGCCATATTCCTCACGAAGAGCCATAAGGCCAGGCATTTCCGCTTCGGCCAAGGCAATTTCCTTTCTTCCCCAGTTGGCAAGGGCAATATCTTTTACCTTAAAAGGTACATATTGGACAGTTTTAGTACTCATCTCCTTTTTTATTTTTACATTCGTTATTGTAACTTTAGGTCGAGTTGCAGCACGATGTGCTTGCCATTTAACCAATGCAAAGGTAATAATAACTTAAATATTCTCATGCCACTTTACAAAACAATAGCGGTTGCCCCGGGAGTCAAGGTTTATATCTGGAAGATCGAGGAGTCCGAAGAAGAACTTTCCAAGGGAATCGTTCTTACCGATCATTGCCAAGAGCGCATGGATGGCATGAAATCCCAATTGCACCGCCAAGGGTTTTTAAGTGTCAGGCATTTGATGGCGGTTGCGGGGTATGTGGACCAAGATTTGTTCTATGACGATAAGGGGAAACCTCATTTAAGGGATGGGAAACATATTTCCATTACGCATTCCCATACGTTTACGGGAATTATTGTGAGCGATATAGCCGAAGTGGGGATCGATATTGAAATGCAGCGCGAAAAGATACTCCGGATAGCCAATAAATTTACCCCGATCGAGGAATACAAAACCTTGGCCAACACCGATGCTTTGGTCAGAAAGCTCACGATCGTTTGGGGGGCCAAAGAATCCTTATATAAAATTTATGCCCACCCCGGACTCAGCTTTTTGTACCACGTAGATGTAAAGGATTTTTCTTTTGACGATACGGGGACAACGGCCGAAATTCTTTTCCATGGGGATATAACCAACTACTTTATCCATTTTTTGGAGTTCGAAGGATTTACCTGTGTGTATGCCATTAAGGGTTAGCCCCCTATCTACTTTGTCCTTCTGAAGGGGAAGTTCAAAATTCCAAAAACTAATTTTTTAAAAGATCCGTAAATCCGAAACCTGAAACAAGAAAGTCCAGGAACGATTCCCATCAACCATCAACAATAACAGAAAGCTACCCCAAAAATAAACAGAACAACATCATGAAAATTTCAGTAGAACTTACTTTATCCCCATTACAGGATACATTTGAGGAACACATTATTCATTTTATCAAAAAATTGAGGACTTCCGGGCTTACCGTCCTGGAAAATCCACTCAGTACCCAGGTTTATGGTGACTACGATAAGGTGATGAATGTACTGAACACAGAAATAAAGGAGGTTTTTGGAATGATGGACAAGGGCCTGTTATTCATGAAAATCGTAAAATCGGATCGCAGCGAATATGAGCCCCATTTTTGATTGGATCTTTGCCCAATACCAAGATACTCCAACACATCTGATCGTGCTGGAGATGATCGGGGTGGTCTTCGGCTTCCTGAGTGTTTGGTATTCCAAACAGGAGAATATCTTAGTGTTCCCAACTGGGATTATCAGTACGGCCATTTTTGTGTATATCCTTTTAGTATATGGGTTGCTGGGCGATATGCTCATCAACGCCTACTATTTTGCGATGAGCATCTACGGTTGGTACCTATGGACAAGGAAGGTAGATGCCACCCATTTTATTCCTATAACCCTTACAACTGCCAAGGAGAAAAACTGGTCTCTCGCCTTGTTTTTGGCCACGGTTCTTTTTGTCTGCCTGGTTTACCTGGCTTTCGATATGTTTACCGGGTGGACCGCCTACGTGGATGCATTTACCACGGCGGTATTTTTTGTGGGCATGTGGCTAATGGCCAAAAAGAAATTGGAAAACTGGATCTACTGGATCATTGGCGATGTAGTATCCGTGCCCCTATATCTTTATAAGGGGTTGGTATTTACCTCCTTTCAGTATTTGTTGTTCACCATAATCGCCATTTATGGATATTACGCATGGAAGAAAAACTTAAACAGAAGCCCGCAAACCTTGTTAGGGTAGTTCTTTTTGGTCCGGAGTCTACAGGGAAGACCACTTTGGCTCAACGATTGGCCAAACATTACAACACCCAGTGGGTGCCGGAATTTATGCGGGAATATTTGCAGGATAAATGGGATAGGGAACAAAAATCCTGCGAACCAAAAGATCTTCTGCCCATTGCGGAAGGGCAGATGAGGCTCGAAAATGAATCGGCACAGAGCGCATCCGATATTCTGATATGCGACACAGATCTCTTGGAGCTCAAGGTTTATTCCGAGGCTTATTACCAAGGCTATTGTGACCCGGTTTTGGAAAAGTATGCATTAAGGAACACATATGACATTTATTTTCTTACCTATATTGACGTTCCATGGGAAAAGGACGACCTAAGGGACAAGCCCTCAGATCGTGAACGGATGTTTTTGAATTTCAAGGAGACTTTGGAGAAACATACAAGGAATTTTGTTATCTTAAGTGGCGACAAAAGCACTCGTTTCAAAACTGCGGTTGAACACATTGATAAACTACTTTAAGATTATGGGATTTACAGAAAAAGATCTACAACAGCTCCAAGAAAAGGGAATATCGGAGAACAAGGTAAGGGATCAAATACAAACCTTTAGGGAAGGCATTCCCTTTGTTGATCTCGATAAGGCAGCCATTCCCGGTGATGGCATATCAAAATTTTCAAAGGAGGAAGAACAAGGTTTTGTAGCCAAGTTTGAAAAGGCAAAAGGATCGGTTTCCCTCCTGAAATTTGTTCCGGCCTCTGGTGCCGCTTCCAGAATGTTCAAGGCACTCTTTAATTTTCTGGACACCTTTGATCCCAAAAAGGAAAGTCTCCAAAAATATTTGGAGAGAACCAAGGATAAGGAAATAAAGGCCTTTTCCGAAGGGCTTGAAAAATTTCCGTTCTACCAAATGTTGCGGGATCGCATTGCCGGGCAGCCAAAATCAAAGGATGAGGAAATTTTTCTGCTGGTCAAAGAAATGCTGTCAGAGCAAAAGCTCAATTATGGTTTTTATCCCAAAGGTCTTTTGCCCTTCCATAACTACGGGGAATACCTGGCCTCCCCCTTTGAGGAACACTTAAAGGAAGCTTCCCTATATGCCAAGGGCAAGGATACGGCCCAGCTTCAATTTACCATTTCAGAACAACATGGCAAAATGTTCAATCAGGAATTTAATGCGGTTAAAGAGAGGGTATCCCATGCTACCACAACCTCTTTTAAAGTAGGTTACTCTTTTCAAAAAGGTTCAACGGATACCATTGCCGTTGATATGGACAACGCTTTGTTCCGCAACAACGATGGTTCCCTACTTTTTAGACCAGGAGGCCACGGTGCCCTGATCGAGAACTTAAACGATGTGGAGGCCGATGTAATCTTTATCAAAAATATAGACAACGTAGTGGTCACGCGATTTTTGAAAGAAGTGGCCGACAGTAAAAAAGTGTTGGCCGGCTTATTGTTGGACATTCAATCCAAGGCTTTTAAATTTGCCGAAATGTTGGATGGAAACGACATTTCCGTAAATCAGCTTGCCGATGCAAAGATGTTTATGGAGGAAGAGCTAAACATTCGTTTTCCCATGAATTTTGAGAACAACAGCATTGGAGACCAGATCGAAATCTTGAAGGATAAGATAAACAGGCCCATGCGAATATGCGGCATGGTAAAGAACGAAGGCGAACCGGGAGGAGGCCCTTTCTGGATTAAGGATAGGCATGGAAATATCTCCCTTCAGATTATAGAATCTGCCCAAATTGATATGGATAACAAGAGGCAAGTGGAGATATTGAAGAATTCCACCCATTTCAATCCGGTCGACCTCGTCTGCGGGGTAAAAAACTACAAAGGGGAGAAATACAATCTCTTGAATTTTGTCGATTCCAAACAGGGTTTTATTACCGAAAAAACCAAGGATGGCAAGGAATTAAAGGCACTGGAACTTCCAGGTTTATGGAACGGGGCCATGGCCTATTGGAATACCATTTTTGTGGAGGTGCCCTTGATAACCTTCAATCCTGTAAAAACGGTCAATGACCTTTTGAAGCCTGCCCATCAGGTAAAATAAGGCTGTATAGGAAAAGGCTTTGATGGGATATTGGTTTCTAGGTTGTAAAAGTTCTGCCTTAATAACGAATTGGACTTGCAACCAAGAAACAACAGATTTTAAAAAGTGTATAAATTTTATACACTTTTTTTATTTGGTATACAGCTTTACACGAAAATTAGAAAAGTCGACAATTACTTAAAACACTGTTTATCAGAATGTTAATAAATGATTTAGTATAAAGGTCAACTTGGCACTATTTTTCCTTAACACCATGTGAGTTAGTCAAGAACATTTAAAAAATATTTGAAGGATGAGATCAAGATCATACGTTTACGCTACCGCCTTGGCCATAGGAAGTTTGGCCACTGTTACGGCAAACACACCTATTTTTCACGACGGTATCATGGACTTTGTAATTGCGCAGGATTTTACCCAAATTAAAGTCGCGGAATTGCCAACGGCCATATCAGATGCAGTGAACAGGGATTATCCGGACGCCACTATAGATAAGGCATTTGTCAATGGTGAGGAAAAATATAAATTAGAGATTACCCAGGAAGGTGGTACTTCCTTGGAAATATATTCAGATGCCCGTGGCAACTGGATAGAAATGTAAACTTATAGCAATCTATAAGTTTTGGTTGGTTTGGTTAAAAAGCCCTGATGGTAACATTGGGGCTTTTTTGTGCGTATGCAAAGTATCGACACGGGAAACCCAAGGGATCGAATTAACTTAGTAAGAACGTATACATTTTACACATATTGAATACACATTACACAAAATTACACATCCACATTTATTCAGCTTAAATTGTAGATTACAGATTATCAGTACTTTACAATATAAATTACCGTCTATAAATTGATGGCACGTTATTTTCAATAGGTATAGCAAGTTTAATCTATAAAAATTTATATCATGAAAAATCTATTATTTGCAGCAGCTTTGTCATTGGGAACACTAACCGCATTTGCGCAAGATGACATCGACAACACTCAATCCGAAGCAACTGAAGTAACAGCTACTGCCCAAGATGGGTTTAATGAAATTACTACAAGTGACGTGCCACAGGCTGTAAGCGATGCCTTGGCAAAAGATCACCCAGATGTAAAAATCTCAAAAGCCTTTGTAAACGATAAAGGTCAGTATAAATTGGAAGTTGCCAAAGAAGATGGTACTACCGCTGAACTATATGCCGATGCAAAAGGTAATTGGATCAATATGTAATTTATATTGAACAATAAGTAATTTATATTGAATTGGAAATACAATTTTGGTTGGTTTGGTTTAAGGAGGGCCGCGCAAGCGGCCTTCTTTTTCTGATTTAATTTTTTCTGTTATAAAATTGAAAGGGAACCAACAATTTAAACACGTTGTTACATTTTTTAAATTTTGAATATGTCAAAAAGCATTTTAAAAAACGCTTTCTTCACCTTGGTTTTAACAATCGTTATTCCTACCACGTACATAGTAGCCTCAACATTAGAAACAACCCCTAATGGTGTAACCAATGAATTAATAAAGATGCCGTTTGATGGTTTCAAGAAAATAAATTCCGGAGAACTGCCGGGAGCAGTTATCCAGTCATTGATCAAGGATTTCCCCACCTCCACATTAAAATCCGCATACAAGAACGCCAAGTCCCAGTTTAAACTGGAAATGGTTCTGGAAAGTGGAAAGGTAATGGTAGTATATACCGATGTCCTTGGAAATTGGTTAAAACTTTGACCAAGCTGCCTGCTTATGCATAAATAAAAAGGCGGTCCTGGACCACTTTTTTATTTAAATTACCCGACAATTTTGTTGGGATTGATAACCTGCCCCCACAGGGTTATCAGAATGGATAGCAGAGTTAACCTCGCCCACAAGGCGGGGTTTCTTTTTAATATCAGGAAATCTAGATTGCACACCGCAAGGCAGAGTAGTACGTTGGGTATATTTTACACGGTTAACGCATAGAATACCCACAAATACCCAGCGCCAAATAAATCAAATACACTGTAAACAAATGATAAGCAATTAGTTACGCCTTAATCGGTTCTTTGGTATCATATTTTCAGTAGATAGTTAAAGTTAAATATTAATCCAAAAAATATTAATCATGAAAAATTTTGTTTTAGCAACAGTATTATCCTTGGGATCGCTCACAGCATTTGCACAGGATGCCAATAGTGGTAATCAAGAGGTTCAGAAAGAGGCGACAAACGTGGCTTCGGCCCAAGATGGTTTTACGGAAGTTGCAACAAGTGATTTGCCCGAAGCGATTACCGCAGCCGTGGCCAAGAATTACCCGACGGCCAAGATCAATAAGGCTTATGTAAATAAGTCCAAGCAGTACAAACTGGAAGTGGTCTTGCAGGACGGGACAACCGGAACTTTGTATTCCGATGCAAAGGGCAAATGGATAGATATGTAGTACAACCAGTTCATTTGTTTGTATCAACACTGTTTTGGTTAAAAAGGGGATTGTAGAAATACAATCCCCTTTCTTTATGTACGGTTTTTAAGAAAATATTAATCAACTAATGACTTTCTTATGGTATTTTTACGTACATACTTAAATTAGTGTCCCTTCAGGGATTAAGGAAAGATAGTTTAAATGAGTTCTATGCCCAAAATACTGATTATTGAAGATGATGCCGCTTTTGGTCAAATGCTGGAAAAGTTTCTAGCCAAAAGGGAATTTGAGGTGCAAGTATGTTTTAATGCCCTTGATGCCAAAATGAAATTTAAGGAGAACCCCTTTAATTTGGTCCTTACGGATTTACGGCTCCCCAATTACGATGGAATTCAGTTGCTCTCGGAGCTCAAGGAATTGTCTCCCAAAACCCCGGTTATTGTAATGACCGGATACGCTGAGGTTGGGACCGCGGTAACCGCAATGAAAAAGGGAGCCTATGATTATATTTCCAAGCCCTTTACCCCGGATGAGATCCTAATGGTAATAAAAGGAGCCCTTGATCAAAAGGAGGTAGTAAATTCTACTGCCCCCTCCCCAAGAAAGGGATCAAAGTCGATAATGGTTGCCAGACCCACCATGATTACCGGAATAAGCGAGGCCTCCAAAAAATTACAGGAATACATCAAGTTGGTGGCCCCCACCAATATGTCCATTCTTATAACCGGAGAAAGTGGAACCGGCAAGGAGGTCACGGCCCGTGCGATACATGACAATAGCAAGCGAAGGGATTTTAGTTTTGTGGCGGTAGACTGTGGTGCCATTCCCAAAGAACTTGCCACTAGCGCCTTCTTTGGACATATAAAGGGAAGTTTTACCGGGGCTTTGGATGATAAAATCGGGCATTTTGAAGCTGCCAATGAAGGCACTCTTTTTTTGGATGAAGTGGGCAACCTCTCCTATGAAAACCAAATTCAATTGCTGCGCGCCCTTCAGGAAAGAAAAATTAAAAGGGTGGGGAGCACCAAGGAGATTTCCGTAGATGTTAGGATTATTACGGCCACAAACGAGGATCTAATGGAAGCGGTGGACAAGGGAACGTTTAGGGAGGATCTTTACCATAGACTCAATGAATTCTCCATAGAGATTCCTTCGCTCGAAGATCGGTTGGAGGACCTGTTTTTATATGCCGATTATTTTTTGGACAAGGCCAACGAATCCTTAGATCGAAATGTGGAGGGTTTTTCGGATGAGGTAATGGAGGTGTTTAGGGAATACCATTGGCCGGGAAATTTACGGGAACTTCAAAACGTCATAAAAAGGGCCGTTTTGCTAACCCCAGGCGAAGTGGTGGAAATAAGCTCCCTTCCCAGGGAAGTCACACAAACAAATGAAAGAAAGGACCCTGCAGAAAATTTTTCCAAATCGGATTACGAAAAAGATCAGATTTTAAAAGCTTTAAAGAAGACCAATTTTAATAAGTCGCAGGCAGCAAAGCTCCTACAGGTTACCCGGAAGACGTTATATAACAAGATCAATCACTATAAGTTGGATCTTTGATCAGATAATCCTTAATGGCCAATAACAGGATAATGACCTTATTATTGAGGCCCCTTTGTTCTGCCATTAATTCTTTGGCGTTCCTTTCGTTTGTCTTCAAGGTTTCCAATTTTTCCAAGATGGGTACAATGTCGTTGGCTTTCAACTGTCGGCACATGGGCAACATGCGATGGGCAATTTGATTGATTTCCGCATAATCGGAATTTTTCATCGCCTGTGTCAATTGCTCCATATTTTCGGTGGTTTCGGTAATAAAGGTTTGTAGTACCTCCCCCATCGCTTGCTTATTGTCCCCAAGAAAAGACGATAATACATCCAGATTGAATAAGTTCGATATTTCCCTTTTCTGGATCTTTGGGTCTTTTTCCGTTTTTTTATGGATCGTTCCCGGGAAAAGTTCGCCCAAAGTGTCCATTAGAACTTCTTGTGTAAAAGGTTTTTGGATCACTTTGGAAAACCCAGCTTTTCTATAGACCGAATTTTCCAAATCCCTACGTCCCGTCATGGCTATGACAGGCTGATTTTTGTAGTGCGAATGGAGCCCGGTTTTCAACTTTTCCAATACCTGAAAACCATTGGTACCGGGCATTTGAATATCGGTCAATACGGCGTCGTAGGTAAGATCTGCATCCGTATTAATATGTTCAAAATCGGGAAATATATAAGTAGATATTTCAAAACTATTGCAGAGTTCCTTTAAGAGCTTTAACATGGCGGAGTCGTCATCGATGATCAAGAGTGACAATCCACTCTTGGGAATGGGGGCTGTTTTTTTCTTGGTAGGAAGTGGGGCCTTGGATATCTCGAACGGAATATGGATGATAAACGTACTTCCTTTATTTTCCTCACTGATCAAGGTGAGATTGCCCTTTAATAGTTCCGTAAGTTTTTTTGAGATGGTAAGTCCAAGGCCATAACCCCCATATTTTTTCTCCGTATGTTCCTCTGCCTGTGTAAATTCCTTAAAAATATGTTCTTGTTTCCCTTTTTTAATGCCAATGCCACTATCAATGATCTTGATTACAGTATGATAGCTTTCACTGGTTTCGCTTTTCACTTGGGCATCTATCTTGATAAAGCCGTGGTCGGTAAATTTGTATGCATTGCCGATAAGGTTGGTCAATATTTGTCTTATTCGAAAGGGATCTCCCAATACTGGATTATCTAATTTTGAATCGATGTTAAGTATTAGGTCCAGTGGCTTTTTATTGTTGATTTCCTTCAGGTTTTCCGCGGTTTCTTGAAGAAGGTGCGATAGGACGAATGGGATTTTCTCAATTTTTATCTTTCCGGCCTCCAATTTTGAGAAATCGAGCAGGTCGTTCACCAGGCTGTCTACATAAAGAGAGGCCGATTTCACATTTTTTAGATAGTTGGATTGCTTTGCGGTAAGTCCGGTGTTTTCCATGAGCTCCGAATAACCCGTGATGGTATTCAACGGGGTCCGCAAGTCATGGCTTACCGTAGATATCAACTGCTCCCTGCTCTTTAGGAGCGATTCGGAATATTTTTTTTCCTTTTCCAGATTTTGCCTGTAGGTCTGTACTTTCCAAAAGTCCCGGGTAATGAGAAAGGTAAACGCCCCAACAATGAGTAGCCCCAGCAGCGCTGCAAATCCTGCCAACCGGATGCTTTTGCGAAGAGCGGTCTGTTTTTGTAGGTTTTCATTGTATGTATTCAGGATTACATCCTGCTCAAATGCGTTGATAATACTTCTTAATTGTTGGGAGAGTTGCAGATCGTTCCTGTTGAGCTCCATCTCCTTTTGATCCATCGTTCTTTGCGTCTTGGTATTCTTTTGTTTTGCCTTGGTCAAAAGCAATTTGGAAGCATCCAGGATAGAGTCTATTTGGTGGGATGTCGGAATTTGCGAGCTGTCCTTCGGGATGTTGGAGCTGAGATAGGAAGCCCAATTCCTTAGGATATCCTGCTCCCTTTTCGGAAGATTATTGTAATTGGGGTTTAGGGATTGGGCCGTTATGCGCCCGTACGAAGCCTCCATTTTGTTGAACTCCTTTAGGGCGTTATCCAAGGAACTATTGGACTGATTCTCTTCCTTCAGTTTTCGCAGTTGCTTGCTGTTAGCCACTTTTTTTCGGAGCAGCCCCTGAACGCTATCCAACAATTCTTTGTAATAAGCGCTCTCCGTGTGTTTTCTAATAGTATCTATCTGGACATAAATGGAATCTATTTTTGAGGTATAGGTATCGATCGCATTCGTATTATTTCCCTGGAGGGCGAGTTTGGAGAGGCTTTCTGCTTGATAAAGATCGGTGAGCAGGGTACCAGTACGTACAAATTTACTTTCGGTTTCATGGCCAGTTTCGGCTGTTAGGAAAACGCGGATCTCGGAAAAGATAAAAAACCCCACCACCACCACTAGGGTGATAAGTACCAGATAGCTGAGTACGATCTTGAAAGTGAATTTATTATTGGATTTGTTCATAGTTAAAAATACATATTTGACTGCGAGGGCCTATAAATAAAACGTTAATTATTGTCCGATTTCCTGGTCTTTTCCTCTTTTTTTCCATTCGCACCTAGCATTTCTCATTTTAACAGTTGTCTTTATACCCCTGCAGTTAAGGCAGATAAGTAATCTTTCTTCTTTTCCCTATGAAATAAGAAAACCTCGCTATATCTTTGCATCATCTCAAAGGGGTGCTTCTTTTGGTTAAGGGTGCAGAGTTAGGGGTTATGGAACACTTTTTCATAACGCATAACTAACAGCTCATAACTTGTGAGAGGCTGAGATTATACCCAAGGAACCTGGGCGGGTAATGCCGCCAAGGGATGCGAAAATCGCAATTTGGAAAGTCCATCGTTTTCTTTTTGATGCTATAGCGTCAAGAAAAAACAAAATCAATTTTAACCAGAATAATAGCCCCTTTTATTCGTAATACACATTACGAATGAAACCGACGTATTCAAAAAAATCAAGATCTTTTCTTTCGATTTTTTTAAAAATCAGACCCGTCCGTACCGCAACGGATGGAGCTTACATGCGACCGCTAAAACCAATCAGGAGCTATCGCATAAAACCTATGTTCACTATGGTGGCCGTCATCAGTACGGCCCTGGGCGCAACAGCGCAGCAATCGCTGCCAAAACAACAATTCGGTGATTCCCTGGAGGGAAGGAAAATCGAGCTCAACGAGGTATTTGTCTCCGCCGTTCGGGTCACCAAGGAATCTCCGGTCACCTTTTCAAACCTTACAAAAGAGGAAATCGCACCTAGAAACCTGGGCCAGGACATTCCAATTTTAATGAATTATATGCCCGCCGTGGTCACCACCTCCGATGCCGGTGCCGGTGTGGGCTATACAGGAATCAGGGTAAGGGGGAGCGATGGTACCCGGGTAAATGTTACGATCAACGGAATTCCCTACAACGATTCCGAATCCCAAGGCACTTTTTGGGTAAATATGCCAGATTTTGCCTCGTCTACCGAAAGCTTGCAACTACAACGGGGCGTAGGTACTTCCACCAACGGGGCAGCCGCTTTTGGGGCCAGTCTTAACTTGCTGACCGATGCAATTTCCGATGAAGCTTACGGACAGATTTCCTCTTCATTCGGGAGTTTCAATACGCTGCGCAATAATTTAAAATTCAGTACAGGGATGTTGAACGACCATGTGGAATTTTCCGGCCGTTTGTCACAAATTGGTTCTGATGGCTATATAGACAGGGCCTCATCAAAACTAAAATCCTATTTTTTACAAAGTACCTATAGAAATGATAAAACCCTGATAAAGGCTTTGTTGTTTGGAGGGCAGGAAAAGACCTATCAGGCTTGGAACGGCGTGGATGCAGAAACATTGGCCAAGGATAGGACCTTCAATTCCGCCGGAATGTATACCGACGCAAACGGGGAAATACAATTTTACGATAACGAGATCGACAATTACAAGCAAGATCATTTTCAATTGCATTGGAACCAAAAGATCTCTGAGCATTGGGATACCAATTTGGCTTTTCACTACACCCGGGGTCGCGGCTTTTTTGAACAATTCAAGGAGGATGCCGATTTTGCCGATTATGGATTGGAACCCATGGTGGTAGACGGACAGGATGTGAACACAACCGACCTGATCCGCCGGAAATGGTTGAACAACAATTTTTATGGGACCGTCTTTTCAGCCAATTATACACAGGATGGACTAAAGGTAATTCTAGGTGGGGGATGGAACAAATACGAAGGGGAACACTATGGGGAAATTATTTGGGCCCAATATGCCAGTAACAGCAGTATTCGGGACCGATATTACGATGAGGACGCCAACAAGTCGGACTTTAATGTGTTTACCAAGGCCATTTACGATTTCACCGACCAATGGAAGCTCTTTGGGGACTTGCAGTACAGACGGGTGGGTTACTATACCTATGGTGACGAGACCGGGTTGGTGGACGATGATTTCAATTTTTTCAACCCAAAAGCTGGGATTACCTATCTTTTGAACCCCAACAATAGTTTTTACTTCTCCTATGCCCGTGCCAATCGGGAACCCAACAGGGACGATTATGAAAATGGCAGCCCCAAGCCCGAAAAACTCAATGATTTTGAACTCGGCTGGCGTTATGTCTCCCCTGCAATGCAGGTGAATAGCAATGTGTACTATATGCGGTACAAGGATCAATTGGTGCTTACGGGGGAACTCAATGATGTGGGATCTCCGCAACGTGCCAACGTGGGGGATAGCTACCGCTTGGGTTTGGAAGTGGACGCCAATTTTCACTTTGGAAACCATTTTTTCCTTCGTCCTAATATTGCCCTCAGTACCAATAAGAATGTCGATTTCCTATTTGAAAAGGATGGGGTGTTGCAAGATCTGGGCAATACCAACATTTCCTTCTCCCCCGATATTGTCTTTGGAAATATTTTCACTTATAAACCTTTGGAAGACCTACAGATCTCCCTCCTTACCAAGTACGTTGGCAAGCAGTATATGGGGAACATAGATTCGGAGGGATCGGTCTTGGATGCCTATACCACGACCGATCTTAATGTACAGTATAGCATTACGACAAATTCCTTTATGAAAAGCATAGTAATCAGTGGACTGGTCAACAACATTTTCAATGCCCAATATGTCTCCAACGGCTATTTCTACACCTATGATGACGATTACTCCAACCCGGGAACCATTACAACCGTAGAAGGGGCCGGGTATTATCCCCAGGCTGGGATCAATTTCCTGTTGGGGGCAACGTTTAGTTTTTAGAGAGGATTTCTGAAAAATGGATTTATCCTGGATCCTCCCCTTTTTGCAAGGGAAGCCAGCCCGACAATCATTCCGGTTCGAACCGAACGGGCGGACTGACGGGGTGCCGAAGGCGGAGGGGTCAAATTTGTGAGTGGTTTAAAATAGGGACAGATAAACCATTGGGAATGGTTATACGTCAAATTTCCGTAAATACCATCGGCTTAACAAAGATCCAGCCAAAAACTGACCCCAATCCGTTTTCACTGAAATGAAACTTACGTTTCCTGCAGGATCAGCTCCCCCCCTTGGGAGGAGCTAAGGGTCGACTGGGACAGGGCTTTATAGGCTTAAGTAAACATTTTTCACAAAAACGGGGATTTGTTGTGCACCATCGGGAATTGCTTGTCCCTTTTTTTATGGGATAAATGGTATCTTAGTTGATGGATTTGGAGTTGAAGGGAAGGCAGCATTTGCAGAATACAATCCCTATCGAATTTTTAAAACGCAGATTATGGCAAATTCAAGCAGAAGAGAGCTTTCCCAGAAACAGCGGGAAGAATTGCTCGGCATCCTAAAGATCCGTTTTGAGAAAAATAAACACCGACATAAGGGGTTGGAATGGACCAAGGTACAGGCAAAGCTCGATGCCAACCCCCAAAAGCTGTGGTCCCTAGGCGAAATGGAAAATACCGGCGGTGAGCCAGACGTAATAGGGTATGATAAAAATAGGGACGAATATATCTTTTATGACTGTTCGGCGGAAAGTCCCAAGGGTCGCAGAAGTGTTTGCTACGACCGGGAAGCCCAGGAAGCAAGGAAAGAGCACAAACCGAAATTCAATGCGGTCGATATGGCTGCGGCCATGGGTGCCGAGCTTTTGACGGAAGAACAATATCGGGAGTTGCAAAAACTGGGCGAGTTCGATTTAAAAACTTCGAGCTGGGTAAAAACCCCTCCAGAAATCAGAAAACTTGACGGAGCCTTTTTTTGTGATCGTCGCTACGGCATGGTTTTCCTGTGTCACAATGGAGCTCAATCCTACTATGCCGCCAGGGGGTTTCGCTGCTGGCTCGTCGTATAAATTCGCTTGGGATGGCAAAATGATTTTAAGAAATTTAAAGTAACTTAATTTTATGAAAGCGTTACAGATCAAGGGATACGGTGAACTACGGGAAAATATCTTTTTGGGCGGTGTACCAAAACCACAGATCAAGGAAGGCCAGGTGCTGGTCGAAGTCCATGCCGCAAGCGTAAATCCGGTGGATTATAAGATTGTGCTGGGCAATTTAAAACTGCTGCTCAGGTTAAAACTGCCGGCAGTATTTGGTTATGACTTTGCAGGGATCGTATCCGAAAAGGGGAACGGTGTTACCCGCTTAAAAATCGGGGATGCTGTTTATGGTAGGGTACCGTCCGAATCCCCAGGCACTTTTTCGGAGTTCGTGACGGTAGATGCCGATGTAGTATCGCCAAAACCAAAAAATCTGGATTTTATTGAGGCTTCCAGTATTCCCTTAGTGGGCGTAACTACGGTCCAGGTCTTTAACAAATCGAACTTAAAAGCGGGAGATAAGGTCCTGATACATGCCGGATCGGGCGGAATCGGCACTTTTGCCATCCAATATGCCAAGGCCAAAGGGGCCTATGTGTACACCACCACCAGTACCCAGAATATGGCGTGGGTAAAAGCACTGGGGGCCGATCGGGTAATCGACTATAAAACGGAGGATTACAAGAAAATTGCAAAGGACCTGGATGTGGTTTACGATACCTTGGGAGGGCAGTACACCCTGGACGCCTTTGATCTTGTAAAACCAAAAGGCCATATTACGAGCATTGCGGGGGGAATCGATGGGGAAACCGTCAAGGCCTTAGGTCTTCCCAAAATTATTCAGTGGATCCTCTTCTTTAAGGGGCGCAAGATCAGAAAACTCGCCAAACAAAAAGGGGTTCATTACAATTATGTATTGATGGATCCCAACAGGGAACAACTGGAACAGCTTACCGACCTTATCCAACAAGGAACCATTAAACCGGTGTTGGACAAAGTTTATGACCTTGCGGACGGGGTCGAGGCCTTGGTGCACCAGCAATCGGGTAGGGCCAAGGGGAAGATTGTGATCAAAATGAGGTAGTTTTTGGTGTTTTATGCTTTGGCCGGATTTATAAAACCCAAGCTAGCGCGAGCGTCACGCTCGTGCCGAATTCGAGTAAGAAGCAATTAAGAGAAGGTAATGAGTAGAAAATATAAGTTCCGTAACCCATCCGGAGTCTATTTTGTAAGTTTTGCAACGGTTTATTGGATGGATATTTTCACAAGGCAATCCTATTTTACCATTCTTGAAAAAGCGATAGATTATTGTAGGGCAGAAAAGGGCATGGAGGTTTTTGCCTACTGTTTTTATGCTGGACCGTCAGAATGTCTTGTCAAGTTAAAGGGAAATCCTTTATAAAGTTAAAGAAACATCGTTTACACCAATAAGTCTATCGCTATGACAAGAATATTCACAACCTAATTTGTAATCTTCTCCATGACCTTGTACCCTCAGTCGGACCAAATTATCGGGGAATATTTTGTTGTATTTGGAAACGCAAACACAAAATTGAGTATAGGTTAAATCCTGATTCGGACGGAACATTTAATTTTCACTCTTACACCAATAATCCAAATGGGATTCCAACCATTGTCCATTAATACGGAAAAGACCTGCGAACGTTTTCCACGACGGGATCATAAATGCCGATACGGTGTCAAATTTTTAAAAAAGCAATCGTGACAGAAAAAGAGAAAATGTTGGCTGGAGAATATTATGATTCCAGGGATTCGGAATTGATAAAACTATACCACAAAGCCAGAAAACTATTAAAAGAATACAATCATCTCGATTCAGAATTAATCCAGGAACGTGAACTGATTTTAAACGAACTTTTTGAATTTAAAGGTTCGGGCGTTTGGATCGAGACCCCATTTTTCTGTGATTATGGGGAAAATATTTCAATCGGGGAAAACACATTTGTAAACACGAATTGCATGTTCTTGGACAATAACAAAATAATAATCGGTAAAAATGGATTGATTGCACCTTATGTACAAATATATACCGCAAACCACCCCTTAAAGGCATCGGACAGAATAATTGTAGGAGACAAAACCCGTTATCTAACTTCAACCAAACCAGTTAAAATTGGCGACAATGTATGGATCGGCGGAAATTCTGTGATTTTTCCGGGCGTAACGATTGGAAGTAATGTAACCATTGGAGCGGGAAGTGTAGTCACTAAAAATATTCCTGACAATGTTTTGGCATTCGGAAATCCTTGCGTAGTAAAAAGGAAATTAATATAGAAACATGTAGGACCAATATACGGCTAAAATTACGATGGCTTCAACAACGTTCTAATTCGCTCGGCATTGCTAATATTAGCACCGTTCCGAAAATTAGTGCATGAAAACCTCAATCAGTCAGCTTTCAAGTCCGTTGTTCCTATTAAAGCTTTATGCCTCAACATATATTAAAAGGAAATCAAAAAAAATGAACGAACCGATCGTGAGCTCCGAATGGGTCGACCGTAATCTAAACGACCCAGATTTGATACTATTGGATGCCAGCCAAGCAAGTAATACGTCGGGGATTTTACCGGAGTTGGACCAGCTTCAAATTAAAGGGTCGAGAAGCTTTGACCTAAAAGGGGATTTCAGTCTAAAAACTACAAGTCTTCCCAATATGCTCCCGAGCCCCGAGCAGTTTGAGCAGGCATGTAGAAATATTGGGATCAATAAGTCCAGTAAATTAGTAGTTTACGACAATCTCGGAATTTACTTTAGTCCAAGGGTCTGGTGGATGTTCAGAACAATGGGACACCAACAAATAGCTGTCCTTAACGGGGGACTGCCAGATTGGATCAGCAAAAATTTTAGTACGGAACCCAAAAAAGTAAACGAATATCCCCCTGGCGATTTTTGTGCTTCGTTCCGCGAAGATTTGGTTAAGGATTTTGAATTTATTAAAGGAAATATTTGGAAACAGGATTATTTGTTAATCGATGCCCGGCCTGCAAACCGCTTTGACGGAATCGCTCCAGAGCCTAGAAAGGGGCTGCGCAGTGGAAGTATTCCAAATTCGATTAACATTCCTTTTGATACCGTTCTCGAGCAAGGAAAATTCAAGAGCGAACAAGAGCTCATCAGAATATTTGACGATTTGCAAATAGGTAATCGCCCATTGATTTTTAGTTGTGGTTCCGGGGTTACGGCCTGTATAGTCTTGCTTGCATGCGAATTAATTTTGGATAACGACAAATCGGTTTATGATGGCTCCTGGACAGAATGGGCAACAAGAACCCAGAATACATACTTATAAAAAATTTGAAAAAAGAGCATACGTTTGCACAATCGGGCTTTTTTGGATAACATAGCCCTTTTTTATCCCTTAATTACGATGAGGGCTACATATTTAAGGCTTCCAATAGTTTCAAAATGACAAGACCAGCGTTATTAATATCCGTATTTTTAATTTCTTATGGGATTAGTGCACAAGAGCTTATGAAGAAGATTCGGTTGAAAGAGGGGGAGGTCAAGGAAATAGTTTACAGCGATCTGAATATTAGCACCTTGCTTCAAGTGTACAATGCGCAATCCGCGGACCATTTAGTTGGTGATATTTATCTTAGGGTTGATAATGATGGCGAACCAATAACAGATTTTTACATAGATAATGACGTTTCAACTACTGAATACCACACTAGGGTATATAAGAATTACTTTTTGACTTTTTTGATTGAAAACAACAACAAATACCTGGTTATAGAACAAGCGAATTTTGGAAAAGCATTTGCACTTTCTAGTAATGGGAGTGCTATTGTAGGAGATAAAGATGATTTGGTAGAATTGGAAATTACTGATTTTGTCCTAGAAACGGGATATGATGCGCCTCCCAGCGAAAGTAACAGGAACTATTTCAGCAATGTAAATTATTCCCTAAAAGTGAAAACAGGTGATGTTGTTAAAAATTTTAGTTTTTACAGTTCCGGGATAAAGGATAATTTTATTGTTAACTTAGACCATTTCAGTATCCTAATTTTATCTGACAAATATGAAGATTCGTCCGCTCTAATTGAGATGGTTGTCAACAAAAAATAGAGGGTCAACACCACACTCTGGCTACCGGTTAAATCGGTCAGGGGTGCTATATTTGTCTTAGCAGGAACTTTGTAGTAAATTAAACCGGTTCATTGACTAACCCTGAAATTCAACTTCAAAATAACGATTCCCATGAAAAAAATAATGGCATTGCTTTTGGTAACTTTCGCTCTTTATTCCTGCAAGGAAGAAAAAAAAGAACAACCTGTACCTAAAGAAACGACCCAAACCGAAATGCAAAAAAATTTAAGTAAATATGTTACGGTAAAGTTGACGGCAGACGTTGGCAAATTGACCGCGAATGAACGTAAAATGATCCCCGTTCTTATTGAGGCGGCCGACAAAATGAACGACTTGTTTTGGTATGAGGCCTATGGGGACAAAAACCAATTGTTGAACTCCATAACCGATCCGGATACCAAAGCATTTGTGAACATCAATTACGGGCCTTGGGGAAGATTGAACGGAAACGCCCCTTTTGTGGAGGGCGTTGGTCCAAAGCCTCTAGGAGCCAATTTCTATCCTAAGGATATGACAAAGGAAGAATTTGAAGGAGCAACAATGGTCGACAAATTCAGCAGCTACAATTTTGTGCGCCGCGATGGGGATGGAAAGTTATATACCATTCCTTATCACAAGCAATTTGAAAAGGAGGTTAGGGAAGTGGCGGATTTATTGTTGGAAGCATCCAAATTGGCAGACGATGCCGGCCTAAGGAGATATTTGGAATTACGGGCCCAAGCACTTTTGGAAGATAAATACCAACCAAGCGATTTGGCTTGGATGGACATGAAAACCAACACCCTTGATATTGTTATCGGGCCGATTGAAACCTACGAAGACGCCTTATTTGGCAATAAAGCGGCCCACGAAGGTTATGTCTTGATTAAGGATATGGAATGGAGCGAGCGGTTGGCCCGTTTTAGTGCGTATTTGCCGGAATTACAGGTTGGACTTCCGGTTGATGAAGCCTACAAAAAGGAAACCCCAGGTACGGATAGCGATCTAAATGCCTATGATGTGGTGTATTATGCGGGGGATTGCAACGCAGGAAGCAAAACGATTGCGATCAATCTTCCCAATGATGAGGAAGTTCAATTACAAAAAGGAACACGGCGTCTTCAATTGAAAAATGCCATGCGTGCCAAATTTGATAAAATTATGGTGCCGATCGCCGATGTGTTGATTGATGAAAGTCAACAAAAACACATTACATTTGATGCTTTCTTTGCCAACACCATGTTTCATGAGGTCGCACACGGTTTGGGAATAAAAAATACGATCAATGGCAAGGGAACGGTCAGAACAGCACTTAAGGAACATGCAAGTGCCCTGGAAGAGGGCAAGGCCGATATACTTGGCTTATATATGATTCAGCAATTGCATGCCAAAGAGGAATTGCAGGAAGATTTAAAGGATAATATGGTCACATTTATGGCCGGTATTTTTCGCTCTGTCCGCTTTGGGGCCTCCTCCGCCCATGGAAAGGCCAACATGATCCGATTTAATTTCTTTAAGGAAAAAGGTGCTTTCACCAGAAACGAAAATGGAACTTACAAGGTAGATTTCGATAAAATGATTGTGGCAATGAAAGACCTGTCCAATCTTATTTTAACACTTCAGGGCAATGGCGATTATGATGGTGTTGCCAAGTTGGTTGCCGATAAGGGAACTATTTCCGATGAACTACAGGCCGATTTAAATCGCTTGAGCGACGCTAATATTCCTGTGGATGTTATTTTTGAGCAGGGAACAGCTGTATTGGGATTGTGACCAAATACCGTATTGGTGCGCCAAGTGCCTATGCATTCCGATAAACACAAATGGGTTCATAAAATATCATGTATAAAACATGCAGGAAATCATTGGGAAATTAAGATTTAAGAAGAATTCAATTGTTCTAAATACACCAAAGCCCATTGAGGAAGAATTTGTATTACCCGACTTCAGAACAAAGTTTGGAAAGGGGATCAAAAGTTCAAATTCCAAACCTATTTTGAGGGTCACTACCATCCTGTGCAGTCTACTGTTTTTTATGATCTGCTCCCTTGGCAGAGCCCAAAAAGATAACGGAATTCACGATGTAAAGACCGATTCCATTACGGTGGACGACCTCGTTAGGAGCTATACCTTTTTTGTGCCGAAGGGCCTTAAAAAAAATTCCAGGTTGATCTTCGTTTTGCACGGCTCCACCATGAAGGCCGACCTGATGATTTCCGCAACAGGTTACCAATTCAATCGATTAGCAAATACTTCCGAGGATAAAATTATCGTATACCCCCAAGGTTTTGAAACCTATTGGAACGATTGCAGAAAATCGGCGACCTATGGCTCCAATCTTTTAAACTTAAGTGAGGCCGATTTTTTTAAGGCTATAATTGCGAAATTCAGGGCCGAGTATGCAATAGATTCAAGTCGGGTGTTTGTGACGGGTTTTTCGAACGGCGGACATTTGGTCTATAAATTGGCTATGGAAAATCCCGATTTATTCAAGGGATTTGCGGCAGTTAGCGCCAACCTTCCGGTGGAATCGAACAATGATTGCCGTTCAAAAAGCCTCCCCGTATCCATCTTGATCGCAAATGGGACTACCGACCCCATAAGTCCTTTCAACGGAGGTCCGGTACTTGCAGGGGATGGAATGAACAGGGGCGATGTTATGTCTTCGCTCAACAGCGTGCAGTATTTTAAGGAATTATTGAAATGTGGGGAAATCAAAGTGACGATAATGGAACTGCCCGATATCGACAAAGAAGATTCCTCCACGGTTAACGTATATGATTACGGATGCCAAAACTCGGTTAAAAAGATCGAACTGATAGAAATTGTAAATGGCGGACATATTTTTCCCAACCCTACCTTTGACCAATGGCCGAAAAGTTTAGGAAATGTAAACAGGGACATCAACCTACCGGAATTGATACTTAATTTCTTCGATTCCCTGGAATAGGAAAGGAAACACCTATCCGTTTGGGTGCCTAAATTATGTTTTTTTATATTTATCAACCCGTAATGGGGCCTGCCATGAGGGTTTGTAACACTAATCGCCCCTCGCTGGCGCGAGCGACGACATTTACAACGGTTTAGGCTACGTACATCTCTCAATCGTCAACCAAAAAATAGTACTCATCTGAACTTTTTGGCCAACTGAAAAGGTTTAAAGGAGTTCATATAAAAACAATTAAAAACACAACCAGATGAGGACCAAGTTCGTAATTATTGGAAGCGGAAATATTGCAAATACCTATTGCAGTGCAATCGGAAAAATAGAGGACGCCGAGGTAATCGCAATAGTCTCCCAAAAATTAAAGAAACCGGCGGATTATGGTCATCTGCCCTCATATCATACGCTAAGGGAAATTGATCTGGACTTTGATGCCGTTATCGTCTGCACCCCTAACGGATATCATCATGTTGGTGCCATTGAGGCCGCCAAACTGGGCAAGCATGTACTTTGTGAAAAACCCATAGATATTTCCCTGGAGTCCATCGATCAAATGATCAGTTCTTGTAAAGAGCACAAGGTAAAGCTCGGGGTTGCCTACCAGCGTAGGTATAGCTCGGATAATCCAGTTGTAAAAAAGTTAATAGATGAAAATAAGCTTGGGAAAATATTTTCGGTAGATCTCGCCGTCAAAAATTACCGGGATAATGCCTATTACAATTCAGCGCCGTATCGGGGAACCTATAAAATCGATGGGGGCGGACCTTTTATTCAACAGGCTTCCCACTACATCGACCTATACTATTGGTATTTCGGAAAGCCGGACAAACTCGTGAGCCAGCTGGCCACGTTTGTGCACGATATTGAAGTGGAAGACCATGGGGCGGTCATTTGTGTGCACAAGTCGGGCATGATCGGGACCATTACGGCTTCGACTGCCACCAAACCGGGATTCCCGGCTAAAATGGAAATCTATTCCGACAAGGGCTACCTAATTTTGGAGAACGATGTTATCACGCATTGGGAAATGGAAGGTATGGAAAATCCTACTATACAAGGTCCCATCAGAAATATGCACACGGGATCTTCCAATGCACTTGTCAATGATACGGCCAACCATGAGTTCGTCATCAAGGATTTCATCGGAGCCATTACCTCTGGAAAAGATCCATTGGTAACCGGGGAATCTGCCAAGAACGCAACGGAAATAATACTCGACATCTATAAAAATCAATTTTGACCATATTTTGGAACATATCCTGTGCCTGTTTCGAAGGAAATGTTCCCATTTTTGTTACTACCTTGGGCTTTCCAATAAAACTAAAATAACCAACCATAATGAGAATTATTCCTTTCTTTTTCTGCATCCTGTTTTTTGCCGGGGCAACGTGGGCCCAACGCCCTGCACAGGGACCAATGTCCCAGGAACGATTCCATCCCAAAAAAATGGGATATGATCTTGTGTGGGAAGATCAGTTTAAAGGCAAGGCCCTGGATACTACCAAATGGGCGGTTCGGGGAGTAGGGCCAAGGGCAATCGCCTATGTTTCGGAGGAAGCGGTAAAAGTTGGGAATGGAAAACTGAAATTGTACGCCCTAAAAAAAGGGGATTCCTTACTGGGCAGCGCCGTTGGGACACAAGGCAAGTTTATGGGCACATACGGCTATTACGAATGCAGGGCCAAGCTGCAAAAGTCGGCTGGGGTGTGGGCAGCCTTTTGGATCCAGTCCACCAAAATCAGCCATGGGGAAGACCCTAAACTATTTGGTGCCGAAATTGATATCATGGAATTTTTTAAAAAGCTGGGAACCGATATTGTTTCACACAACGTGCATTGGGCGTATGGCCCACATCAACAGACCGTCCATGGAATGCAAAGCTATCGCAAGGGAGTAAGCAAGGGCTACCATACTTTTGGGGTGGAATGGTTTCCGGATAGATACGTTTTTTATGTGGATGGTTATAAATATTACGAGGTCACAGAAGGAATTTCCAATATTGCGGAATATATGATCTTGAGTATGGAGTACCCCGGGAAAATGGAGGAAATCGCCAGTACCGTTTTCCCGGATGTGTTTGTTGTCGATTATGTAAGGGTATATCAAAAAAAGGACTAATTGAAATTAAAATTTTATCGACAATTGAAAGCGCAAGGATTTAGACGGGTTCAGTATTAAAATTACGGAAAAGGGAGTACGATTGGCTTCTATTGGTAGTGAAAGAGAAATTAATTACGTAATTTAACCCTAAAAATAGCCCGATGTTTACACGAATTAAGAATACGATTTTTACTGCCCTTATGCTCGTCCCCCTACTGGGGATCTCACAGGAAATTCCCAAGGCGAATTTGGAGCAGCAAGGCCCCCTTATGGTACCTGCAGGATTTAATTCCAATGCAATAATAGAAGGCCTTGGAAAGGCAAGGCACATTGTAGCTACCCCTGAAGGAAATCTTTATATAAAGTTGGCAAAGCCGGAGGATGGCAAGGGCACGCTGTATGTAAAACAAACAAACGGCAAGGCCGAGGTTGCCAATGGTTTTGGGGATTATGGAGGTACGGGGATCCAGCTTTCCGACCAATATCTATATACTTCGTCCAATGAGGAGATATATCGTTATAAATTAAATGCTTCCCATGAGGTAGTTGATCCCAACTCCCCAGAAAAAATAGTCGGGGGACTTATCGATCGGGGGCAGCACAATACCAAATCCCTGGCGCTGGACAAGGAGGGGAACGTGTATGTAAACATCGGGGCGTACTCCAACTCCTGCCAGATCAACGACCGGCAAAAAGGATCTTTGGGGATGCCAAACTGCCCTATTTTGGATTCTGCCGCGGGGATATGGAAATTCAGGGCAGATAAGCTGGAACAAGGTTATGGGGACGGACAAAGGTATGCAACAGGTCTTCGGAACGTGGTGGGATTGGATTGGAACAATGAGACAAACGAGCTTTTTGTAATGCAACATGGCCGCGACCAGCTACACGGACTCTTTCCGGACCTGTATACCGATAAGCAATCCGCGGAACTCCCTGCAGAATGTATGTATGTCCTAAAGCAAGGGGATAATGCAGGGTGGCCCTATATGTATTACGACGGATTACAAAAGAAAAAGATATTGGCTCCAGAGTATGGGGGGGATGGTAAAAAGGAAGCCGACGCTAAATATTTGGACCCAGCGGCAATTTATTCTGCACATTTGGCGCCAAACGCGCTCTTATTCTATACAGGCGACCAGTTTCCGGCAAAATACAAAAATGGGGCTTTTATTGCCTTTCACGGTTCATGGAACCGGGCCCCGGAGCCACAAGCGGGATTTTTTGTAGCCTTCCAGCCCTTTAAAAACGGAAGGCCGACGGGGGAATGGGAAATATTTGCGGATGGCTTTTCCGGTTCGCCAGAGAAAACTGCCAAGGGCCGTCCAGACCATAGGCCCTGTGGATTGGCCCAAGGTCCGGATGGCTCTCTCTATGTTGCCGATGATGTTAAAGGAACCATCTACAAAATCACCTATAACCAGTAAACATGGGTCGTAAGCGGAGTGTTTTGACCTTGATATCAGGTTTGTTTTGCCTGCTTGCTATAGGACAAAAAAATCTTTCAGACATTAAGGAATCCGTGGCCATAGGGGAGGGCCTTTATTCAGAACATTGTTTGTCCTGCCATCAAGCAGACGGAGGGGGAGCCGGAAACATGAACCCGCCCCTTATCCAGACCTCCTTTGTTTTGGGGGATAACCCTACCCTGATCAAAGTCCTGTTAAATGGTATGTCGCAAGTAGAGATCGATGGGGAATCCTATTTCAACGTAATGCCCTCCTTTTCTTATTTGACCGACGCCGATATTGCCCATGTGCTTACCTATGTGCGAAATAGTTTTGGGAATAAGGCTTCCGCCATTACGGTGCAGGATGTAACCAAGGCTAGAAAGGAAAATGATATGAAGTAACCCTCATTGGATCGCGGTTACTTCCGGCTAATTATGCCATGAAATATGATTTCCGTCATGTTTTGACAATTGAAATGCCCAGATATTTGCACTCCAAGGATGAATGCTGCTAACAAAAAAACCAGTACTTGTTACCACTGCGGAGACGACTGTGGAACCAGGCCCATCGTTTTCGATGAAAAGGACTTCTGCTGTGTGGGTTGTAAGACGGTGTTTGAGATCTTTAGCAGCAATGGCCTTACCTATTATTACGATATTCAAGCCGCAGCCGGAAGTTCCCCTAAGCCAAAGGAGGGGAAATACAATTATTTGTCCTCCGATGCCATCGTGGAGAAATTGGTGGAGTTTAACGGGGACACCTTTCAGGTTGTAAACCTCTACATACCCCATATTCATTGCAGTTCCTGTATTTGGGTGTTAGAAAATCTCAACAAATTGCACCCGTCCGTCAGTAGTTCCCAAGTGGATTTCCCCAACAAGACGGTGCGGATTACCTATGACCGCAAAGCCTCATCCTTACGTGAGGTGGTGGAGCTCCTGGAAAAAATTGGATATGAGCCTAACATTTCCTTGGAAGACTACGGCAAGAAAAAAAAGGAAACCGATCGGGGACTAATTTACAAACTGGGAATTGCCGGGTTTGCTTTTGGCAATGTTATGTTCCTCTCCTTTCCGGAATATTTCGACCTTTTTACCAATGAAAGTGGGGGACCGGAATTTTGGCTGGAGAAATACAAGACCTTATTCCGATTGTTGATGTTTCTTTTTTCCCTTCCGGTTGTTTTTTATTCGGGCCGGGGTTACTTTACTTCCGCTTACAAAGGGCTCCGTTCTGGTTTTCTCAATATAGATGTCCCGATCGCCCTTGGTATTTTAGTGCTTTTCCTACGCAGTACCATTGATGTCATTTTCGACTTGGGTCCAGGATTTTTTGACAGCCTGACCGGATTGGTGTTCTTCCTGCTCTTGGGGAAATTTTTTCAACAAAAGACATATTCCTTTCTCTCTTTTGAAAGGGACTATAAATCATTCTTCCCTATTGCCGTGACCCGTATAATTGGGAACGGAATTGAAGAAAATGTTCAAATCTACGAAGTGGAAAAAGGAGACCGTATCTTGATTCGCAACGGGGAGCTCATTCCTATGGATGGTGTGGTGCTCCAGGGCCATGCCGAATTGGATTACAGTTTTGTTACCGGGGAGTCCGATCCAATCCATAAAAATAAGGGCGAAATGGTTTTTGCCGGGGGCAAACAACTTTCGGGGGCCATTGAAGTGGAGGCGGCAAGGTCGGTTTCCCAAAGCCACCTAACCCAACTTTGGGGCAATATTTCTTCTGGAACCGGCGAAACAAATTCCTTTCAAGGCCTTACCGACAGCATTGGGAAACGATTCACGATTACCGTTCTCACTATTGCCTTTGCCTCTTCCTTGTTTTGGGCTTTTTATGACAGCTCCAAAGTGTTAAACGTCTTTACCGCGGTCTTGATCATTGCCTGTCCATGTGCCATCGCCCTTGCCGCCCCTTTTACTTTGGGCAATATGTTGCGCATATTTGGGCTTCACAGGTTCTATGTAAAGGATGCTATTACGATAGAGAAATTAGCGCAAATTGACACGGTTATCTTTGATAAGACCGGAACTATCACCAGCAACCAAAGAAATTCGGTTGCTTACCAGGGCTTGGAGCTTAGTATGGATGAGGAATCCTTGCTGAAAAACACTTTGAGGTCATCCAACCATCCGCTAAGCAGGTCATTGTATCAACTTTTAAGGGAACAGGATATCGATGTTTTGGATTTTTATAAGGAAACTTTGGGGGAGGGAATAATGGGAGTAATGAAAGATCAGCGCATAAAGATTGGCTCGGCACAATTTGTAGGATGGCCATCGGCTACCGGTACCGCCAAAACCCAGGTCCATATAAGCGCCAATGACAATTATAAAGGGTATTTTTCCTTTGAAAACCATTATAGACCTGGACTGGCCGCTCTTTTTAATTCCTTGTCCAAAACCATGGAAGTGGCCATCTTGTCCGGTGACCACGCAGGGGAAAGGGAAAGCCTCCAAAAAATGCTCCCTAAGGGCAGCCAACTGTTGTTCGACCAAAAGCCAAAGGATAAACTAAACTTTGTAAATGGGTTGCAGAAAAAAGGCAGGAAGGTGATGATGGTGGGGGATGGCCTTAACGATGCCGGGGCACTCTCGGCAAGCGATGTGGGCATTGCCATCTCAGAAAACGTAAACGTGTTTTCGCCGGCCTGTGATGCAATCCTGGATGCTTCGAAGTTTCAATATTTGGAAACCTTTCAGGCTATGGCCAAAAAGAGCATCAAAATCATAAAGTTGAGCTTTGTGCTTTCCTTGCTCTATAATGTGGTGGGGATTTATTTTGCCGTTACGGGACAACTGCAGCCCATAATTGCGGCGATTTTGATGCCGTTGAGCTCTATTAGTGTTGTGACTTTTACCACCTTGGCCACCAATGTTCTCGGTAGGAGCTTAAAATTATAATCGGTTCTTTTGCGCCAAAGCTGGAAAATAATTCCATGTGGAGTTCAGTGGCACGCCCTTATTTTTACTATTTCTAATTTAACATCAAACAGACGATTTTTTTTATTAAACATGATAAATGTCATATCTTTCAGAAAACAGCCAACGTAGTTTTGTGTCGTATGGCGTTACCGAAAACCAATACTAAATGAGCGTTATTTATTTGTTGTTGACCTTAAGCCTAGGTGTGGCCATTGTATTTTTTATTGGGTTCATTATCTCGGTAAAAAGTGGGCAATACGACGATTCTTATACCCCATCGGTACGTATGCTATTTGAAGACGAGCTGGTAAAGGAACCGAAAGACGAAATAAGAAACCAAAAAGATAAACCAACCAAACAGATTTAGATTATGGAGGTACAGCAATTCTACTACGACAATAAGATCGTAAAAAATTTCCTATATGCTACAATATTCTGGGGTATTGTAGGGATGACCGTAGGGCTGATGTTGGCCTTTCTCTTTATTTTCCCCAACTATATGGAGGGTATTTCTTGGTTAAGTTTTGGCCGGTTGAGGCCACTGCATACCAATGCGGTCATTTTTGCCTTTGTGGGGAATGCCATATTCGCCGGGGTTTATTACTCTACCCAGCGACTATTAAAAGCAAGGATGTACAGCGATGCCCTGAGTAAATTTAATTTTTGGGGCTGGCAGGCCATCATTGTTGCCGCAGCTATAACCTTGCCCTTGGGATATACCTCTTCCAAGGAATATGCCGAATTGGAATGGCCCATAGATATAGCGATAACGGTTGTTTGGGTCGCCTTCGGTTGGAACCTTATCGGTACTATGCTGCGCAGAAGACAAAGGCACCTCTATGTTGCCCTTTGGTTCTATTTGGGCACTTTTGTAACGGTGGCAGTACTCCATATTTTCAATAACCTGGAACTTCCTGTTAGCGCCTTTAAAAGCTATTCGGTCTATGCCGGGGTGCAGGATGCCTTGGTGCAATGGTGGTACGGGCACAATGCGGTGGCCTTTGTCCTTACAACTCCCTTCTTGGGACTTATGTATTATTTTGTGCCCAAGGCTGCAAATAGACCTATTTATTCCTATCGCTTGTCCATCATCCACTTTTGGTCATTAATCTTTATCTATATCTGGGCAGGCCCCCACCACTTATTGTATACTGCCTTGCCGGAATGGGCCCAAAATTTAGGCGTCGCATTCTCGGTTATGTTGTTGGCCCCATCTTGGGGAGGGATGATCAATGGTTTGTTGACCCTTAGGGGAGCGTGGGACAAGGTACGTGAAGATCCAGTCCTGAAATTTTTCGTGGTGGCCATCACGGGTTATGGGATGGCGACCTTCGAAGGGCCGTTGTTGTCCCTTAAAAATGTAAACGCCATAGGGCATTTTAGCGAGTGGATCATTGCCCATGTTCACGTGGGTGCCTTGGCATGGAACGGCTTTCTGACCTTTGGAATGATCTATTGGATGGCCCCAAGGCTGTTCAAAACAAAATTGTATTCCACTAAACTCGCCAATGCGCATTTTTGGATCGGGACACTGGGGATTATTCTCTATGCCCTTCCCTTATATGTTGCCGGGTTTACACAGGTATTGATGTTGAAGGAATTTAACCCGGACGGCACATTGGTCTATGGCAACTTTTTGGAGACCGTTAAGGAAATTATGCCCATGTACGCCATGAGGGCGGTTGGTGGAAGCCTATATATCCTAGGTACCTTTGTAATGCTCTACAATATTGTCAAGACCGTAAAGTCTGGCAGCAAGGTAGAAGATGAACTTGCCGAAGCTCCTGCACTGACAAAGGTATCCACAAGAAGAACGGTGGGAGAGACCTTTCATTCCTGGTTGGAAAGGAAGCCCGTGCAGCTTACTATCCTGGCCACTATCGCCATTCTAATAGGAGGGATAATTCAAATTGTCCCTACCTTATTGGTCAAATCCAATATTCCAACGATCTCTAGTGTTAAACCATATACACCATTGGAGTTGGAGGGAAGGGACCTTTATATCAGGGAGGGCTGTGTGGGTTGCCATTCGCAGATGATCCGGCCGTTCCGTGACGAGGTAGAAAGGTATGGGGAATATTCCAAAGCAGGTGAGTATGTGTATGATCATCCGTTTTTATGGGGCAGTAAACGCACCGGCCCCGATCTTCATAGGATTGGCGGCAAATATTCGGACAATTGGCACCTTAACCATATGTACGATCCCCAAAGTACGTCTTCGGGCTCCATCATGCCTTCTTATAAATGGTTGGTACACGATAAGCTGGACCGTAGCAATATCCAAACAAAATTGAGGGCTATGGTTACCTTGGGCGTTCCCTACACCGAAGAGGAAATCGCAAATGCCGAGGCAAATATGGACCAACAGGCAGAACAAATAGAAAAAAACCTGTACTCCGACCCTGATTTTGCCAAAGGTTATGAAGAGGACAAAAAAAATGCCCAGGACAATGGTGAAGATTTTATAGAAATGCGAGACCGGGAAATCGTTGCCCTTATCGCTTACCTGCAGCGTTTGGGGACCGATATAAAGGTAGATAACAATACTGCTGGAAACGATTAAATAATAGAATCAAGAACCAAGGCTTGAATTTGGAACTGTAGTTTATGACGGATGAAGTTAAAGTTGTAAACTTCGAAGAAATTATAAGTATTCCGGATCACAGAATGATAGCCCCTGAGCAGAACAGGTCGGAAAAAATCTGACAAAACAACGGGGGCTCACGATAAAGCTTGATTCAATGGATATATGTTAAACACAGATGGTCATGAATCTTATACGACGGACAAAGTCTTTGTTCTTGACGCTATAATCTAGTTATGGTATGATGAAATTTGTAAAAAATTACATGGAAAGTATAGAAGGGGTTGCCATTTATCCCATGATTTCCTTGCTCATATTTTTTGTTTTTTTTGTGCTCCTTTTGTGGTGGGTACTTACCGCTTCCAAAAACTATGTAGATCAAATGAGCCAGATGCCGCTCGATGAAACCGAACCAACTAAAGACCATTCACTATGAAAAAATCATCAGCTTGGTGGATACGTATCCCCGTAATTTTCTTTATCATCCTTGGATTAACGGAGTTTTTTATAGATTCTGGACACTTGCCCGCCATAATGACTTACCCGGAGGTAGGATATTTTATGCTTTTTGTACTCCTGCTCCTCATAGGAATAGAGTTGATCCTTAATTCCATTGAGAACGTCATGTTCCAAACCTTGTCCAAAGAGGCCCAAGAGCGATATTTATTGGCTAGGGATAAAAAATGGGAATGGCCGTGGGCAAAGAACCTTCTTCATAAATTGTGGGGGTCTAAACCAATAGCCGAAGAAGGTGAGATTATTCTAGATCATAATTACGACGGTATTCAGGAACTGGATAATAATCTTCCGCCCTGGTGGACGTATCTGTTCTATGCCACGGCAATTTTCGCCGTGATATATCTGCTCCGTTATGAGGTGTTCAACGGTGAAAATCAGATCGAGGAATACGAAAAGAACGTAGCCGAGGCCCAGATCGCTATTGAAGCTTATAAAAAAACCGCTACAGACCTCGTTGATGCCAATACCGTTGAACAATTAACGGATGAAGCCGACATCAAGGCAGGACAAGCCATCTTTCAGGCCAATTGTGTGGCCTGTCACATGCCCGATGGTGGGGGAGGAATTGGTCCAAACCTTACGGACGATAATTGGATTCTGGGAGGCGGAATCAAAAATATATTCCACACCGTATCGGAAGGCGGAAGGGCCGGTAAAGGGATGATCGCCTGGAAACAAAGTTTAAAGCCAAAGGAGATCGCCCAGGTGTCTAGCTACGTAATAACCCTTCATGGTACCACCCCTGCTAATCCCAAAGCTCCTGAAGGAGATCGTTGGGAGGAAAAGTAGAAAGCTAAGGAATTAAGTGCAAGTTCAACAAATCGATTAGAAAAAGCCAAGATGGCAGAGAATGAAAATTTCAGGGATTCGATTGGCACCTTAAATGAAGAAGGGAAACGAGCATGGGTCTATCCAAAAAAACCGAGCGGACGATATTACGAATATCGTAAATGGGTAAGCTATTCCCTTTTGCTTTTCCTGTTCCTATCGCCCTTCATAAAAATTAATGGAAACCAGTTCCTCCTTTTCAATGTGATGGAACGGCGGTTCAATATTTTTGGATTTCCATTTTGGCCCCAGGATTTTTTCATCTTTGTCATTGGTATGATCATCGGGGTCGTTTTTATAGCATTGTTTACCGTTGCCTTTGGCCGTATTTTTTGTGGATGGATCTGCCCCCAGACCATCTTTATGGAAATGGTGTTTCGGCGTATTGAATATTGGATAGACGGGGATAGGGGCGCTCAGATGAGATTGGACAGACAACCATGGAATGCAGAAAAAATAAGAAAACGCAGCCTTAAGTGGTTTATTTTTTTAATCATCTCATTTTTGATTGCCAATGTGTTTTTGGCCTATCTTATAGGAAGTGATACCTTGATACAAAATATTCTGGATGGCCCCGCCGCCCATGCCAGCACCCTAATATCCCTATTGATTTTTACTGCAGTTTTCTATTTTGTATTTGCCTGGTTTAGGGAGCAGGTGTGTATTATCGCCTGTCCTTACGGCAGGCTTCAAGGTGTGTTATTGGACAATAAATCCATTATTGTGGCCTATGACCACAAGAGGGGCGAGGCCGAGCAGGGCCGTAAAAAATTTAGAAAAGGGGAAGATAGGAAAGCGTTGGGGAACGGGGACTGTATAGACTGCTTCCAATGTGTAAATGTCTGCCCCACGGGAATAGATATCCGAAATGGTACCCAATTGGAATGCGTTAATTGTACCGCATGTATCGACGAGTGCGACCATATTATGGAGAGCGTAAATTTGCCTAAAGGACTTATCAGATATGCCAGTGAAGATAATATTGAAAGAAAGGCCAAGTTTACATTTACTCCCAGATTAAAGGGATACACGGCAGTCCTGGTTATATTGACAGGATTACTTATCGGGATGCTATTTTTAAGATCGGATGTGGAGGCGACGATATTGCGGTTGCCCGGTCAATTGTACGAGCGCAAGGCGGACAATATAATAAGCAATGTTTATACCTATAAGCTGGTGAATAAGACCACTAAGGACATTGGCGATGTTAGTTTTAAACTTTTGTCCCATAAGGGTAAGATAATCCCCGTGACCCACAGTACATTTACGGTCCCTGCCCAAGGAATGGCGGAAGGAACAATATTTATAGAGATCAACAATTCTGCGCTTAATGGCGATAAGGATAAACTAAAGGTAGGGGTCTACAGTGGGGATAGATTAATTGAGAACAGTTCAATCCGGTTTTTGGCTCCAAGGAGCTATAGGTAGTAGTTGGTACAAAGTTTCAGTAATCAGTACAAAGTATTGAGTAATTAGTATTCAGTAGCCATTGCTAGGAAGCTTCTAGCATTTGCGAAGAGGACAGTAATAATAAATTGAGGACTGTAGATAAGTTTGGATAAGCTAAGATATTGTTAAATGGGTCCTCCCCTTTTTTGCAAGGGGAGCCCCCCTGAATGACGAAGTCGGGCTGGGTGCCGATAGGCGGAGGGGTCTTCGGAAGTTTGAATCCCGCCAAATATGCAAACCCTTAAATTGCAGGCTAGAAGGTCAATTTAATCGGTTTAAAAAAACTACTGACGTTTATAAAGAAAAACAAAAATGAAAATAAACTGGGGAACAGGAATCGTTTTGGCATTTGTGGCATTCATAACCTTTATCCTGTATTTTGTCATTCGCATGAATACGGATAGCAGGGCCAACATAAATTTGGTGACCGAAGACTATTATCAGGCCGAGCTTGGATTCCAAAATAAAATCGATGCGGAGCATAGGGCCAATAACTTGGCAGAAAAAGTTATCTTCCAAAAAACCGGCGAAGGTTTGAATATTGTTTTTCCGGCAGGAAAGGAGACTCAATCCCTAAAGGGGACCGTATCCTTTTATCGTCCCTCCAACAAAAAAATTGACTTTGAAATGCCATTAACCTTGACCGATTCCCAAATGATAGTTCCGGATAAACGTCTGGTAGCCGGCCGGTGGGATGTCACCGTATTTTGGACCGTAAATGGGGAAGACTATATTCAGAAGAAACGTTTAACATACTAGGATCATGCCACCTTGTTATTGGCATTAGTTGTGGTGTAGTAAGTTCTAAAGAACGTAGAGCAAAGAATTTGGAAAATGGACCATAGAAAAGAGAAAGTCTATAACAATATTTTATTTTCTCTTCCCTGTTTTCTTCTCTTAGATAAAATTTCTTAACCAATTCAATACTGATCCGGCATGCTTTTATCGGGAATTTTATTGGGACTTATGGGCAGCTTGCATTGTGTGGGGATGTGCGGCCCCATTGCATTTATGCTACCTGTAGATAGAAGCAGTCAGACCAAAAAAATCGGACAAATATTCATCTATCATTTTGGAAGGCTGCTGTCTTATGGTATTTTAGGTTTGTTGTTCGGATTTTTGGGGAGGGGCCTTTATCTGTTTGGCTTACAACAAAAACTTTCCATTGGTATTGGAATTGCGATGATTGTAATCGTCCTACTTTCTTATACTTCCCTTAAAGCCTCTGCCATTACCCAACCTTTATATCGACTTATTGGGAATGTCAAAAAAGCTTTGGGTTCGGCCTTGAAAAAAAAATCGGCGGATACCTTTTTAACGATTGGCTTTCTAAACGGCTTTCTGCCTTGCGGGTTGGTCTACATGGCTGTTTTGGGCGCTATTGCCATGGGAAACCCCTGGACGGGAGCGCTTTATATGGTTTTATTTGGCCTTGGAACCGTACCCTTAATGACTACGGCCATCTATTTTAGCGGTGTGTTAAAAGGTTCGGCCAGGCAAAACATTAGAAAGTTGATTCCCCTTTTCGTAATCTTTGTGGGGGTACTTTTTATTTTGAGGGGACTGGGATTGGGAATCCCCTATATTTCCCCAAAACCAGTCGTCACAACGGCCCTGGAGACCCAGGATTGTTCTCCATTTTTATCTGAATAAATCCGATGGTACTTTTTGGGTTAGACGGGTTTGACTGCCGAATATAGACCAAAGACAAATAGGCCAAAGTGTAGTGCAAATTTGTGGGGAAATGGGTACCCTCTTTTCTGTGTTCTATTCTCTATAGTTTTATTGGTACTACTGAGCTATTTGGGGGTAAATTAGATTTATGCGGCCAAGAGCCAAGAAACTGGGGACAAGACTATTTGAATTTAAACGATGCCGTTGTTGTCAACGGGGATTTATCAATGATTTTTGGACTTACGTCTTACGGCTTGATTCTAATATCTAAACCATAGTATAGTTTCCACAAAAATAGTGGGATTGCCTCTTTTTCTCGTTAGGGGCATAAATCCGCTTAAATTTTAAACGTCAGCACGGGCAATTTGGAACGGTTGGCAATGTTTTCGCCCAGGCTGCCCCTAAAGAAATGGGATAGTCCCTTACGTCCGTGGGTTGGGATGGCAATGACATCGGCATTGCAATGTTCCCCAAAGTTCATCACTCCCTGTTCTACGCTATAGTCATTATAAATGGTCACTTCCTTGCCCACGATGGCTTTTTGTAAAAATGAAGAAATTCGGTCATAGGCATCCTTGGTGCTTAAAAAATCATTGCCTGGAATGTTGATATAGACCAACTGCAGCTCTGACCCTACACTGTTGGCAAAATTCATTGCCTTTTTGAAAGGCTCAAGATTTTCATCCATAAAATCACAGGCAAAAACAATACGCTTAATCTCAAAATTTTCATGGGAATCCTTTATTACAAGGACAGGTACCTCTGAATTTCTGACTACTTTTTCGGCATTGGATCCAATAAATATTTCTTCCAACCCATCGGCCCCATGTGATCCCATGATCACAAGATCCGCTTGTTGTTCCAAAGCTATGTTGTTCACCTCGCTAAACACTTTGAAGTGCTTTATGATCGGAGTGATCTTAACCCCTTCCAAATAGGGTTTTTCCAAAAGGTCCTTGAACCTTTTCTCCGCTAATTTTATTAGAAATAGGGCCTGCGTCTGCTGTATACCCTCGGGAGATGTAATCAAGGCTTCGGAAAGTTCCAACATGTGCAGCGCAAAAATTTTGGCACCATACTTTTTGGCCAATGAAACCGCCGCCTTTAAAGCGTATTCCGACTGTTCAGAAAAATCTACTGGAACAACAATTGTTTTCATGAAAATTGTTTTAGTATTATATGTTATTAAACGCTCAAAAGGCTTCAATATTTTGCCAAATGCCTAGAAGTCGGAAAAAATAGCAGTCCATTTGTTTATTTTCCTTTCTTGTTCCAGTTTCCTTTTGTACGGCCCATATTTTGTACCCTTAACCGAACAATCAAAATTCCCCCATTCACTCTCGTCTATTCCTGGGTATCTCAGGAAATCAGTTCGATTCGGGTTCAATGAATTGTACGTTTTGCGTTGAATCCTATTTTGGCTTTAAGAGGAATTAAGTTATATAATTATTTTCAATGTGGTACATTTGTAAACTGTAATTGTTTGGATCAGTTTGTTTATGGGCTTTATGAAATGAATGTTAACAATCCTGTAATCCAACCTAAATGATAATTGGCGAAATCGAGGATTCATGAGTACCTTTAAGAACAGTTGACAAGGAAGTGAACAATTACACCCGCCAGAACGACTCTGTCGGGCTGGCCCGCCAGAACGACTCTGTCGGGCTGGCCCGCCAGAACGACTAATCCGGCAGGTCTAAGCTATAATTAAAATAAATACCAATAGATGAAAAAAACCTTATTATTGATGGCCGCTGGCCGTGGGAGCAGATACGGTAAATTAAAGCAGTTTGATGGCTTTGGCCCAAAAGGAGAGTTCCTTATGGAGTTCAGTATATTTGATGCGATAGAAAGTGGTTTTGACCATATCGTTATGGTCACCCAAAAGGACAATGTTGATTTTTTAAGGGATTATTTGTCGCCTAAATTCCCAAAACAAATAAAGTTGGATGTAGTTGCCCAGGTATTGGAAGATCTGCCGGAAGGATCCTCTTTCTCTGGGGAACGGCCAAAGCCGTGGGGTACTGCCCATGCGGTATGGACGGCCAGGAATGTCATTTCTAATCCTTTTGCCGTTATCAATGCCGATGATTATTATGGTAAGCCCGCCTTTAAATATGCAGCTCGGTTTATAGCTGATTCCAATAATCGGGATGCCTATGGGTTGATGGCTTACACTTTAAAGGATACCCTGTCCGAACATGGTTCCGTTTCCAGAGGGGTATGCCAGGTGGAAGGTAGCCGTTTGCTTTCGGTCAAGGAACGAACAAAAATTGAACAAAGGGATGGTGTGCTCAAAGATTGGGATTCTGGTGTAGAATTTACTGGGAATGAATCGGTAAGTATGAATTTTTGGGTCTGCAATCCGTCCTTGTTCCAGAATATTGAAAAAGATTTCAGGACTTTTCTAAAAAGTGATGATAACGTTCGGAACAGTGAGATTTATTTACCCTTCGTCATCCAGGAAATGATAGAGAACAATAGTGCAAAAGTTGTCGTGATTCCATCGGGCAGCAAATGGTTTGGGGTTACCTATACCAGTGATAAAGAGGTGGCTGTCAACGAATTACAGGGCATGACCGACAACGGGGAGTATCCCTCTCCGCTCTGGCCAAATTCCAAGTAAATTTGCAATAATAGTCCCAAACTTTGGATACAACTAAACTACTTGCAACCTTGAATTGCTTTTCCGTTGGGGAGGGTAATTATCGCTTTCAACCTATAATTCAGGGCTATATTAACGACACCTATTTGGTTTTGGGTAACGATAGCCCTTGTTATATACTTCAAAGAATCAACCATTTGGTCTTTAAGGATATTAAAGGTCTAATGGGCAATATACGGATGGCGTTGGACCTGCTTTCGGATTCAGGTTACGAATATATCGACCTAGTGAAAACCGTAACAGGAAATACGTATTGCGAGGTTCCAGGGGAAGGTTATTGGCGTCTGATGAGCTATATCGACCAAAGTTTTACCACGGATATTACAACAGACCAAAATATTGCGTTTGAGGCCGGTAGAATTTTGGGAAAATTCCACCAGCTGCTCCAAAATGCCGAGGTAACTAATTTTGTGGACACGATTCCTAGATTTCACGACCTTGCATTGCGAAAGGAACAGTTGGAAAGGGCATTGGCCGATGCCACTCCGGATAAGTTAAAGGTGGCGGAAAGGGCTATTGCATTTGCGAAAGCGACCTTCCCAAAATTAAAAGATCTTCAGCAAACCCAATTGCCTTTGAGGGTATGTCACAACGATACCAAGCTCAACAATATCCTTTTTTCAAAGAAAAGTCATAAAGCTTTATGTTTCATTGATTTGGACACTCTTATGAAAGGATATTTTTATTTCGATTTTGGGGATGCCGTCAGAACCGTGGCCAATACTGCCCTGGAAGATGAACGAGATCTCGGGAAGATTATGTTTGACAAAAGGCTGTTCGGAAAATTTGTGGAGGGGTTACATCATAGCGGACTATCGATGACCGATGATGAACTGGACTTACTGCCTCTTGGAGCGGTTTTTATGCCCTTTATCCATGGCCTAAGAGCATTGACGGATTATTTGAACAACAATATTTACTACAAAGTTTTTTATGAGACCCAAAACCTCGATCGTAGCCTAAGTCTCTTTGATTTTGCAGGGAAGACCCTGGCCGAAGTGCCATATATGAAATCTGTAATTGATAAGGGGTTTTCCAGATAGAGTAGATGTGCCATGGCTTGTTTGCTTTGACAAATAGAGTGTTTTCTACCCGGATTTCTTTTAATCAAAACGAGCAATTGGTCCCATGTCCTGCTATTTTTATGATGCCGCTTTGGGGAATTCCAAAGCCTTGATTCCCTTTCCGAAACCATTAAGTGCAGACATGGCCTCTCCCATTGTGATACGCAGGTAATCGCATTCCCCTTTTTTAAAATAACGAATTTCACCAGCATCCATTCGCGGTGCATCAGGGATGTAAACTGCTATGTGTCCGTCTTCGCTTTCGTCGGTAATAAAAGCTATCCTATAAGTGTTTTCTTCCTTGATCAAAATGGCTTCCCAAATCTCACTGCTTTTGGTACCTTTATCTCCCAGTAACCGATATTTCAACATTTGAAAAGACGGAAAAAAAAGAAGGAGCTTTTCCTCAACCTTTCTACTGTATTGATGTACAAAACCTTTATTGACCAGCACCCCACCTAACAAGCACAGGAGAAGTATAAGAACGAGACATACGATGGTGACGGCAGCCGTACCAAACACCGAATGCAATTCGAAAATCTCGGACAATTTTTTACCGAGCGGAAGTAATAATTGTACGGCCTTTTCTATAAGTACAATTACAATCAGCAATGGAAAAATTAAAAATATACCTCCAAGGATAAGGGTTTGATATGATTTTTTTAAAATGGACATAGCATAAGGGTTTATTGAACGTGTAATTCTATAACCTCCAGATGGGTTGCGGTCTTGATATATTTTGAAAGGCACCGGAATGGGGTCCTTTTACGTATGGCTTTCCTGCGATTTGAAATCTGATGAAGTCACATATGGGTTGCATGCCTCCGGGAACTGCGCAATAAAGAAACAAATTGCGGTCCCACTTTGGGCTAGGTAAAAGATTGATCCGGGTCAAGTGCCATAGCTTATTCCTAGGAATCCTTTAGCCTATCTTTAATTTCCGCTTTTTTATCAGTGAGCCAAGTCTGGCCTTTTCTCAGTTTAAAACCAATCACAAGAAGTGCAATCCCCACAAATAAGGCAGCAAATCCTACCATGAACATGGAGAAACCTATCCCTAATGCGGGTTGGGCAAAAATAATCAGTCCAAACACAACAGAAAGTACCCCTCCGGCGATAAGCCATCCTTCACCTTCAATTTCCTTGCGCAGCTGTATGGCCATGGCTATTCTGCTGATACCTACAAAAATGAACCAAAAGGAAATAAAAAATGAAATTATTAACAAGGTAAGTCCGGGCATACGAAATAAAAGTAAGCCAAAAATAATACTGATGGCACCTTCCGCAAGGAACAGCCATTTATTGTCGTTCCCTTTCCAATCGGAGAATAGGGAAATCAGGGTAAAAAAGCCGTCCGCAATAATAAGAAAGGCAAACCACATGGCTAGTGTTGCAGCGGTTAACAAGGGGTTAAAGAATGCAAATAGTGCAAAAATAATTAGCAACACACCCCTTAGGGCAACAAGCCACCAGTTTTTGGTAAGTAATTTAAACATAGTACTAGATGTTAATGGTTAGAAAAAATGCTTTTGATTCCCTGGATCAAGACCAGGACCTCGCCAAAATCGCAAAGAGTTTGCGGAATCAGGAAGTGAAGTTTAAATATATTGAAAAATTGTTAAATTAAAACAGGAATCCTTTTGATTTTCCGTACAATAACTGGATCGAGGTATAAGTGACATCAAACCAAATCTTGGCATGGCGAGGAATTCCCGATTGCTTTACAGCTTCCAACCAAAAGTTGTCTGAATTACATAATCAACGCTCGAGGCCCCTTCCACGGGTTTGTTATCATAGTTATAAGTGAATCCTGCCATAATAAAGAAATCGAGGGGCAGGTCGTATTTTAGATCTAGGGAAAAATCGGCACGTAAACGACCTCCTTCCGTAAGACTGGGATAGGCAACCAAATTGGTGTTTAAGCTAATGTCGTCAAAATCGAACATATTGTAGCCGATGCCGGCAAACGCTTCCAAGCTGTTCTTGTCCGATTGGTCGGGGGTCGTATATCGTTCGTTGTTCCATGCCAATCCACCTCCGGTAGTCAAGTAAGTCCTATTGGAATGAATCAAATACTTTCCCATACCGGCCCTGGTCGTGGAACGCAGTTTTAATTTTTGTTCGTCGTTCGAAAGGAAATCTGCCGAAAGCATAGCATACCAATCATTCCTCAAGAAATATTTCGCACCAATATTCGCATCCGTACGCTTGGTATCGGCAACACTGTCCTGACTGCTCAAAACAGAGTTATAACCTCCTGTAAAACCCCATTTTGATCCAGTATACGCAAAATCGCTCCGAACGGTAAACTGCTTCAGCGCGTTGCTTTTGGTAAAGTTAAAGCCGAGGGAAAGAGAGGCATCCAATCGGGATATAAAGCTATCCTTCACCGCCTTTAGATATACGATATCGGTAATCTTATAAAGCACCTCCTGTCCGTTTACGTTAAGGGTGACTTGAGCCGAATCCCCAGGTTTGGTAATTAGGTCACTGTTGACCCTGGTACCATCGGTCAAGGTGATCAAATAGTTTTGGCTACTGTTTACCGTAATGATATCTTTCCATGTAATTTTAAAATCACTATCGCTATAATCGGTTTCCATTATCAATACCCCCTTATTCATTTCCTTGATTTCCCCAATTAGCTTGTCCCCGTTTTTAACGGTAAGCGAGTCCGATTTCTGGGCATGAACTAAAATAGGGCATAAAAAAAGCAAGTAATATAGGGATGCAATAATGTAGAAGTTGTGTTTGGCAATAATTTTCATCATAATGAACTCGTTTAAACTTTTTGCGTTTAAGCGAAAATTAGGAATTTTATGTTTATTTGAGGCCTTTTTTTGAGTTGCGCCCGCCAGAGCGTACCATTCGCTAAGGGCAGGTTGCAGAGATACGGAAAAGGAAAAAGGCAAAATAAAGGGCAATTCTATAGCAAATGAAATAGTTTAAACCCGTTCAATTAAAAAAGAATAGCTCTTTTCCACATTAAATTTGCAAAACTCCATAAAGGCCCAATTTAATAAATTATAATTTAAATTTACTTAGGTGGTTCTGGCTGAAGATTTATCTTCTTAAGAAATTAATCCGTTACAGACCAAACTGCCTTGGTAACCAAAGACTCAGTTCTGGCACATAGGTTATCAGGAGCAAAATCACGATCATGGCCACAAATAATGGCAATAATGGCCGGATTACTTTCTGAATGCTCAATCCCGCTACACTACAGCCTACAAATAATACAGAGCCTACCGGCGGGGTACATAGTCCTATACATAGGTTGAGAATCATTATTATGCCGAAATGTATGGGATCCATACCCAAATTGGTTACGATGGGTAGGAAAATGGGGGTAAAGATGAGCACGGCAGGGGTCATATCCATAAATATACCCACGAACAGTAGTATTAGGTTGATAATTAATAGAATGATAATCGGATTGTCACTGACCGCCAATAGGGTATTGCTTATTTCTTGGGGAATATTTTCGTAGGACATCACCCAGGACATTGCGATGGAGGTAGCGATCAATAGCAGTACTATTGCCGAGGTCTTTACCGTCTCCAAAAGAATGGGGGACACGTCCTTCCATGTAATTTCCTTGTAGATGGCAGCAAGTACAAAGGTGTAGATAACAGCGATCGCAGAAGCCTCGGTAGCAGTGAATATCCCCGCAACGATCCCCCCGATGACCACTACAAGTAATAGTAGACTGGGAAGCGCGGCTAGGAATCTTTTAAAAAACTCCTTGAATCCGACAATTTTGTCCGTGGGATATTTTTTGATAAAGGAATAGATGGCCGCGACTACCATTAATGCAACGCCCAGGATGATCCCGGGAATATACCCGGCAATAAAGAGTGCTGCAATAGAGACACCTCCACTGGCCAAGGAATAAATGATAAGGATATTACTTGGGGGAATGATAAGCCCTGTGGTGGCGCTGGTAATGTTTACCGCCGCGCTAAAAGATTTGTCGTACCCCTCCTTTTCCATCATTGGGGTCATAAAACCACCAATTGCGGATGCAGCTGCAGCGGCAGAACCCGAAATGGCTCCAAAGAGCATGCAGGATATAATGTTCACAAAGGCAAGTCCGCCCGGCAACGGGCCTACGATCGCCTTGGCAAAATTTATAAGTCGAACCGCGATGCCCCCACGGTTCATCACCTGCCCCGCCAATATAAAGAATGGAATTGCGGAAAGGGTAAAGCTGTCCAATGAGGTGGCCATCCGTTGCGCCATCGTTGTTACCGACGGTAAAAAGGGCATGGCACTGGCCAGTGTCAAAAGTCCGGCGAGCCCAACAGCATATGCAATGGGAACACGAAGCGACATAAATACCAAAAAGCTTAGGACCAAAATAAGTACTTCCGTATAATTCATAGTTTAGGCGTTACTGGTTTTTCTAGTTTCTAGGAAAGTGTAAAGGCTGTAATAACAAATGAGAAGTCCTGAGATCGGCACGATCAAGTACACGTAGCCCAAGGGTATTTCCAAGGTGGCCGAAGTCTGTTTAAATTGAAAGGTAAGCCAACACAAACGAATGCCCCCAATTATCATTACGGTAAAGGAGAATAGAAAGACCGAAAGGTGAAGGATGCCGTCATAAAAATTACGGTTCTTGGCTACAACCCTTTCCGGAATCAGGTCAATGGCCAGGTGGAGCTGTTTTCCGGTAGCGTACGCGGCTCCCAGAATCCCGACCCAGATCAGGGAGAAACTGGTAATCTCGTCGGTAATGGTACTGGGATCCTTAAGAATGTACCTGGAAAATACCTGCCAAATCACACTTATCAGCATGATGGAGAGTATGATTATCAGGCTTTTTTCCAAAACTTTATCGATGGTGGCTTTCATTGGGTTTATGGTTAACTGTATTCTTCAAAATTATTCAACAGCTTTTATATCCTTGATCAGCTGCAACATTTCCGGTTGATCTTTAAAAAGGTCCAAAATACCTTGCGTTTTTTCTGCAAAGGGCTTTTTGTCGGGGTAGTTTACTTGTACCCCCGCGGCTTGTATGGCCTCAAGGGATTCCTCTTCGGAGTCGGCCCAGAGCTCGCGTTCCTCAATGGCAGACTCCATGGCGGCTTCCTTAAGCCATTTTTTTTCCTGATCGGTCAGTCTGTTCCAAGTGTCCAGGCTAACTACCAAAACATCTGGGACCGAGGTATGTTCGTCCATGCTATAATATTTGCATACCTCAAAATGTTTGGAGGTATAAAAACTGGGCAAATTGTTTTCGGCACCATCCACCACTCCCTGTTGAAGGGCGGTATACAGTTCCCCGTAAGAGATAGGGGTAGGGGCGCCCCCTAGCAAATTCACCATTGAAACGGCCATATTGCTTTTTTGGACCCGGATTTTCATCCCTTCCAGATCTTCTGGTTTGGTGATGGCTTTGTCCTTCATGTAAAAACTACGGCTACCGGCATCGTAAAAAGTAAGCCCCCGTAGTCGAAATTTGTCCCCAAGGGCAAGCATCCTTGCACCCAGTTCCCCATCGAATACATCAAAAGAATGCTGCCGATCCCTAAAGATATAGGGTACACTTAGTACTTTGTATTCCGGGATAAAATTCTCCAATACGGCAGCTGAGACCTTGGTAATATCCAAACTACCGATCTGCAGGAGCTCCAAGCATTCCCTTTCCCCTCCCAATTGCGCGCTGGGGTATATTTGTAGTTTCAATTTTCCGTCCGATTTCTCGGCCAGTCTAGTCCCCATAAACTCCATGGCTTTGTGAACGGGGTGCTGGGTGTCCAGACCATGTCCCAAACGGAGCACTTTAATTTTTTGATGGTTTGCGCAAGAACCTAATAATCCGATGCTTATAAAAAGAAAAAGAAGATATTTTACATTCATAATAGGTCGGTCAATTATTCTATTCGGACTTGAAGCGGGTTGTTTATTTGATTTGCAAATGTGCCCAAATATTGGTTCCAGGCTTTTTGGGTTTGAAATTGCCCGCTTTTTTTCCATCCAAATCCGGCGTAATATACAATTTTGCCATCATTTACCTTCAATTGTGTATAGAGATTGCTGAGGTCCTTTTTTGGGGATATATATTTTTCGAAACCTTCAATTTCTTCTTTTGGAGCCACTATTCCCGTTCCAAGTTCCGAATCCCCATGGGGTTCCCAATAGCTGCACCACCCTTCTTTAAGATTTTCGGTGGTTACCCCCATATTTTCGTGCAAGGTGAGGCCAACGGACATCAAGTCCGTGCCTTTAACATCGACTTCGATCCTGCTGAGGTTACTGCCATAATCCAAAGAAATATGTTTTGCTTCCGAAATTTTTATTCCCCCCGCATCCCAGACTGCGTAGGTAATTATAAAGCTGGTCCTAATAGGCCCCGTGGTAATGGTTTGCCAAGTGACATAATTCTGGGACACGTAGTATGTGGTGTCTACCTTGACCGCAGTGCCGCCAACACCTCGACTCCCACCCACATGAAAATCGTCCAAACCTTCCCCGGTATCTTCGTGGTATGATCCCTTTCCGGTAACCGTCTTTTCGTACCATTTGTTGATAATGGGATACTCCACCCGCTTCAACCAAGCATCGATTCCACTGGAGAGCGAACTTCCAGGCACGCCCTCCAATGCTTCTTTTTGACCGGTTGGGCCATAAGTTCTAAACGCTACCCGGTTGTTTTCCCATGTGTAATCATCTGTTCTTTCGGGTACAAAACGGGAATAGCAAATTGGGTCGCCTTCCTCTTCTTCCTTGTTGTCGGTTTGCACGACTTCGAATCCTTTTTCGGTATTGGCCTTTATTTTTGGCTGAAACAGAAGCTGATCCACAGTGCCATCCCCGTCAGTGTCCACGGTTTGGGAGATCAACTCTTTTTTGCTGTCGGCATCCACTATCCCAAGATTGCCCGCTTTTATCCAATTGGGATCTAAATTCAAGGTGGGGATGTCAATGGCCACCGTTTCCAGCTCTCGATCTACATCCAAAGTATTGCTGACGATAATTAGCTTATTTTTTGAAGCTCTTTCGGAACAGCCCACTAAGGTTAAGCCTGCTAAAATCAAGGTTAAAACACGATAATTGGCTAGTTTGGCGTTATTCGACCTAAATGTGAAGTTGGAAAATAATTTTTTCTGCATCCTTTTGGAAATTTAAACTTCATTCGCCGGTTTCCCAATGGTAGCAAGTATGCCCCCATCCACATAAAGTATATGTCCATTTACAAAATCGCTTGCCTTGGAGGCCAAAAATATGGCAGCGCCAGCCAGATCGTCCGGATCGCCCCATTTACCGGCCGGCGTCCGATTAACTATAAACTCGTTGAAAGGATGCCCGTCTACCCGAATGGGTGCTGTCTGGGAAGTGGCGAAATAGCCTGGTCCAATTCCGTTGATCTGAATGTTGTGCCTAGCCCATTCCGTAGCCATGTTTTGAGTGAGCATCTTTAGTCCGCCCTTAGCTGCCGCATAGGCTCCTACCGTATTGCGTCCCAATTCGCTCATCATGGAGCAAATGTTGATGATCTTGCCCTGTTTCCGGGCTATCATACTTTTAACCACATGTTTGGAGACGATAAACGGGCTTACTAGGTCTACATCGATGACCTGTTTAAAGTCGGCTACTTCCATCTCCTCCAAAGGAGTCCGCCTTATTATGCCGGCATTGTTGACAAGGATGTCGATATGGCCCACTTCGGTTTGTATTTTGTTTATGACCTCAATAACCTCCTGCTCATCGGTTACATTAAATTTGTAGCCCACAGCATGGATACCTTCGGATTTATAGTAGGCGACCGCCTCGTCTATCTTTTGTTGGGAGGAGTTGCCGTTCACGACGATCGTTGCGCCAGCCTCTCCCAGTCCTTTGGCCATGGCCATTCCCAAGCCATGTGTGCTGCCTGTTACCAAAGCGGTCTTTCCTGTTAAGTCGAATAATGAAATTCCCATAGAACTATCTTAAATCGGTTATTTTGGCTACATCCATGTCCCCATAATCCAAATTTTCACCGGCCATGCCCCAAATAAAGGTATAGTTGGAGGTTCCCGAACCGCTGTGTATCGACCATGGCGGGGAAATGATAGCTTGGTGATTCTGCATCCAGATATGACGGGTTTCTTGGGGCTGTCCCATAAAATGACAGACCGATTGCCCTTCCGGTACATCCAGATAAAAGTAGACTTCCATGCGTCTATCGTGAACATGGGCTGGCATGGTATTCCATACGCTTCCAGTTTTTAGTTCGGTCATGCCCATCTGTAATTGGCAGGTTGTGACAATGCCTCCAATAATCATTTGGTTAACGGTACGGTGGTTGGCGGTCTCCAAAGACCCCAGCTCCAACTTGTTAGCTTCCGCCAAGCTTACTTTTTTCGTGGGATAGCTCGTATGTGCCGGAGCGGAATTCAAGTAGTACTTGGCAGGCTTATGGGAATTGTCGCTCTTAAAGAACACTTCCTTGGTCCCTTGACCGATATACAAGGCATCTTTATGATCCAGTTTATAGGAAGTGCCATCAACGTCAACGCTGCCAGGAGCGCCAACGTTTATAATTCCAAGCTCCCTGCGCTCCAAAAAATAGGAGGCCTTCAAGGGGTCGATTGTCTCCAGTTTTAAAGGTTTGTCGGGCACGGCCGATCCAGCGATATAGCGATCGAAATGGGAATAAGTGAGCGTTATTTTACCCACCTCCATTAAATTGTCTATCAGGAATTCCTTCCTTAGTTCCGAGGTGTCATATTTTTTTACTGCTTCCGGGCTCGATGCGTACCGGGTGTCAAAGGATGTTGCCATTATATGGATGTTAAGTATTAGATTTTAGAAGTTAAATTTTAGAGGTGCTATTTAGGGAATAAGGACTTTCTAATTCCCATTTCCAACCCCCTCAACTCTGCCAGTCCCCGGAGCCTTCCTATGGCCGAATAACCAGGATTGGTATGCTTTCGGAGGTCGTCCAACATTTTGTGGCCATGATCCGGGCGCATGGGCATACGGAAATCGTTGCGGCCAGCCGATATTCTTTTTTCCTGCTCGGTCACTAGGGCTTTCATAACACCGTACATATCCACATCTCCATCCAAGTGGTCGGCTTCGTGAAAGTTGCCATCGGAATCGCGCTTGGTACTCCTTAAATGGATAAAGTGGATACGGTCCCCCAAGCGTTCTACCATCCCTGGCAAATCGTTGTCCGCCCGAACCCCAAACGAACCTGTGCAAAATGTGAGTCCGTTATTGGGGCTGTCCACCGCCGCATAAAGTTCCAAAATATCCTGTTCCGTACTCACTACCCGGGGCAATCCTAAGATGGGATACGGTGGGTCATCTGGGTGGATGCACATTCGTATGCCCGCTCTTTCGGCGATAGGAATAATCTGTTTCAAAAAGTGGAACAAGTGTTTTTTCAGTTCGGCCGCACCTATCTTGTCATAGGTCGTCAGGATAGTATTGAATTCGTCCAATGAATATCCTTCCTCCGCTCCGGGTAGACCGGCGATTATATTGTTGGTGAGGCTTCTTTTATCGTCTTCGGACAGTTTATCAAAATAGGCCTTGGCATTCTGTTTCTGTTTTTCCGTATAGGAAGAATCCGCTCCGGACCTTTTTAATAGGAACAGTTCAAACGCTGCAAAGGCGGCGGCCTCAAACCGCAAAGCGGTGGACCCATCGGCCAGCTCATAATCCAGATTGGTCCTTGTCCAGTCTAGCACCGGCATAAAGTTGTAACAAACGGTGTCAATTCCACAGGCCCCCAAATTTGTAAGGGTCTGTTTATAATTATTGATATACGTATCAAAATCTCCCTGTTGGGTCTTTATGGCCTCGTGGATGGGCACACTCTCCACAACGGACCAGGTAAGCCCAATTTTTTCAATTGCCTTTTTGCGTTTCACGATTTCCTCCACGGTCCAAACTTGACCGTTTGGAACGTGATGAAGGGCGGAAACGATTCCAGTGGCCCCCGCTTGTTTAACGTCCATCAGGGAAACGGGATCGTTAGGTCCGTACCATCTCCATGTATTTTCGAGGTTGATGTTCATTTTTTGTAGTTACTAGGTTATTAAAGGTTAATCATAAATTTAAACATTGAACATTAAACAGTGCACCTTGAACCTTGAAAATTGAACCTTGATCCTTCCCTTCTACTGCAGGCTTTTAAACCTTCGGTCCATTTCAGTTTTCAGTTCCAGAACAATTTCCGGATTGCCGTCCGCAATGTTTACTACTTCCTTGTCCGCTACTTTTTCATCATAGAGCTCTATGCCCCCATCATCATGGACTATGAGCCTATAGTCTGGTGTTCTGATGGTTTTGGCCTTGGCCCAGTAGGCAACGGCCGGTTGTCCCGAGGCCTTGGGGTTTTTTAGCATAGGACTAAAGGAGGTGCCTATGGCAAATTTTGGCTTTTCCACTTCGGTTAGTTCGCAAAGAGTTGGAAAAATATCGATTGTTTCTACCATTCCTTCCGCTTGTTTGCCCGGATACTTTATTCCTGGGTAATAAACGATCAACGGGGAGCGCAGGGCTTCCTCGAACAGATTGTGCTTGCCCCATATATTGTGTTCGCCCAAATTCCAACCATGATCGCCCCAAAGGACGATGATGGTATTTTTATCGGCACCTGTTTCCTTCAATTTTTTTATAATGCGTCCCACCTGTGTATCCGAATAGGTAGCGCAAGCGGCGTAGTGACGGCGGACTTCGGTGGCAAAATCGCTATCGACCCTTGGATCTTTTCCCCAGCGGTTGTACTGCATAAATTCGCCCGATTCGTGCCATGTAGAAATGCCTTGTGGCTTTTCTGGATGCAAAATTGCGGGTAACTCAATGTCTTTATAGAATTCCAGGTAGTTTTTTGGGGCACCGAAGGGCAGGTGTGGTTTTAGTAAGCCCACGGCAAGAAAAAAGGGCTTGCTGTTATCCGAGGCAAGGATATCGAGCTGTTTTAGGGCCTCGTTTACAATGAGTCCGTCCGGGTAAATGGAATCGGGGCCCGAGGCGGATTGATACACGTCCATGGTGCCCCGCCCTTGTCGGATTTCTCCATGGGCCAGACCGTGCATGGCCCCTCTGGGATGTTGCCATTCCCCTACGGGCATTAGGCTACGGTCCCAAGCATTTGGCATTTCTATCTCATTGGGGTCATTCCAATCGGGGCCGCCCAATCCCCCTGGATGGTGGGAGACCTTGCCAACGGAGACCGTGGTATATCCGTTCTTCCTAAACCATTCGGGCATCGTCGGGGTTGTTTGCCTTGGATCTTCTGCTAGTTGATCGGCCCTTTCAAATAGGGCATTGTTGTCGGCAGGACCATATATTCCTGTCAACATTGTGTACCGGGACGGACCACAACTAGGGGCATTTACATAGTGTTTCGGGAAGGCTCGGCCTTGGGCAGCCAGTTTGTCGATATTTGGCGAATGAATGTAGGACGCTCCAAACGAGGCCAGCTCTGGCCGAAGGTCATCCACGCAGATAAATAGAATGTTTTTGGATTGTTGGGATTGCGCATTAAGGGCAATTGTTCCCCCAAAGGCCAAAAGCAAAAAAAGTAATCTGAATTCTTTCATTCAATTATTGCTTATAGGTCAATAGTTAGATTCAACTATCAACTATCAACTATCAACTCCTTTTAGACCCCGCTAAAGGCACTAAATCCCCCGTCTACCGGAATTACTGCCCCGGTGATGAACCGGGAAGCGTCGCTACATAAAAAGTGTATCGTTCCGTTTAGTTCCTCGGCTTCGCCAAATCGTCCCATTGGGGTGTTCCTTATAATGGTCTGTCCCCTTTCAGTATAGGTGCCATCGTCATTCATTAAAAGCTTCTTGTTCTGCTTTCCTACAAAAAATCCAGGGGCTATGGCGTTGACCCGGATATTATCGCCAAATTTGGTTGCCATTTCCACGGCCATCCAACGCGTAAAATTTTCCATTGCCGCTTTGGATGCCGAATATCCGGCTACCCGGGTAATGACCCTGTCAGCGGCCATAGAGGAATAATTGATGATTACCCCCTTCTTTTGATCGGCCATGACTTTTCCAAATATCAAGGATGGGATTACGGTTCCGTTGAGGTTAAGTTTGGAAACCGCATTAAAATCGTCCATAGAAATATCAAAAATCGTTTGGCCTGGAGCCACTGTGGCACCCGGTAAGTTTCCCCCGGCAATGTTCAAAAGGATATCTATTTTTCCAAAGCGTTCCAGTATTTTATCTTTGGCTTGGAGCAGCGAACTTTCGTTTAGAATATCCGCCTCTAGGGCCACGGCAGAACCACCGTTTTCGATTATAGCGTTGACCAAGGAAGCGATGGAGTTGGGATTTCGGGTCAATAATGCAACAGTGACCCCCGATGAGGCCAAACTTTTGGCCACCGAGGAAGCCAAAGCTCCACTTGCCCCGGTTATAATGGCAACTTTGCCCTGAATGTCAAAAAAACGATCGGTCATATAGTGTGGTTTTTCAGGAAGAGATTCCTGTAAGTTTAAAATTATTTAAAATACAATCGATTGTAAAAATATGAAAAAAACATTATATTTACGTGATTGGAACCATAATTAATATGTATTCGATCGGACAACAGATCAACGATTGGCCAATCTGGCAAACCACAGACTTCCCATTAATTATGGAACGGCCCCAGGCTTGTCCAAAAATCAGAAAAAGTTGAAAAAAGCAACGATACATGAAATTGCCAAGGCTTTGGACATTGACAGTTCTACGGTATCCAGGGCCCTGAACGATAGTGAGTTGGTCAAGCAAGCGACCAAAGAGCTGGTTTTGAAAAAGGCCAAGGAAATGGGCTATAAGAGAAATTTGCTGGCCTCCAATCTCCGTCGGAACAAAAGCAATACTATCGGTGTTATAGTGCCAAGAATCTCGCGACATTTTTTTTCATCTACTATCGCGGGTATAGAGGAGGCTGCCTATAAGGATGGGGTTAATGTGATAATCTGTCAATCCTTGGAACAATTGAAAAGAGAACAACGGATCGTTGAAAATTTGTTGCAAAACAGGGTGGATGGCATTTTGATGTCGATTTCCATGGAAACTTTGGTGGGAGACCACTTACAGCAATGTGCGGAAACGGGAACCCCCTTGGTATTTTTTGATAGGCATTTAAAAGGGCTGCCCCATACGGGGAAAGTCTTGGTCGATGACTTTAATGGGGGATTCTTGGCCACCGAACATCTGATTCTAAAAGGTTGCAAAAAAATCGCCCACTTTTCGGGACCCCAGAATCTGGAAATCTATAAAAACCGATTGGCCGGTTATCTGTCGGCTTTGGAAAAATACGGCCTGGAGAACAGTGGCAATTTGGTCCTTGCCTCCAGATTAATGGAATCTGACGGTCATGACCTTGCCGTAAAATTGTTGGAAACGATAGGTGATGTAGACGGAATTTTTTGCGCAAACGACCTGGTTGCCATCGGGGCCATGAAAGAGCTCGTGGCCATGGGAAAGATTATCCCGGACGACATTGCGATCGTAGGTTTCAGTAACGAGCCTATTTCCGAGATCATTGAACCATCCCTTACTACCATTGACCAATCCGGAGAGGCAATAGGAAGGCTGGCTTGCGAAATGTTGCTGCAAAACATTGCCAGCAGGGACAAAATGGTCAAAAGTAAAACGGTTGTTTTAACCCCGAAACTTATTGAAAGGGAGTCGAGCAATCGAAGATAGAAAATGTGCACTTAGTTTCAGGTTTATTTTTTTGAAGGAATCTAATGGAGCCAAAGATTACAAAAATTCAGTTTTTGGGATTATTTTGTTATCTGATGTTGAATTCTTGAATCTAGTTTTAAATTATCCCGATATTTACCAAAGGAAATTACAACCATTAGAAATTGTCCAATTTATGGGGCTTACTCCCGGTATATGGATTTAAGACATAAAGACGAAGGACAAAAGGACAATAGGACAATAGGACAAAAAAAATATAGTTTCTGGCACAAAATTCAACACTTATGGAATATGTGTTGTTTATGCTGAATTAGTCCTTAATCTTTTATCTTTTGGTCCTTTTTCATAATTATACACGTTTGACTTACTTCGATAAAAGTAATTTTAGTATCAATATATTTAATATAAAATAGAATATACATGCGTCAATCCGAAAGACTGAAAGAGTTTGAAAAATCGGTCAAGAACAAGTTCCATATATACAACAGCTTGTTTCTAAATTTACCATATCAGAATATCGAAAATGTTGGGATGCTCATTCCCTTGTTGCTTAATCAATCTGAAAAAGGGCTTAAATCGGGTAAAAATCCTGAAGAAATCATGGATTCCTTTTTCAAGGACTATTTAAACGTGACAACGGAAAAGGACAAGATAGATTTTATGTTCCGAATCATACAATACGTGGAAAGACAGGTGGTTCTTTACGACAGCGTAGAGGATGCCGCCTTTCCAAAATTGCAGGAATATAGTGGGTCTCTTTCCATTCGCGATTATTTTGAACTGGTGGACAAAAATAAAAGCTGGGACAAAATATCGGGCAAGCTCTCCACTTTTAGCGCCCGTATCGTCTTAACGGCCCACCCTACGCAATTCTATACCCCGGCAGTCCTGGATATTATAGACAATCTTCGAAAACTTATTCCAAAGAACAAAATAAACGCCATTGACGTAACCCTTAGGCAACTTGGACTGACCTCCTTGATCAACGCTAAAAAACCGACTCCCTTGGACGAGGCCAAGAACATCATTTATATCCTTAGAAATGTATACTACGATGCGGTTGGGGATTTATATGCCTACATAAAGGACAATATTGATGAAGATGGTTTTGAAAACCACAATATTGTAAAACTCGGGTTTTGGCCCGGTGGCGATAGGGATGGCAATCCCTTTGTTACCGCGGATATTACCAAAGACGTTGCCGATGAGTTGCGTATCAATCTGATGAAATGTTATTACAACGACCTAAAGGTTCTTATTCAGAAGCTCACTTTTAGGGAAGTGCAAGATCCCATTTTCACCCTTAGAGATCGCTTGTATAAGGCCATGTTCGACCCCAATGAATCTATTTCGTATAACGGTATTCTGGACCCGTTACTGGAAATTAGGCAGTTGTTGGTCGATAAATACCATAAACTCTTTTTAAAGGAGTTGGACCACCTAATTGATAAGGTTAAAATTTTCAGGACCCACTTTGCGACCTTGGACATCCGCCAAGACCATAGCATGCACAAAAAAGTGGTGGAAGAAATTCTGAAGGCCAATGGTCTGGTCTCCAAAAGTATCGATGAACTGGAAAAATCCGAATTGGTGGAACTATTGCTCCACAAGAATTTGAAACTTGATGCCAAGGATTATAAGGATGATATCGTAAAGGATACCATTGCCAATATTTCCCAGCTTAAGGGCATACAGGCGAAGAATGGGGAAGTGGGCTGCAACAGATATATTATTAGCAATTCCGAGGATATATTCTCCATACTCTTCGTTTACGGCCTCTTCCGTTGGTGCGGTTGGAAATCCAATGACATTACCTTTGACATTATCCCACTTTTCGAGACGATGAACGGTATGGCAACCTCGGAAAACACAATGCTAGAGCTTTTTGCCCTTCCCGAGTACATGGCACATTTGGAACAACGTAGCCAGACCCAGACCATTATGCTCGGATTCTCCGACGGTACAAAGGATGGGGGCTATCTAAAGGCCAACTGGTCTATTTTTAAAACCAAGGAAAATCTTTCCATAGTTTGCAAAAGGCACAAGATAAAAGCGATATTTTTTGATGGTCGTGGAGGACCACCGGCACGTGGAGGCGGAAAAACACATAGGTTCTATGCCGCCCAGACCAAGACCATTGCCAACAACGAAATACAGCTGACGATCCAGGGACAGACCATAACCAGCACCTATGGCACCAAGGAGCAATTTATGCACAACTGTGAACAATTATTGACCGCGGGACTCTCCAACAATCTGTTCGGAAAGGAAAATAAGATTTCCAAGGAATCCCGCGCCCTAATGGAAGAGCTATCGGAACTGAGCTTTGACAAATACGATGCCTTAAAACAGCACGATAAATTTATGCCTTATCTAGAGGATAAGAGCACACTGCGATTTTATACAAAAGCCAATATTGGAAGTAGGCCGGGCAAAAGGAGCCATAAGAAAAAACTGGAGCTCTCCGACCTGCGTGCCATATCCTTTGTGGGTTCCTGGAGCCAACTCAAGCAGAACGTACCCGGTTATTTTGGTATCGGAACGGCAATTAAGATCTTAAAGGACGAGGGACGGGTCAAGGAAATCAAAAAAATGTACAAGGAAGTTCCATTTTTCCGGGCGTTGATGCTCAATAGCATGATGTCGCTGGCCAAGTGTTATTTTGAGCTTACCAGTTATATGAAGGAAGACGAAACATATGCGGAATTCTGGACAATCCTGCACGAGGAATACCTGCTATCCAAGGAAATGCTATTGCTTATCTCGGGATCCAAGATCTTAATGGAGAAAGAGCCCATTTCCAGGGAATCCGTGAAGATTAGGGAGGATATTGTCCTTCCCCTATTGGTGATTCAACAATACGCCCTTCAAAAAATAGGACAGAATACGGAACATAAGGAACTGTATGAAAAGATAGTTACGAGGTCGCTCTACGGAAACATCAATGCCAGTAGAAATTCGGCTTAATTTTAAGCGTAAGTTTTTGCCGAGTATTATTGGATATGTACCGTTCCGATAAAGATAAGAAATTAGTGTCATACGGAAGCTTTTTTGGAGGGTAATCCTAGATCGATAGCATGGATAAAATCAGTTGGGGAATTATTGGATGTGGGGACGTGGCCGAAGTAAAGAGCGGCCCTGCCTTTCAGCAAGTTCCAAATTCGGAACTGGTGGCGGTCATGAGGCGCAACGGCCACAAGGCAAAGGATTTTGCACGAAGGCACAACGTGCCCCAATGGTTTGATAACGTAGATGAAATCCTAAGGAACGAAGGGATAAATGCGGTTTATATCGCAACCCCGCCTTCTACCCATTTGCAATACGCCCTTCTTGCCCTAAACGCCGGAAAACACGTTTATCTCGAAAAGCCGATGACAATGGATTCCAAAGAAAGTCTACAACTTGTGGAGGCCGTTGGATCCAGCGGCGGTAAATTAACGGTTGCCCATTACCGTAGAAAGCTTCCAGCGTTCCTTAAGGTCAAGGAATTTTTGGACGCTGGGGCTATTGGGGATGTTAGGTTGATTGACCTGCAGATCCTGCAGCCGCTAAAATCGGGTATTATCGCTCAAACAGACGCCAACTGGCGGGTGGATCCAGAAATTTCGGGAGGTGGTTATTTTCACGATCTGGCCCCCCACCAAATTGACCTTATGTTCCATTATTTTGGACCTTATGTATTGGCAAAAGGAATATCGCATAATCAGAATAGGACCTACAAGGCCAACGATATTGTCAATGGGCTTATTTCTTTTAAAAACGGGGCGCATTTCCGGGGATGTTGGTGCTTCAATGTAGCCGAACAAGATAAAAGGGACCGATGTGTAATTTATGGCAGTGAGGGCTCTATTTCATTTTCTTTTTATGGCGAAAGCGTCCTTCTTAAAACCAATTCCAATGAACAAATTTTTCCGGGCATAAATCCACCCCATGTACAGTTGCCTATGATTCAAGCCACTGTGGATTACTTTTTGGATAGGGGTCCAAATCCTTGTTCGGTGGAAGAAGGCCAGACAGTGATGGAATTGATGGACAGTTTTTGTCCTTAAAATGATGGATCCCATATCCTTTCCCCCTCTTCCCTGACGTTGTAATTTTTCAAAAAAAGTGCAATAGAAAAAATACGTTCGAGGAATGTAAAATTCTAATTTTTATATTCAAAAATCAATTAGTTTTATCCAAGAAATCCCATAGTAGGCAACGATTGTTTCCATCTAGGTGAAATCTGCGTAACACATGGATAATCAACAACCTATGTGTTTGATAAAATCATATATCACTTAAATTCGACGTTGACAATGATTCATCCAAAGACGGAACTAAAATTTATAAACAACGAGATTGGCTACGGGGTGGTAGCCACGGAATTTATCCCAGCGGGAACCATTACCTGGGTATTGGATAAACTGGATCGTGAATTTGCTCCCATGGAGCTACAGAACATGGATCCGCTCTATCAAAATATCCTGGATACCTATTGTTTTAGAAACAATAAAGGCAATTTTATACTATGTTGGGACAATAGCCGGTATGTAAACCACAGTTTCAATTCCAATTGCCTGACCACGGCCTATGATTTTGAGCTGGCCATTAAGGACATCCATCCTGGGGAGCAGCTTACGGACGACTACGGTTATCTCAATATTCCCCAGCCATTTAAAGGCGTGGATGAAGGAACACGGCGCAAGGTGGTTTATCCGGACGACTTATTGAGGTATTACAAGATTTGGGATAAAAAATTATTAAAGGTTTTCGGAAAAATCCCCAAATTGGACCAGCCGTTAAAGCAATTGCTTCCGGTTGATATATGGGACGAAATCCTTGCCGTTTCCGATAACAGAAAGGAAATGGATTCCATTCTGAAAAATTATTATAACGGAACGGATTAATTTTTTTTTGGGTTTACTTTCTTGACCTATTTTTATCCATTCCGTTTCATTTGCCGCATTACGCCTGTTGATCCTCCCTCAAGATCCAATCACTTGCCGGTAGGGTTTTTTCGCCTGTCCGGGCGAGGGCATTAAAGCTGGTAGTAATTTCCATTCCTTATCCGGAACCGTCAATTGGGGCGTTGATGCCTGCGGTTCGGGATGCTTATCAGCTTATTTTCAAGTTTGCACAAAGAGGGCATTTTGAAATTTGATGAATTGACAAAGTATGTTTATCAATTTCCTTATCTTTTGGCGCCGTAAGCAAACTATCACCTCCATGTAGGCCGGAAAACATAATTTTAATTGAAATGTATAAGTATCTTCTCCCCGTATTGTTTTTAGCACTTGGTTCCTGCCAGCCAAAAATGGAAAAGCAAAAACCAGAACAAGATAGTCCTCCCAATATCGTTTTGATCATGACCGACGATCAAGGTTATCAGGATGTGGGCACCTTTGGTTCCCCGGATATAGAAACCCCCAATCTGGACCAGATGGCCAGGGAAGGTGTAAAGCTTACCGATTATTATTCTGCACAACCCATTTGCTCTGCCTCCAGGGCGGGCATATTGACCGGCTGTTATCCAAATAGGTTGGGGATTCACAATGCCCTAATGCCCCACAGTAAAATCGGATTAAACCCTGATGAAACTACCCTTGCCGATATGTTAAAAGCCAACGGTTACAAAACGGGCATCTTTGGAAAATGGCATTTGGGCGACAATCCCAAATTTATGCCCAACAATCAAGGATTCGATGAATACTTTGGAATTCTTTTTTCCAATGATATGTGGCCCTTCCATCCGCAACAGGGGACGGTATTTAATTTTGATCCTTTGGAGCTTTACAAAAATGAAAAGGTCGTTGACACCCTTACAGATCAATCCCAGTTAACAACACGGATTACGGAGCATAGTATAGATTTTATCAATGAAAACAAGGACAGGCCTTTTTTTATTTACGTGGCCCATCCCATGCCGCACGTGCCGCTTTTTGTTTCGGATAAGTTTAAGGGAAAATCCAGAAGGGGGCTGTATGGCGATGTGATCATGGAGATCGATTGGTCGGTGGGCCAAATCCTGGAGGCTTTGAAAAAGAATGGCCTGGATGATAATACCTTGGTCATCTTTACGTCGGATAATGGTCCTTGGCTAGCCTATGGCAATCATGCAGGGAGTGCCTTGCCCTTTCGTGAAGGTAAGGGCACTTCCTGGGAAGGGGGGCAACGTGAGGCTTTTATTGCAAGGTGGCCCAAAAAATTGAAACCCGGTCGCACGACTGATATTCCAGTGAACGGGATAGATATATTGCCAACCATTGCCGAGATTACCAACTCCAAATTACCCGAAAAAACGATTGACGGGAAAAGCGCTTGGAAAGTTTTGACCGGGGAAAGTACAGAAAGTCCACAGGAGGCTTATTTCTTTTACTACAGGGTAAACGAGCTGCATGGGGTACGATATGGGAAATGGAAAATGTATTTTCCTCAAACCTACCGGACCATGGACGGACAAACACCTGGAAAGGATGGGCTGCCGGGCGAGTATAGAATGGTAGAAATGAAGGCCATAGAACTTTATGACCTTTCAAAAGATATCAGTGAAACCCAAAACGTGGCTTCCGAATTTCCCGAAGTCGTTGGGGAAATAAAGGATATTGCCGATAACATGCGCTCTAGGCTCGGGGATTCCCTTACCGGAGTGGAAGGGTCGGAAAACAGGCAACCTGGAAGAGTAGACTAAAAGTTCAAGTTCAAACTCAATGCCGATAGCTATCAGTACGATCTCAAAAAGTTTATAAGTTTATGTGTATATAAGTTTATGGGGTTATATTTTTTTGAACTTAACCCTTAACCCTTAACCCTTAACCCTTAACCCTTAACCCTTTTATGAAGCCTTTTAAATTCAAGCAATTCACGATGCATCAAGATCGTTGTGGCATGAAAGTAGGTACGGATGGGGTATTGTTGGGGGCGTGGGTTTCATTGAAGGACATGCCAGGAAGGTTGCTCGACATAGGTGCGGGGACTGGATTGATTGCATTGATGCTCGCCCAACGCAGTGATGCTTTCTCCATAGATGCCGTAGAGTTGGATCCCGACGCTTTTGAGCAATGTGTGGAAAATTTCGAGGCCTCGCCATGGGCCGACCGACTGTTTTGCTACCATACGGATTGGATGGCGTTTGTAAAGGAACTTATTCAGGATACGGATCCCATCGAGAAATACGATTTGATCGTTTCCAACCCACCTTTTTATCAACCCCCACTGTCGTCTTCAAGGGGAGTGCGCTCAATGGGAGAGGCTCGAAGGAGGGCAAGATTCTTTGGAACATTGCCGTTTGAAAACCTGCTAAAGGGAGTTTCGTTAATCCTCTCCGAAGGAGGCACGTTTGCCACTATTATTCCTTTTTTGGAAGAGGAAGGATTTGTTGCCTTGGCCAATACTTTCAGGTTGTTTCCAAAGAGAATAACCAGGGTAAGGGGGAATCCCACATCTGAAATAAAACGCAGTCTGTTGGAATTTTCATTTGAAAAAATCGAGCCTGAGGTAGAAGGGCTTACTATAGAATTGGGGCGACACCTGTACACCCAGGAGTACATCGATCTTACCAAGGACTTTTATCTGAAAATGTGACTGTTAAAGCTCAGGTATCAAGCTCAAACTCACAAAGTTTATGAGTTTATTGGTTTATAAGTTTGGAATTGTTTTATTTTCAACCATCAACCATCAACCATCAACCATCAACCATCAACCATCAACCATCAACCATCAACCATCAACCATCAACCATCAACATCTATCTATCCCTGTTGAGCTTGATACTTGAACTTGCACTTACTTATTCTGTTTCCATCTCATCACTATATAAAAGGGGACGCCCAGCAGGAGCAATAAGAATCCATAAAATACGATGTCCGGACCGGATCCAAAAACGGCCCAAACAGAATAGGTAAATCCTAAGGTTGCCAGGACAAAGGTCTTGATCCAGCTTTTTGCGTGTAGTTTTCTTTCAATCAGCACCAAAGGGTAGGCCGCCGCCGTAAATACGTAGGGGATAACTGCCGAAAATACCGTAATCTCGGCTATAAATTTAAACTGATCTACCAGGCCTTGGGTAAAATTCATGAGCATAACGGCGCTTGAAAGTAAACTTCCGATAATCAAGCCGATGATTGGGGCCCCGTTTTTGTTTTCCTTCTTAAAAATGGGTGGGAAAAGATTGTCCTTGGCGGTTGCCATGGGAACTTGTCCTACGATGATCATCCATCCATTCAAGACCCCTAACCCGGAGATAACCACCCCACCGGCTACAAAATAGCCCGCATAGTCCCCACCAATACGTTTGGCGGCTTCCGCAAAGGGAGCGGCCGAGTTTTGAAGTAAATCCAAGGGTACAATTCCAAATAGTACTACAGTGCCCAAAATATATACAACAGCGGTCAAAACCGTACCGAGCATGGTGGCCCTTGAGATTGTGACCTCTGGGTTTTTTACGTTCGCTGCAGGTACGGTGGCACATTCCAATCCCAAAAAAGCATAGAGGGTCAATGCTGCCACCACCGGAAAAGTCGCAAAATCACTATTTCCGGTTAAATTAAAGGGAGGAAAATTTGCCGTATCAAAAAAGAAAAGTCCAACCAGGATTACAAATAGCAAGGGAAGCAGCTTCAGGGCCGTAGTAATTACCTGTACTTTGCCGGATTCTTTGATGCCCTTGGTGTTTATCCATGTAAAAAGCCATATTAGGGAAAGTCCGGTGAAAACCGCATAATAGGAATTGGTTGCCAAAACAGGAAAAAAGAAACTCAGGGCACCGACAATGGCAATGGCGATCGCACCGTTGCTCACCCATACCGAGATCCAGTAGCCCCATGCGATAAGAAAACCGACAAAATCACCAAATCCTTCCCTGGAATAGGCATAAGGCCCTCCACTTTTATTAACAACGATCTTGCTGAAATTGCTAAAAATCTTCGCCAGGATAATGGCTCCTGCCGCTGTAAAGATCCAGCCCAAAATGCTGATACTCCCATAAGATGCCAAAGCGGCGGGGAGGACAAAAATACCAACTCCTATCATATTGCCCACTACCAAAGCGGTAGCGGTAATCAATCCAATTTTTTGTGGTTTGGAATCCATAATTTTTGGTTTGTTAGGTTACCTATGTTATAAAATCCGGTCGAATAAAACTGGTTTAAATGTACAATTTATATACTCCCCAAAAATAGAAATTGGGGGAATTTCGGGAATTTTATTTTCAGTTGCCGGGAGGGTGCGGTAATCTGTGGCACCTACCATTGGTCTTTATAAACTAAACAATACAAGTTCGGATTGTTATATTTTATTGAATCAGTTCTTTGATTATCTTTGGAGGGAGCATAAAACGATGAATTATGAAACCTGATCTCTTTGAATCTCCCGATTATTTTCAGTTGGACGACCTTTTGTCCGAAGAGCATAAGCTGGTTCGCCAGGCCGCCAGGGAATGGGTAAAGCGTTCGGTATCCCCCATAATTGAAGACTACGCTCAACGGGCGGAATTTCCTGAGCAGATTCTTGCCGGACTGGCGGAAATTGGGGCATTTGGGCCATATATTCCAGAGGAATATGGGGGAGCCGGGTTGGATCAAATCAGTTATGGACTTATCATGCAGGAAATTGAACGGGGCGACAGCGGGGTCCGGTCCACCGCCTCCGTACAATCGTCATTGGTCATGTATCCCATTTTCGCCTATGGCACCGAAGAGCAACGCAAGAAATACTTGTCCAAACTTGCGACCGGGGAGTTTATGGGTTGTTTTGGGCTTACGGAACCCGATCATGGTTCCAATCCTAGCGGAATGGTCACACGGTTCAAGGATATGGGAGATCATTATCTTTTGAACGGGGCCAAGCTTTGGATTTCCAATGCCCCTTTTGCGGATATTGCGGTTATATGGGCCAAGGATGAAAAAGATCGAATCCATGGTTTGATCGTTGAGCGTGGCATGGATGGGTTCTCCACTCCGGAGACCCACAACAAGTGGTCCTTAAGGGCATCGGCGACAGGGGAACTTATTTTTGACAATGTAAAAGTGCCAAAGGGGAATTTGCTCCCCGGTAAAAGTGGTTTGGGCGCTCCCTTGGGATGCTTGGACTCTGCAAGGTACGGAATTGCCTGGGGTGCTATCGGTGCGGCGATGGATTGCTATGATACGGCCCTCCGCTATGCCAAGGAACGCGTACAGTTTGGAAAACCCATTGCGGCCACCCAGTTGCAACAAAAGAAATTGGCCGAAATGATTACCGAGATTACCAAGGCACAACTTTTGGCTCTAAGGTTGGGACAGTTAAAAAATGAAGGCAGGGCTTCATCGGCCCAGATTTCCATGGCCAAGCGTAATAATGTGGAGATGGCACTTAAAATTGCCAGGGAATCCCGGCAGGTTTTGGGCGCAATGGGGATAACTGGGGAATATTCCATTATGCGGCATATGATGAACCTGGAAAGTGTGATTACCTATGAAGGCACGCATGACATACATTTGCTGATAACTGGGGCAGATATTACCGGGCTACCGGCGTTTCAATAAAAATTGGTGTTAAATATACCCGAATGCAATGAAGGGAATATGGACTATTGGGCTTCTTGTGTTGAGCAACACATTTATGACCTTGGCATGGTATGGCCATCTAAAATTTTCTGAATGGAAATGGTTTGGTAAATTGGGATTGGCTTCGATAATTCTTATAAGTTGGGGAATCGCGTTGTTCGAGTATATTTTCCAGGTCCCTGCGAATAAAATAGGATACCATGGCAATGGAGGCCCCTTTACCTTGGTGCAGCTAAAGGTAATTCAAGAAGTTATCACCCTTATTGTGTTTACTGCATTTACCCTTCTGGTCTTTAAAACCGAAACTTTTAAGATAAACCATATCATCGCCTTTGTTTTCTTGGTGCTGGCGGTTTATTTTATGTTCAAGGATTGAAAGAGCCACCCCTTGTCGCTTTTGAAGAATGAAGATACCGGGCTGTTGGCCGTCATTTTTCAATACGCAATCCTCTCTTTTCTCTATTCTTTGTTCTCTGATCTAATTACTGACAACTACAACACCCCCGTTGAAATTGGCCTGATAGTAGAGCATGTCGTAGTAGCTTTTTCCATCTAGGGGACGATTTAGCATTTGTCCGGTGAAAAGACTGTATTCATACCCATCGCAGTCACATATTGCTGATTGGCCTTCGATTTTCATCGTGGAACAGTTGTTGGGGGCATGGTTGGGGCAACTGGCCTCAAAGGCCATATATTGATCAATGCTCGATTTTATGACAAACATACCCCTTGTTCCCACCCCATTGGTGCCCACATAGATCGGATTTCCAATATTTTTCAAAGGACTGTAAAGCGGCAGGCTAAGGTTCATCTCAAAACGAAAACCGGTATCCAACAGGTAAGGGTTGCGATTGGTGCTTTCCTTGCTGCAGGACACCAATAGGATCGCAAATAAAATGATCACTTTATACCGCATTTCCATTTAACTTTATAGGGTTCACAATATGATATCGGCAAAATTGAACAAAAATTGTGTATATTTGTCTTAAATCCTCTTTAAAAAAGAGGATTTTCCTATTGAAGAGGTTTAGACTTTTTCTTTTACCTGCAAAAGCCGATATTTTCGGTTCCAAAAAAATGGTCTAAACCTCTTCATTGAGCTCGTTTGTACTTTTCTTATTGAAGCTAAAAATATTGCTTTAACATGCGGACCGCAGCTTTTTTCATTCCTAAATTTATAGGTTTATAAATCGGGAAAAGCACAATCCAATTGAATAGGGGAATTATTTTACTTCCAATCGGATAAAGTTTAAACGAGTTCGTTTATTAAAAACATTGTAGCTATGAGCAAGGTATCTTATTACACACCGGAAGGATTAAAAAAATTGAAGGATGAGCTCAATCAATTAAGGGATGTGGAGCGTCCCAAAGCTTCCCAAGCTATAGCGGAGGCC
>JBLWZN010000003.1:67490-154029 GCA_048266425.1 Sediminicola sp.
TATGATGCGGCCAAGGAAGCACAGGGATTACTGGAGTTAAAGATTTCCAAGTTGGAGGAAATCGTGGCCAGTGCCAGGCTTATTGATGAGTCCCAATTGGACGTTTCCAAAGTGTTGGTCCTGTCGACCGTTAAGTTGAAAAACCAGGGCAATGGTATGGAAATGAAATATACCCTGGTAGCGGAAAGCGAGGCCGATCTTAAATCGGGCAAAATATCCGTCAGTTCGCCCATTGGCAAGGGATTGTTGGGTAAAAAAGTGGGTGATACCGCAGAAATAAATGTCCCCAACGGAACCATAAAGTTCGAAATCTTGGAGATTTCTAGAACTTAGGCCCGCCTGTAAGGATCCTTATAAATTTTAGAGTACTATATTAAGCCCCGATAGTGTTGCTATCGGGGTTTGTATTTGGGTTTTTGTATATTTGATAAGACTTGTCCCCTAATGGGACCTTGCAAATTGAAATAAAAATGGCCAGTATATTCACAAAAATTATCAACGGTGATATCCCGTGTTATAAAATCGCGGAGGATGATAATAATTTTGCATTCTTGGACATAAACCCCAATGCCAAGGGACATACACTTTGTATCCCTAAAAGGGAAGTGGACAAAATTCTTGATTTGGATGAAGCTTCTTATCTGTCCTTAATGGCATTTTCCAGAAAAGTAGGAAAAGCTGTTGAGAGTGCAATAAAATGCAATAGGGTTGGGATGATGGTCGTGGGTTTGGAGGTGCCCCATGTACACGTTCATCTAATTCCCCTGAACAGCATGAAGGACGCTACATTTCAACACAAGATAGCAATGACCAAGGAAGAATTTGTTTCCGTAGCGGATAAAATAAAATCGTTTCTATAGGGGCCTATTTCAAGAGGTTAAGCAGGGGGTGTCTAGTTTTTGGATAAAAGCTAGCCGATCCCCTTTTGAATGTAGAAGTACACCCCTATGGCTACAAGAATGATCAGGAGCAGAACTATTACATAAAACATCATGGTAAAACGGATGGAGCCTTTGGGTTTCCCGACCATTTTCTGATAATAATCGAACACCCTTTCAATATCTTCCGTCCAGTTGACCGGATAGATGGTGGAACCACATTTCTTACATTTGATTTCCGATACAACCTCGTCCGTAGTCTTGTGGTAGAGCCTTCCAAACTTGTGCTTTTGGGAAAAGGTAAGTTTTAGCTCTTGATTAAAGCATTCCGGACAGTTGTTTGTCAAATCTGCCTCTTTTATCACCTGCATTTTTTCCTGTGCCATAGATTAAGTATTTGTTTTTAGGGATATTTGCATAACGGTACCTTCCTTTCCGGACGAGAGTACCCTTATTTTGCCCTTGTGGTATTCTTCCACGATTCTTTTTACCAAGGAAAGACCTAAGCCCCAGCCCCTTTTTTTGGAGGTTACCCCAGGATTAAAAATAGTTTGAAAATCACTTTTGGGAATGCCGTGGCCCGTATCGGTCACCAAAATGTGGACATGATGGCTCCCTACGGGAATTATCTCGATGGAGATGCTGCCTTTGCCCCGCATGGCATCGATGCCGTTTTTGACTAAGTTTTCAATGGTCCAATTGTATAGGGAACGATTTAAGAGGACCGGTAAACGATCTACCTTGGATTCAAATGTAAACTTGATCAGTTTGGAACTTCGGTGTTTCAGATAGTCAAAGGCATTTTTGGTCTCTTCCACCAAGTCGTATTCATCAAGTTTTGGAGAGGAACCGATTTTGGAAAAGCGATCGGTAATGGTTTCCAAACGAGAGATGTCCTTTTCTATTTCATTGGTTATTTGCGGACTTATGTTCTCGGATTTTAACAACTCGTTCCATCCTAAAAGCGAGGACAGGGGCGTGCCAATTTGATGGGCGGTCTCCTTTGCCATTCCTGCCCAGAGCTTGTTTTGTTCCGATGCCTTGTTCGTCTTAAAAAAGAAGAACAGTACTGCGGCGAACAAGAAAATAATGAGCAATAGGGCAATGGGGTAATATTTTAGCTTGTTAAGCACCTCGGAATTTCCATAATAGAGGGTAGCCAAGTGTTCCCCATTATAATCGATGGATATCGGTTTGTTTTCACTCTGAAATTTTCTTATTTTTTTATTGATGTTGGCAGTGTCCAGAACCTCGGTGTCGGGCATATTATTAACCTTGATGGATCGGTCCTTGTTTACCAATATCATTGGCGTAGAGGTGTTGTTCTGAAAGATTTTTACGTGCAGATTGCCTAGGTCCGTCTCTTCGGAGGATTGTAATAATTCGGATTGGGCCGTGGCCCAAATCTCCATTTTTAGGCGTTCCTCTTCCTTGAATTTTTTAAAAAAGCTATTGGTATTCCACAAGATAAGGCTTACAATAACGAAGGAAGCGGCCAGTAGTATAAGATTAGATGTTTTCTTTTTAGGATTGAAGTCCATTTGGCCAACGATTACGTTCAAAGATAACGTAATTACTACAAAAATATTCTATGGGATGCTCTGGTTAAAATTATGATGATATGCTTAACTTTAACCTTTAAACCAATTCAAATAGAAAAAGCACATGGCAAACTACGAGGCGGCTCCAGAGAGATACGGGACTATGAAATACAGGCGCTGTGGCCATAGCGGAATAGATCTTCCGATGATATCCTTGGGGCTGTGGCACAATTTTGGGGATGTGGACAATTTTGACAACGCCGGTGAGCTGCTTAGAACTGCTTTTGACAATGGGATCAACCATTTTGATCTGGCCAACAATTATGGACCGCCCTACGGATCGGCGGAGAGGAATTTCGGTAAAATATTTAAAAGGGATTTTAAGCCCTACCGGGACGAACTCCTTATCTCTACTAAAGCGGGTTATGATATGTGGGCCGGTCCCTATGGGGATTTCGGCTCCAGAAAATACTTGATTGCCAGTTTAGATCAGTCCCTAAAAAGGATGGGATTGGAGTATGTCGATATTTTTTATCACCATAGACCCGACCCAAAAACGCCTTTGCAGGAAACCATGGGAGCCCTGGACCAAATTGTGGGACAAGGAAAGGCCTTGTATGTTGGGTTATCCAATTATGGGCCGGAGGACACCAAACGGGCTTCGGAGATTCTAAAAAGTAAGGGCACTCCCTTTTTGATTCATCAACCCCGATATAATATGATGGATCGTTGGGTAGAGGATGGTCTATTGGATACTTTGGAGCACGAAGGAGTGGGAGCCATAGTCTTTTCACCCTTAAAACAGGGCATTCTGACCTCCAAATATTTGAAGGGGATACCCGAGGATTCCAGGGTGGCCAAAGGCGGGTATTTGCAGAAATCCCATCTGGAGCCACACCTTATAAAACAGGCCCAGAAATTAAACGAAATTGCCAAAAAACGGAACCAGACCTTGGCGCAAATGGCTATTGCCTGGTTGCTTAAGGATAAAAGGGTTACCTCGGTGTTGATCGGTGCGAGTAAGGTTTCCCAATTGAAGGACAATCTGGAAACCCTGCATCATCTGGAATTTACCAAGGAAGAACTGGATGCGATAGAGCTAATTTTAAGGGAGAACAAAAATCAGTAGATATATATTAGCATAAAACGAGTCCTTGGTCTCCAATTCAAGATAACCAACTGGGCTGTCCAGAATGGTCTTAACAGCTATTACTTTCCATTAAAAAAAGGAAAGAATTCCTCCTTATATTCCCATGCCTTAAGGATAAATAGACCCAAATAGACCATGGTGACCACAAATTTTACAAAGGTTCCGGTCAAAAAACCCATAAAGGAACCGAAGGCCGCCCTTAAAGCAGTTTTTCCGTTCGCCCTGTTCATCAACTCCCCGATCAACGCCCCTAAAAAGGGCCAAACGATTATCCCCAAAAAGCCAAGGATGGGAAAAAATATGGCCACCAGCAATCCAATGGTGGTACCTACGACTCCGGCCTTGGTGCCACCGAATTTCTTGGTGCCTACCGCTGGTATAATATAATCCAGAACCACTACGACAAAGGCTATGGCAAACGTTGCGACCAGTAAGATCCAATCGTTGGGGACCGCCTGGGTAAGGTAAAGTAGGAGCAGGCCAAGCCAGCTTATTGGTGGTCCGGGCAGAACTGGCAAAAAACTACCGGCAATTCCGACCAACATCATTATGAAACCTAAAATGAGTAAGACTATATCCATCCCTCTTTTTTATGATGGCGCAAATATAGGGAGGATTCGTGATTTACGTTAGGGAAAATTGAACTTCCAATGGCAGTGCTATGCTTGCAGTAATGACGTTCGGCTTGTCTTGAAGGGGGAGCAGTCCATGAAGGTATTTATTTTTTGAGATCATTGGATTCGATTTTATAACTAAAAAATTAGTTTAAACTAAATATTTAGTTATATTTGTAGGGGAAAGGAAAAGTTTTATTGGGATTTCTGGAGAGGCCATTTAAAATAATGTCATGCCGAGCGCAGTCGAAGCAGAGCTGATAACTTGAAAATGAACAAAGGGATTCCCTCTGAAGTTTATCATGGGCGAAGCAGGAACACTTTTGATAATGGAAATAAAAAACAAAGAGATTCCCTCCTTCGAGGGAATGAATAAAAGATAATCTATGAAACAACTTACTAAAGCCGAAGAAGAGGTCATGCAGATCCTGTGGCAATTGGAAAACTGCAATGTGGCCTCCATAATTGAAGAACTGCCAGAGCCCAAACCGGCCTACAACACGGTATCCACCATCGTAAGGATCTTGGAAAGCAAAGGGTTTGTTGACCATGAGAAGGAGGGAAAGGGCCATATCTACTTTCCGTTGGTAAAAAAATCGGAGTACAGCAACGCTTCTATCAACAAGTTGATGGATGGCTATTTTCAGGGTTCGTTTAAAAGTATGGTATCCTTTTTTATGAAAAAGAACGATATAAGTATCAACGAACTGGAGACGATAATGAAGGAAATTAAAAAAGGGGAAAAATGATACGGTATATCCTGGAGTGCATCGCCTTTCAGTTGCTTTTTCTTGCAATCTACGACGTGTTCCTGAAAAAAGAGACTTTTTTTCAGTGGAATCGAAGCTATCTTATTGGAACATACCTCCTTTCCTTGGCACTGCCGTGGATAAAGCTAGAAGTCTTGAAGAGCGCCGTTCCCGAAGGTTATACCATCAACCCGCAGTTTTTTATACAGATGGAGGAAATAATTCTAACGCCAAACAATTCGCAAGGATTGCAATGGGCTACTGTTCCTTGGGGATATGTAGTTCTCTTTGGCGGAATGTTCCTGGCCACTATCTTGTTGGGATATAAGATGCTGCAACTCTATAGGTTGCGAAAAATTGGTAGGACTGTCCGCTTCTCCGACTTCCTTAAGGTGATTGTCCCCAATAGCGAAGTCGCCTTTTCATTTTTCAGGTCTATTTTCCTAGGGGAAAAGGTTGTCGAGGCCGATCATGAGGGAATTATTCAACATGAATTGGTCCATATTAAACAAAGGCACTCGTTGGACCTGTTATTTTTTGAGCTGATGCGGATCGTTGGCTGGTTCAACCCTTTGGTCTATATCTATCAAAACCGGATTTCCGAAATGCACGAGTTCATCGCCGATGCACAGGTAACGAAAACCCATAAAAAGGAGCAATATCAGTTGCTGTTGTCCCAGGTGTTCCAAACCCAAAATATATCTTTCATCAATCAATTTCATCAATCATCATTAATCAAAAAACGAATCGTCATGTTAACAAAGGCAAAATCAAAACAAATTTTAAAGCTGAAGTATTTAGTATTGGCCCCTGTAGTAATGGCCATGTTGGTGTATTCTTCTTGTCAGCAGGATGGGAATGCCACCCTGTCGGATTCCAAATTATCGGGCACAGAAATAGTTGTAGGAAATTTGGACAATCTGTCCCAACAGGAGGAGGACCTTATTTTTTCTAGACTTAAGGATCTTTCAGTAAATTCAGAGCCATGGGAGTTAACGGTTCGAGATAGTCGTTCCACGGTGCAGTTTACAAACTCTGATGGTAAATCAGGAATATCTGGACCTAACGGGGAAATGATCAATGCCAGGATGCTAATCGATTTTAAGGATGCACAAAGGAATTTTAGCAATTTTAGGGAAAAGGGAGTAGGGATGGAAAAAGCGATAAAACTGGAAATGAACTAATCTCAATCATAGAAGGTGATGAAGTGCCTTTTGCGGTAGTAGATGAGGTACCGGTCTTTCCAGGGTGTGAAAACGCCGAGGATAAACGGGAATGTTTTAACGAAATGATGCAAAAGCACATCATGAAAAATTTCAACTACCCCAAAGAAGCACAAGATCGGGGAATACAAGGTAGGGTTGCAGTTATGTTCACCATAGACGAGGAAGGCAATATTACAAATATTAGGAAGCGTGGTCCTGACAAATTACTAGAGGACGAGGTGGACCGCATTATCTCTAAACTTCCCAAAATGACTCCTGGAAAGGAGAAGGGAAAGGCGGTAAGGGTTCCCTTTTCTATCCCTATTACTTTTAAGTTGCAATAGAGTTTTAGGATATTTCAACCTACAAAAAGACCCCAAAGGTTTCAAAAACCTTTGGGGTCTAGTTTAATGATTGCCATCCGCTGTTCGCCATCTACTTTGTGCTTAATATAAAGCGTATAGCGCAAAGCGATTGGCTGAAAGCAAAATGGATTTCAATCGTTTTTTTTAAATAAAATACCTGGGTTCGCGGGCTTCTTTGGCCTATATATACTGGTTGATAATATTCTCGAACAATTCCTGCTTCCCGCTCTGCAGTTCCAGTTCCCCATTTTCTTGGGCGATCTTGTACAGGTCGGTAAAGGCCAGCTTTCCATTTTCGAAATCCTTGCCCTTTCCGGAATCGAAGGAACTGTATCTTTTCTTCCTAAGCTCATCATAGGAAGAGGAGGAGATGATCTTGTCCGCGACGACCAAAGCCCTTGCAAAGGTATCCACCCCGCCGATGTGCGCATGGAACACATCGTCCATATCGGTGGAGTTCCTTCGTATCTTGGCATCGAAGTTGATCCCTCCGCCCTTCAGTCCGCCGGCTTTGAGGAAGACGAGCATGGCCTCGGTGATCTCCCCGATGTTGTTGGGGAATTGGTCCGTATCCCAGCCGTTCTGGTAATCGCCCCGGTTGGCGTCCAAGCTTCCCAACATGCCGTGCGAAGCGGCCATTTCCATCTCGTGCTGCATGGTGTGGTTGGCCAAGGTGGCGTGGTTGAATTCCAGATTGATCTTAAAATCGTCCTGCAGGCCGTATTGGTGCAGGAAGCCCACTACCGTGGCGGCATCAAAATCGTATTGGTGCTTCATGGGCTCCATGGGCTTGGGCTCGATAAAGAAGTTGCCCTTAAAGCCCTGTGCACGGGCGTAGTCCCTCGCCATGCCCAAAAAGCGGCCCATATGGTCCAGCTCCCGCTTCATATCCGTGTTCAGCAGGGACATGTAGCCCTCGCGTCCGCCCCAGAAAACGTAGTTCTCCCCGTTGAGGGCAATGGTGGCGTCCAGGGCCAATTTTATCTGTCCCCCGGCCCTGGCCAGCACATTGAAATCGGGATTGGTGGCCGCCCCGTTCATATATCTAGGATTGGAAAAGCAATTGGCGGTCCCCCAAAGCAGTTTAACGCCCGAAGCCGATTTTTTCTCCTTAAGGTAGTCCACAATGGTGGCCAATCTTTTTTCGGATTCCGCAAAGGTTGGGGCTTCCTGTACCAGGTCGAAATCGTGGAAACAGAAATAGTCGAAGCCCAGTTTGGTGATAAACTCAAAAGCGGCATCGGCCTTTTCCTTGGCCGCTTTGATCGGGTCGTTGCTCTGGTCCCATGGAAAATTCTGCGTCCCTGGCCCGAACGGATCGGCCCCCTGGCCGCAGAAGGTGTGCCAATAGGCCACGGCAAACTTAAAATGCTCCCGCATGGTCTTGCCGGCCACCACTTGCTCCGGGTTATAGAATTTATAGGCCAACGGGTTTTTGGATTCCTTGCCCTCGAATTTGATCTCGCCGATCCCTTTAAAATATTCCTTGTCTCCTATTGTTGCCATTTTTTTCGTTATTAAATTACTAAGTTATTTGGTTACTGGGTTAATAGTTAATAGTATTTTGTGTCTACTGGACTGCCTACTTCGCACTTTTTTTGATTTGTTTTTTGGGATATCAAGTTACGGTGTTATTAGGTTATTGAGTTAATAGCTATTGGTTAAGGGTCAATCGTATTTCCAGCTCCTTTTTCCATTTATCGTATGCGGTCCTATAGGCCTCGGTATCTATGGAAGGCTTATAGCTCATTACATAATCATTGTCCATAATCTGCTTGCCATAAGTATCAAAATCCCCATTTACCAAAACACAGGCCCTGGCGGCACCGATGGCCCCGGTAGTATCGTAAATTTCTATTTCCTGGCCTATAAGCGTCGAAACGGTATTGGAGAATATGTCCGATCGGTAAAGATTGTCATTGCCCGCCCGTATCACGGTTGCCTTTATGCCATCGGAACGCAGTATTTCCATACCGTAAACAAAGGAAAACGCTATTCCTTCCAAGGCCGCACGACATAAATGTGCCTTATTGTGGTTGTTGAGGTTGATATTGCCAATATGGGTACCCAGTTCCTTGTTGTTGAGCATGCGTTCGGCCCCGTTGCCAAAGGGAAGGATGGTGACCCCGTTCGACCCGATCTGCACCGATGCCGCCAATTCGTTCATTTCCTCATAGGAAGAAACGTTGAGGTTGTCCTTTAGCCATCGGTATTGTATACCCGCCCCGTTGATGCAGAGCAGTTTGCCAATACGGGCCTGTTTGTCATTATAATTTACATGGACGAAATTGTTGACACGCGCGCTTTCCTTTACGGATAGATTGTCGGTAACTGCGTAAATGACTCCCGAAGTCCCACCTGTGGAAGCAACTTCCCCTGGATTGAAGACATTTAGGGATAGGGCATTGTTGGGCTGGTCGCCGGCCCGGTAAAGAATTGGTGTACCTTCCGCCAGACCGGTTGCTGCAGCTCCATGAGTGGAAACCACGCCCTGTACGTCAAACGTGCCTTTAATTTCTGGCACCAAACTTTCGTCGATACCATAATGGTCCAAAAGCCAGTCGGCGATGGAATTTTTTGAAAAATCCCAAAAAATGCCTTCCGAAAGCCCCGAGGTAGTACTGCTAATGCTATTGCTAAGCTTGTAGGCGATATAATCCCCAGGCAGCATAAACTTATAAATTTTGGCATAGACCTCTGGTTCGTTTTCCTTGACCCATTTAAGCTTGGAGGCGGTAAAATTGGAAGGGGAGTTCAGAAGCTGGGTGACGCATTTTACTTCTCCCAGTTCCTTAAAGGCCGATTGGCCAATACCCACTGCGCGGCTATCGCACCAAATTATCGAATCCCGAAGTGGAATTCCGTCCCTGTCCACCACCACCAACCCGTGCATTTGATAGGAAATTCCAATTCCCGTGATATTTTTGGAATCAATATTGTTTTCTTCGAGAAGCCTTTTGGTGGCATTGCATACATGTTTCCACCATTCGTCCGGGTGCTGTTCGGCCCACCCGTTCCTTACGGCCTTCATTCCCATTTCGGTCTTGGGCTCGGTGACCAAGGCGACCCTCTTTCCTGTTGCTGTGTCGACTAATGCGGCCTTTATGGAGGAGCTCCCTATATCGTAACCAATGGAGTACATTTTTTATTAGGGGTTAATGGTTAATGGTTTTTAAACCGAAGTGAAAGATATTGCTTTTATAGTTATAGGACAAATGGTGATATCGTAATTGTGAAAAATCCGTCGTCGGCATCAAAGATTAACGAAAGATTAATTAACGGCTTACCTTCCCGATTCCCTGAAAGTTTAGTTAAATTGCGCGCCAATCTTTTGAAGAACAATGAGAGGATTTTTTGTATTTTTTTTGGCACTGTGCCTTGCTCTTAATGCCTGTGGGGAGAAGGACGGAAAGCGCTTTAAAAAAATACCGGTAACCACTTCGGGAATTGCCTTTAAAAATGAACTGAAAGATACCCCCCAGCTTAATATTCTCACCTATCTCTATTATTATAACGGGGCGGGGGTGGCCGCGGCCGACTTTAACAATGATGGGTTGGTGGATCTTTATTTTACTGCAAATCAAGGGGAGGACAAGTTGTATTTGAACAAAGGGAATTTAAAGTTCCAGGATATTACCGAATTGGCCAATATTGTCAACAAGGGCAATTGGACCACCGGAGTTACCCATGTGGACATCAATAATGACGGGCTATTGGATATATACGTGTGCAAAGTGGGAAATTATCAGGGGATAAAGGGAAAAAATTTGCTCTTTATAAACCAGGGTGTCAATAGGGATGGCATCCCGACATTTAAGGAAGAGGCTGCAGAATATGGTTTGGATTTCTCTGGATTTTCTACCCAGGCCGCATTTTTTGATTATGACCTGGATGGGGATTTGGACATGTACCTGATGAACCATTCCGTGCATCCTAACCGAAATAATGGAAAGGGAAGTTTGCGTATGGAGGTCGATTCCCTTTCTGGGGATAGACTTTACAAAAATGAAGGCAATAAATTTGTGGACGTTAGTGCAGAGGCCGGTATTTTCCAGGGGGGAATCGGTTACGGCCTCGGTCTGGGAATCGGTGATCTTAACAACGATGGCTACCCGGACATTTACGTGGGCAATGATTTTTTTGAGAACGACTATTGTTATATCAACCATAAGGACGGGAGTTTTAAGGAAGTCATTTCCCAAGACGAGCGGAGATTTGGACATACGACCCATTTCTCTATGGGGAACGATATAGCGGATATCGATAACGATGGCTATTCGGATATCGTTTCCTTGGATATGTTGCCCGAAAATCTGGAAACGTATAAAACTTCCGGACTCGAGTATCCTTTTGCGACCTATGAATACTACCTCAAAAATGGATTTGCTCCCCAGTACATGCAAAATACCCTTCACCTGAATTTGGATGGTGGTAATTTTGCAGAAATTGGCAACCTAAGCGGTATTTCGGCAACGGAATGGTCTTGGGGTGCGCTATTGGCCGATTTTGACAATGATGGCTTTAAGGACCTGTTCGTTTCCAACGGAATAAAAGGGGCGACGAATGATATGGATTTTATCAATTTCATAGCCAATGACAATATTCAGAAGCGGATCAGCCAAGGGATGACCCAGGAAGATATGGCCTTTATCAAGGAAATGCCCGAGAAGAAAGTGCCCAACTACTTTTTTAAGAACAATGGTGACCTCACTTTCACCGATATAACCACCACTTGGTTCCATAAGGAGGATTCCTTTAGCAATGGCTGTGTCTATGCCGATCTGGACAACGACGGGGATTTAGATCTGGTTGTGAACAATGTGGACGATGTTGCCTATATCCTTGAAAATACTTCCGAGGGGAACAACTATTTGGACGTGTCATTTAATGGCAATAGAAACAATAAATTTGGGATTGGGACCAAGGTGATCGCTTACAAAGGTTCATCCAGCATAATGGCGGATAATTATCCGACAAGGGGATATTTATCCAGTGTGCCACCTTCGGTTCATTTGGGCCTGGGTAAGGATTCTATTTTGGACTCCTTGCAAATAATCTGGCCGGGCGGCAAATATCAAACCCTAAAATCGGTAAGGACAAATCAGAAAATAACGGTTCTTTACGAAGAAGCCGATGGAAATATATACCAAACGCCACATAGAAAGAGCCAAAATTACTTATCCAACAGCAATGCAACCCTTCCTTTTACCCATATGGAATCTGCTACGGTGGAGTTCAATAGGGATCCCTTGGTCCCATTTGCAAACACCAATCAAGGTCCTGGTATTTCCGTAGGCGATATCAACAATGATGGACTGGATGATTTTATTATCAGCGGCGCAAAACGGCAGGCAACGGCTTTGTTCGTACAGGATACTTCTGGATCTTTTGCGTCTTTTCAGGCGAGTCTCTTTGAGGAAGATGCCGTAAATGAGGATGTTTCCCAAGTTTTATTCGATGCCGACGGGAATGGATTTTTGGATTTGCTGGTCGTAAGCGGTGGAAATGAGTATAGAAATGGTAGTCAGCTAAGACCTAGGCTGTACCGCAATAACCAAGGGCTTTTTAGCAAGGATACCATTCAGTTCAAGGATATTACGGTCAATGCATCCAAAGTTGATGTAGTCGATTTTGACAATGATGGGGATTTGGATGTGGTGATTTCATCGGATCAGGTGCCTTGGCAATTTGGTGAGACCCCCGTTCAATATCTCTTTGAAAATGATGGTAAAGGTAATTTTAGGGATATTACAATCCAGATTTCCAAGGAATTTCAACAAGTGGGGAATGTCAAGGATTTTGTTTGGGTTGATATAGATCACAATGGGTTTAAGGATCTTATAGTCGTTGGCCATTGGATGCCCGTTACCGTATTTTATAACGATGGTAGGACGTTGACAAAACGGGGGAATACTGTATTGGAGATGAGCAACGGCTGGTGGAATACCTTGGTAGCCGAAGATTTTGACAATGACGGCGATATCGACCTTATGGTTGGTAATTGGGGCGACAACAGCAAGTTTAAGGCCTCAATAGAAAAACCTATCTCCTTGTACAGATACGATTTTGACGGCAACGGAACGGTTGAGCCACTGGTGTCCTATTTTCATGGGGATCGGGAGACGCCATTCGCTTCCAAGGAGGAATTGTCCAAGCAAATGCCGTATTTAAACAAGAACTTTCTTTCCTTTAAGAGCTTTGCCAAGGCCTCCATGAACGAGCTGTTTTCTGCAGAAAAACTAAAAGCTGCCGACAAAAAGGAAGCCTATATTTTAAGGAGCAGTTATTTTGAGAACCTCGGTAATGGCCAGTTTAAAATGATAGATCTTCCAACTATGGCCCAATCCTCCAAGGTCAATGGTATTTTGGTAGACGATTTTAACAAGGATGGGTTTAAGGACGTACTTCTTGTGGGCAACGATTATGAAATAAGCACCCATTTGGGCAGAATGGATGCCATGCACGGTATCATTTTGCTGAATGATCAAAAAGGAAGCTTCGCCTGGGCACCACATCAAAATTTTGATATTCCCGGCCCTGCCAGGACCGTTAAGAAGATTCGAATACGAAATAAACCCAACCTGATTATCGGGATAAACAATGGGACCCCCCTTCTTTTAGAAGCGGATGGGTCAAATGATTCAATAAATCTTGGAGCTATAAAAAATTAGAATGAAAAACGCTAAATCACTTATTTATATTCTTATCACCCTGGTTTTAACGGTGATGATCTGGTCCTGTAAGGAATCGACAAAAAACATGGACGATCAGGCAACCAAACAACCGGAAAATACGCGGTTTAGCCTTATGGACAAGGAGATTACGGGAATCGACTTTGTAAATAAGATCGAGAACCAAAAGGACTTCAATATTTTCACCTATCGCAACTTCTACAATGGAGGCGGCGTGGCCATAGGGGACATCAACAACGACGGCCTGCCGGATATTTATCTCACTTCCAATTTTGGTAAGAACAAGCTGTACCTCAATAAGGGGAACTTTGAGTTCCAGGATATTTCTTCCTCTAGCCAAGCAGAGGGTAACAAAGCGTGGTCCACAGGCGTGGTAATGGTAGATCTTAACGCGGATGGCCTCTTGGATATCTATGTATGTAACGCGGGAAACATTAAGGGGGATAATCAAAAGAACGAGCTTTTTATCAACAACGGGGACCTGACCTTTACCGAAAGGGCAGAGGAGTACAATTTGGCGGATAGTGGATTTACGACCCATGCCGCTTTTTTCGACTATGATAATGACGGGGATCTGGATGTCTATATCCTTAACAATAGCTTTATTCCTGTAAATAGCCTTAATTTTTCAAATAAAAGGGACCTTAGGGCGAAGGATTGGGACGTCCCGGAAGTTTTAAAAGGAGGAGGCGATAAATTGCTCAGGAACGACAACGGAAAATTCGTGGATGTAAGCGAACAGGCAGGGATTTATGGAAGTTTGATCGGCTTTGGCCTTGGGGTTACCGTAGGGGATGTAAATGGCGATTTTTATCCGGATATTTATGTTTCCAACGACTTTTACGAGCGGGATTACCTCTATATCAATCAGCAGGACGGTACCTTTAAAGAAGGCGTGGAGGATTGGACGGCCCATACCAGCCTCGCTTCCATGGGTGCGGATATGCAGGATATAAATAATGATGGAAGACCGGATATTTTTGTAACGGACATGCTTCCCGAAGATGACGCCCGGTTAAAAAATACTACCCAATTTGAAACCTACGACGTGTACCAAAGGAAGTTGAACCTCGACTTTCACCATCAATACATGCAAAATTCCCTTCAGTTGAATACAGGGAACCATGGCTTCTCCGAAATAGCCAATTACGGGGGAGTTTCTAAAACGGATTGGAGCTGGGGCGCCCTACTCTTTGATATGGATAATGATGGCTATAAGGATATTTATGTTTGCAATGGCATCTATCACGACCTTACCAATCAGGACTTTATAGACTTTTTCGCCAATGAAATCATACAAAAAATGATGATTAGCGGCAAAATGGAAGAAAAGGATTCCGTTATCAATAAAATGCCAAGCAACCCGATTCCCAATTATGCATTTAGAAATAACCGGGATTTGACTTTTACCGACATGACTAAGGACTGGGGTTTCAATATCCCCAGTTTCTCCAATGGTGCCGCCTACGGAGATCTGGACAATGACGGCGATTTGGACCTGGTCATTAACAACGTAAACCAGCAGGCCTTTATTTTTAAGAACAACACCCAGGAAACAGACCCCAAAAGTTACCTTAAGATCAGTTTTAAAGGAAATGGCAACAATACGTTAGGGGTTGGCGCGATAGCCCAACTTTATGTTAAAGATCAGGTGATAAGACAGGAACTTATCCCGTCCAGGGGCTTTCAGTCTTCCACGGAGTATACACTTACCGTCGGTCTTGGGGATATTAAAGAGGTAGATTCAATTTGGGTTCATTGGCCCGATCAAAAAATGCAGATCCTTAAAAATGTAAAGGTCGATCAGACGATTACTTTTGATCAAAAGGATGCAGGAACGGCACCCAAATTACACTTCAATATAGAAAGGCCCTTGTTCAAGGAAATTGCAGAAAACATGGAAAGACATCGGGAAGATGTTCATGTAGATTTCAATTACGAGGGACTTATCTCCAAAATGCTTTCTAAAGAAGGACCGGCAATGGCGGTGGGGGATGTGGACAATGATGGCAATGATGATGTTTTTGTTGGGGGAGCCAAAGGCCAATCGGGAAAAATTTATACACAGACCAGCGAAGGAAAACTAAAAGAGCTGAAACAGGAAATCCTTCAAACCGATGCCTCTATGGAAGATACTGCGGCCGTCTTTTTTGATGCCGATGGAGATGGCGATTTGGATCTTTTGGTCTCAACCGGTGGCAATGATCCAGATGATAGCGCCAATTATAACAACAGGTTATATTTTAACGACGGAAAAGGAAAATTCACCAAGAGATCCCTTTTGCCAACCACCCAACAAAATGTTTCTACCATTACTGTTGCGGATTTTGACCAGGATGGCGATATGGATGTTTTTATTGGAAGCAGAAGCGTTCCGGGAACCTATGGCATCAACGCCAAACATTTGCTTTTGGAGAATATGGGCGATGGTACCTTCAAGGATGTTACCGAAAGTAAGGCCTATGATCTACAGGACGTAGGGATGATCACAAGTGCCAAATGGGCCGATATGGATGGGGATAAAAAGGTAGACCTTGTAGTTGTAGGGGATTGGATGGCCCCTATGATATTTAAAAACAATGGCAGGCGAATCCACTTGGAAAAAACATCCCTGGATAGTTTAACGGGTTGGTGGAACTCCGTTGAGGTTGCCGATATAGATGGGGATGGAAATTTGGACTTGATTTTGGGCAACCAAGGGGACAACATGCCTTACCGGAATTCTGTCCAAAATCCAATGAAACTTTTCGTCAACGATTTTGACAACAACGGTACCATAGAACAGATAACGACACGAAGCATAAACGGCAAGGATGTACCCATACCATTAAAGGGCGAATTGACTTCCCAAATCAGTTCCTTAAAAAAACAGTCGCTTCGCAATTCGGAATATGCCAAAAAATCCATTGATGATCTCTTTGCTGCCGATGTACTTCAGCGTTCTATTGTTAGGAACGCTGTAGAGTCAAGGAGCATGGTGGCCCTTAACAATGGAAATAATCAATTTACGCTGCTTCCTTTGCCCGCCCAAGTGCAGTTTTCCTGTGTCTGTGGGATTAGTTGCAGCGATGTGAACAACGACGGGAACCTGGATCTTTTGCTCGGGGGCAACAATTATGGATTTAAGCCGCAATTTTCGCAATTGGATTCCAATTACGGCAGTCTCCTCCTAGGTAACGGGAAAGGGGAATTTAATTGGGTGCCCTATTCGGAATCCGGATTTTTTGTCAAGGGCGAGGTAAAACACATCCATAGGCTGCGCAATAAAAGCGGGAATGACATATTTATTGCGGCGAGAAATAACGATGCCCCAAAAATTTTCGCAATTGATTACAAAGACCGGGGAAAATAGACTATAGAAAATAGAAGAGCATAGAAAATGGACCATAGAATCATGAGCCAAGACGGATAACTTAAAGTTTCATTTGCAATTTTGATTCTTGATTCGTGGGTCTTGGTTCTAATATCAAACTAGATTTATTCATATGAATAAAGTAATTATTATTGGAATTTGCTCCCTTTTGTGGTTAACGGGTTGTTCCAAAAAGGAAACCTTGTTTAAGACCATTTCTGGGGATGCTTCGGGAATCACTTTTGTAAACACACTTACCGAGAAGGAAAATCTAAATATTTTGGATTATCTCTACTTCTACAACGGTGGGGGGGTTGCCATCGGGGACATCAACAATGATGGCCTGCCCGATATATATTTTACCGGGAACCAGGTAAAAAACAAGCTGTACCTGAACAAGGGTAATCTAAAGTTCGAGGACATCACCATATCGGCGGGCGTGTCCGGTAAAAGCGACTGGAATACGGGAGCTGTGATGGGGGATGTAAACGGGGATGGATTTCTGGATATATATGTTCTTGCCGTTGTCGGCATCAACGGTTTTGATGGGCATAACGAGCTGTTTATCAATAATGGGGACAACACCTTCTCAGAACAATCGGCTGCTTATGGTCTGGATCTGGACAATTACAGCTCTTCGGCAGCTTTTTTGGATTATGACCTGGATGGGGATCTGGACATCTACCTGTTGAACCATGCGATCCATAATCAGACTTCCTTTGGGAAGGCCGAAATAAGAAATAATAGGACCTACGAAAGCGGGGACAAACTCTTGCGGAACGATGGGGACAAGTTTACGGATGTGAGCGAAGAGGCCGGTATCTACGGGGGTCCTAATGGATATGGCCTAGGAGTAGCCATATCGGATTTTAACCGGGATGGCTATCCGGATATTTATGTGGGCAACGATTTTCATGAGGACGATTATTTTTATGTAAACAATCAGGATGGCACCTTTTCCGAGAAGGGCAAGGAGTATTTTGGACATACGAGCCGTTTTTCCATGGGTAATGACGTGGCCGACATTAACCACGACGGGTTTCCCGATCTTATTTCATTGGATATGCTCCCTGATGACGAAAAGGTTCTAAAAGCCTCTGCTGGGGATGATAATGTGGCGATGCTGGAAATGCGTATCAACCAATTGGGATACCATTATCAATATTCACGCAATATGCTGCAGATCAATAAAGAGGGTAAGTCATTTAGCGAAACTGGACTTTTGAGCGGTGTGGCAGCTTCGGACTGGAGCTGGAGTGCCCTTTTTAACGATTACGATCAGGATGGCGAAGAAGATCTTTTTATTGCTAATGGTATTCCCAAGCGGCCCAATAATTTGGATTATATCAATTTCACTTCCAACGATCAGATTCGGAATAAGTTGGACAATACCAAATTGGTAGACCAACAGGCGTTAAAGCTTATGCCCTCCGGATATGTGAACAACAGGATCTATAGGGGCAATGGCGACCTTACCTTTACCGATAAATCCGGGGTCTGGATTTCTAAGGATACCATCATTTCCAACGGGGCGGCATATGGGGATTTGGACAATGACGGCGATTTAGATCTAGTGACCAATAACTTGAGTCTGGAGCCCACCTTGTACATCAACCAAACCGATAAAAAGAAGGCTTCCTTGATCATAAGCTTAAAGTACAAGGACCAAAATCCGTTTGGTATTGGAGGCAAAGTGGCGCTATATGCTGGAAATAAGAGTCAGTTCAAGGAACTGTATACGGTCCGTGGTTTCCAATCCTCTTCAGAGCCCATACTCCATTTTGGTCTGGGGGACCAAACGAAAATCGACTCCCTCCTTGTTACCTGGCCCAATGGTAAAGTGCAAATTCTTAAGAATATAGAAGTCAATCAAAATCTGAAGATTGCATATGACGAAGCCAAATGTATTGCTGCCAGACCATCGGCCGTAGTGACAAGGATATTTAATAGGGTAGAAGGAAATTTAGGACTGGACTATAGGCATGAGGAAAATCCCTTTATCGATTTTGATTTTCAAAAATTGATTCCCTATCGGGTTTCCGACCGGGGACCTGCTACTTCTATAGGAGACTTGGATAACGACGGGAAAGAGGACGTTTTCTTCGGGGCCTCGTCCAGGAACCTGCCGCAAATTTATTTGCAAAAGGATTCTTCCTTTGTTAAAATGGATTCCGTCTTCCAGGAATCCGAAGGTATTTACGAAGATGTTAGATCTGCCATTTCGGACTTTGATAAGGATGGGAACCCCGATTTGATTGTAGTTACCGGGGGATCCCAATTTAAGGGCAAAACGCCAGCTATTAAGGATAGGTTGTATAAATTGAAGGGGGATAAAATGGTAAGAAAGGATTTTCCGGAATATTTCACCAATGGTGCCGCCTTGGCCATTGCCGATTATGACAACGACGGGGATACGGATATCTTTGTGGGGAATTCTTCCAATCCGCTGGATTTTGGCCATACCGCTCCTTCCTATATCCTAAGAAATGATGGGGGTAGGTTCCAAATTGAAGAAATGAAGGACCTTGAATCCATGGGAATTGTTACCGATGCCGTTTTTACCGATTTTGATATGGACGGAAAATTAGATTTGATCGTGGTTGGGGAGTGGATGTCGCCCAAGTTTCTAAAAAACGAATCAGGAGAATTTAAGGACGTTACCGAAACGTATCTTTCTGGTATCCTGAACGGCCTTTGGCAGTCTATCGCTCCGTTCGATATTGATGGGGACGGCGATATGGATTATCTGTTGGGCAATTGGGGGACCAATGCCAAGTTTAAGGCTAGTGAAGCGTTTCCTATGCTGATGTACTATGGGGACTTTGATCATAATTCGTCTACGGAGACCATAGTGGCCATCGAGGAAGGCGGAAAATACTATCCAATGGCAAGTTTGGACGAACTGTCCAGCCAATTGGTTTCCTTGGTAAAAAAGAAATTTCCATCCTATAAGGAATTTGCGGGGAAGGACCTGTATGAAATATTTGATAGAGAGACCTTGGGGAAGGGAACGCTATTTCAGGTAAATAACCTTAAATCGGGATATCTCAAAAATGAAAATGGAAAATTTACGTTCCATCCGTTTCCTACCTATCTTCAGGTTGCCCCGATCAACAAATTTTTAGTAGATGATTTTGACGGCGACTCCAAGGTCGAAGCCTTGGCGGCCGGAAACTATTTTGGTGTGACCCCGTACAACGGTAGGTTCGATGGATTTGATGGAGCCCTGATAAAGGATGAAAACACCATACTATACGGGAGCCAGATCGGTTTGGATTTTATGCAAAAAGCGATCCGAGATCTAAACGTCATTACCGTAGGCCAGAAAAAGTATCTTTTGGTCACCGTTAATAATGATGAAGTACAACTTTATGGATTTTAAATCCCAAGCCAAAAAGAATAACGGGGAATCTATAGATTGAAATAAAGTAATTTGCGCAGCCTTAACGATTCCAATAGTCCGGAAGAAGGGGTTTGCCTAATCAAGTAATATAGTTTTATGCAAAGATTAAAGAAACTTATAGGATTGGGAGCACTGCTTTTAGCTGGATACCTTATTTATTATCTGTATATCAAAACTTATGATTATCAAATTACTTTAAGTGCCAAAACCGCTCCTGGCACCATTTTCTACGCCATAGGAGACTGGGAGGAGGCTTTGCAAAAACGAGGCCTTGCCGAGGTCATAGATTCCAAAGGCACCCATTTTTCAAGTTTGGATCAGAACCTAAAAATTGGGGACAGTATCATTAACCTTAAATGGAAGCTAAACGCAATCAATGATTCGGTAACCCGAGTTACGGTTCGCATCAAGGATTTGGAAAACAGCACGGCCACACGTATGGAAAATATCTTTGAAAAACCGCCCTTGGAAGGGATTCTTATTTCAAAAATGAACGATTTTAAAAAGGGATTGGATACGCATCTAAAAGGTCACAAAGTCAAAATTATTGGAATGGATACCATTCCTGGGAGATTTTATGCTTACGTGGAGATAAAGAGTTCCTTGGCACAAAAGGCCCGTAATATGATAGCAAACAATGGGGGGATTCTTAGTTGGTTGCGGGAACACGGATTTGAGATTTTTGGTAAGCCCTCATTGGAGGTAACGAACTGGAACGTGGAAAAGGACTCCATTAGTTTCAACTATATGTTCCCGGTCAACGAAACGGATAGCTTGCCCGAGCACGATCTCATTAAATTCAAAAAATACCCGAGCAGAAAGGCTATCAAGGCAATCTACCACGGTAATTACAGAACTTCGGATAGGGCGTGGTTTGCACTTTATGATTATGCGAAAAGAAATGGAATTGATATAGATGTGACTCCCATCGAATTTTTCTACGACAATCCTATGATGGGTGGCAATGAATTGGAATGGAGGGCAGAGATCTATATGCCATTGAAGACCAAGGCTGCTATGGATTAATGCTTTTGGTGTTTTATCATTAAGACGCAGGACGACCAGAAAAAGTAATTGTGTATTTCCCAACACCATAAAACTGAAATCTGGTACGGTGGCAGGTCCCTCGTGTCTCGCTAGTATTGCGACTGATGCCTAGCGATACAAAAAGAAACCGCCCGGTGATGTTAATCACCGGGCGGTACTTTTATAAAAACACTTTTAAACTACTAAATTCTAGTATCCAGGATTTTGGGTAATATTAGGATTGGTAGTTCCTGCCAATGGAATTGGATACAACAAATACTTTGGATCGGATTCATATGGTTTCAACTCCCTAGAGTTTAGGAAGGTTCCAAAACGAATCATATCGTTTCTTCTCCAGCCTTCCCACCACAGTTCGCGTGCCCGGACATCGTAGATATCATCAACTGAAGTTACAGGAGTGCTGGTTTCATCGGTCATGGTGTCCACGATAGTCTGTGCACCAGCAAGGTCACCCTTGCGCGCAAGGGCTTCGGCCTTCATCAACAGGGCATCCGCATACCGGGCAACTACATAGTCATTGTCGGCATTGTCCCCCCCTGCGTTATCGGGAACATATTTGACTCCTCGGATACCTGCGCTTTCCAATGTTGCGCCACCTGTGATCAATTGAATTTCTTTGGTGAATTTTAATTTATTGCCTAAACGATCGGCCAATTCAAATCTTCCATCTGGTAATTGTACAGGGCCTATTTTTTTAACTGGGTCTGTAAACCAAATTCTATCACCAAGCGACTTTTGAGTGTCTTTGTCCAATTGATCAAATGGTTTGGAGTATTGCTCTGAATATTGTTGTCCTTCCTGAAACCCAACAACATATCCGTTTTCATTTATGATGTTTGGAAATTCTTTGTAGATCCTTTCATCGGCAGGGTCAAATTTGGCATAGTATTCCGCCAATGTGGTAAACCCGTTCCAACCTGAAGGTTTTTGAGAATAGTGTTGGCCCATAAACCATCGGCTACGAATGCCCCCTGAAGATTCCCCTCCAAAGTTTTGGTTTACAAAAATCAATTCCGAGGAAGTTTCCGTATTACTGGGGATAAAGTTGTCCCAGTAATCTGCTGCCAGGGAAACTCCCTGAATGGCATCTACGTTGGCAATTACTTTGTCCATATTTCCGGTATCAAAAGTAGGGGCCGCTGCATCACCGGCAAACACACCGTAGTTTAGATAGAGCTTTGCCAATAACCAATGGGCCGCATTTTGGTTGGCTTTGGTAGGATTTGGAGAACTTGGAAGGGTTGTCATTATATCTTCCAATTCTGAAATTACCCAATCCGTAGCTTCATTACGTGGATATACCAGGGCGTCGGCGTTGGTATCGCTGCCAATTTCCCTGTAAGCTGCAGAACCCCATAGATCGATAATATGATAGTAGTGCAATGCCCTTAAGAAACGTGCCTGGGCAATCTGCTCAGGGGTCGCGGTACTTGATCCAATGACCAAGTTTGCCGAGTTAACGGCATTGTACATATCGTTATAGGTGTCTTTGTTAAATCCGTGGGTTGGACCAAAAGTGTGTGTATGTAATTGTCTCCATACCCCCGCATCATCCCAGTCGCCACCACGGGTAGGACCTACCATGGCATCGGTTGGCATCAGATCGAGCGCCATCAACCGCGCCTGATCTTGATAAGGGGTTCGCATTGCCGTATAGGCACTATTCAATAAGGTAGTGGCATCCTCACTGTTTTTTGCATAATTTGTGGCCGCTTCCTCCAATTTTGTGCCATCCAGTACCTCTTCCTCCAGATCCGTGCACGAAACGAACAACAAGCTGCCCAAGCAAATTGTAAATAAATATCTTTTAATTTTCATTTTCTTTTTTTTTAGAATTTAAGATTTAAGCCAAATGCAAACGTCTTGTTGTTGGGGTAGCCCAAGTAGTCGATACCCGCTGAAGGTACACCGTTTGAATTGGATACAGCAACAGATACTTCGGGGTCGAACCCGGAATATCCGGTAAATGTCAACAGGTTGGCACCGTTAAAGAATACCCTTAGGCCATTGATGTACTTGGTGTTGGACATGTCAAAAGTATAACCTATCCCCAGGTTGGCCAAACGGAAAAAGTCTCCTTTTTCAAGGTATAGGGACGATGGCGTTGCCACATCGTTTGCAGATTGTCCACGGTCCACATACGAATACGGCATGTTTCTACCACCGTTAAATGCACTGGTATAAAAATAAGCGTTTGCTGTGTTGTTATATAAATAATGCCCAAATTGGCCATACCAAGAAGTGGTAAAGTCAATCTTCTTATACCGAAGGGTAGTGTTAAAACCAATATTTAACTTCGGAAGTCCGGTTTTTCCTGACAAAAGCAGTTCTGGAGCATCTGCCAAGGTGGTTACCGAGCCGTCCGCCCTGTAAAAGGTAGATAGTCCATTTTCATCGAATCCTGCCCAACTTTTGGTAAAGTAAGTGTACAGGGGCTCGTTGTTTGTGATAATTTGTGACGATGCACCCGTTAAGCCTTGTCCACTAAGTTCACCGGTAAATTCCGTTCTATCAAAATCCTTCATCTTATTGGTGATATAGGACATATTCCCTCCAAGTGAGAAATCCCAATCCTCTGATTGGATCGCATCGTAGTTCAAAGACAATTCGACTCCGCTGTTTTGCAAATTACCTGGGAGGTTGATGAACTTCTTAATTGAGGCGCCAGGAACCCCGCCAGCAGGGTCGGTCGGGAATATTAGGTCCTTGGTGTCCTTAAAAAAGTAATCAATGGATCCCGATAGTTTGTTCTCCAAAAAGACGAAGTCTACACCGGCACCATAGGAACTTGTGGTTTCCCATTTTAGGTCGGGATTCACGTTGGTGGTAGTTACAAAATCCGTATTGGAATATTGTCCTACAAACAAGGCCGAATTGTTATCAAATTCTTGGTTTCCCGTAATACCCCAATTTAAACGTGCCTTTATGTTGTTAATGGCACCATCTGGATTATCTATAAATTTATAGGCGGCCCCAACTGCAGGGAAAGTACCGTATTTCTCGTTGGCTCCAGGACGGGTAGAACCATCAATCCTAAGGGAAGCATTGACCAATAAGTTTTGTATAATAACGGTCTCTACCCTTCCATAAAAGGATTGGAGTTCGTTTCTGGACCTATAGGAAGAAGCCCTAAACTGGCTATTAAGACCACCTTCCAGGTTGTCGATCAAATTTTTCTGGGCTACATTAAAATCTTGAGCCGAGGTAAACTTGCCCTCTACGTTATAGTCGTAATAAGAATAACCCAACAAGGCTTTTAGAGAAAAGTCATCCGATAAAACTTTGCTATAAGAAAAGTAGTTCTCAAAGGTCTTGTTAAAGCGGGTCATAGTGCTAACAGAGGCAATACCGGCCACGGGATCACCATTAGGATTGGTTCTCTCGTCCGAGTCGTGTCCTTGCAGATGGAAGGAGGGCGCCAAGGAATTGCTCCTTTCCGAGGTAGAATAGTCAACGCCGATCACCATGTTGAAATCAAGATTATCCATTATTTTGACCTTTGGCGCAATACTGGCCAAAATTCTAGAGGTCGAGGTTTGATCGTCGTAGGCGTTCAATAACTCTACCGGGTTCAAATATGTATTGTTAACTGTATTATAGGAACCATCGTCGTTGTAAATGGCCCTTGTCGGGTTCCAGTAAAGTCCCACCCCGATAACGTTGCCTATAAAGCCTACGTTGTCCGATGTAAGCTCGGCCTGATCCTCAATCTGGGAATAGTCCAACTTGGTGTTCAGGGTCAAAATACCATCAAAGGCGGTACTCTTATTGTCAAAGCTTATGGAGTATCTCTGCATTCCTGTTTGTTGCACAATACCTTCCGTGTCTTGCAGACCAAAAGAGACCCTATTGCTAGATGTTTCGTTACCAAAAGTAATCCCAAGATTATAATCGGTACTTACCGCGTTTTGAAGGATGGCATCCTTCCAGTCGTAACTTCTGCTGCCATAATCTTCACTTAGCCCCAAAGTATTTACCCTTTCGGCATACTGATCCCCGTTCATCATATCGATATCCCCTCTCAGGCTCGATATGCTAACGCTGGTATTGAAATCGAATTGCGTTTTTCCCGATTTGCCTCCCTTGGTAGTAATGATGACCACCCCGTTGGCGCCACGGGATCCGTAAATTGCCGTTGAAGAGGCATCCTTAAGAACGGTAATAGATTCGATGTCGTCCTGATTAATGAAGTTGAGCGCACTTTTTGGAGCCGAACTTCCCAAACCAATGTCCGAACCTCCCGCAGAGATGTTCCCTCCGGCAAGTGGAATACCATCCACAACAATAAGCGGGTCATTGCCCGAACGCACGGACGAATTACCTCGTACCCGGATGTTGATCCCTCCTCCAGGCTCACCGTTTGTCTGGGAAATTTGCACCCCGGCTACCTTTCCCCGTAAGGCTTCTGCAGGGTTAGCTGCGGCCACAGTAGTAATGTCACCCGCATTAATGGCGTCTACAGCACCTGTAGCATCCTTTTTTGTGGTGGTACCATACCCGACCACGACCACTTCCGATAATGCTTCTGCATCCTCCTCCATGGTAACATTAATGGTCGTTTGCCCATTTACGGCAATTTCTTGCGTTTTAAAGCCAATATAGCTAACCACAAGTGTGGCGTTGTTGTCCACATTGTTCAATGTGTAGTTCCCGTCAAAATCCGTTTGGGCACCGTTGGTTGTACCCTTGATCAGGACGCTTGCACCCGGTAAAGGGCCATTGGCATCAGAAATAGTTCCCGATACCGTCTGAGCTTTTACTAGTCCGAAGCATAGAAATGCACCTACCAGCAATAAGCTTTTACGAAAAGTAATCTTCATAGATAATTAATTTTGAGTTGAGTTAGAATTTCAATTATTGTTAAAAGTATTAAAAAAGAATGTTAATAGGGTCAATAACTATGTATGCATAGTAACGAAACCGTTTTCGTGTTAATAACTTTTTTCAAATTGGAAAGTTTATAATTTATGCTTTTAAAAAATCTGAATACCGCAATCATTTAAAAAAGCAATATCAAATTTATAATTTTTGGACAAATATAACCTTTTTTTAACATAATACTATTTTTGCTTTTTCTAATACTTTCTTTGTATTGAATAATTCAGGGCTATTTTTCGGCCTTATTCAGTTAACATTAGAGGACATGGCTAGCAATAAGTTGGATCGCATCATAAAAATTTGATGGCGTAGGGGAAGTGTAGGGGTTACTCTCAATTTTCTGAGACTAAGGTATTAACCCATAGTCAATGTTAAAAAGTGTTTCTATGGGATGTGTGTCGGCATTATTGACTAAATTTCGAGTTATAATTTTACCTGAGAATTAAATTTTGAAGAAACAAATTACCCTAAAGGACATCGCCAAGGAGTTGGACGTGTCTATCTCCACAGTTTCAAAGGCGTTAAAGAATAGTGAGGAAATTGGCCTTGATACAAAAGAAAAAATACAGGCCTTTGCCAATTTATATAACTATAGGCCCAATAATATTGCGATAAGTCTTAAGAACAAACGAACGCGGAACATTGGTGTGATTATTCCGAATATCGTCCACCATTTCTTTACAACGGTGGTGAGGGGAATAGAAAGTTTTGCGAACGCCCATGGTTACAACGTAATCGTATGTGTCTCGGACGAAAGTTTTGACAAAGAGGTGATAAATATGGAAATGTTGGCCAACGGCAGTGTGGATGGCTTTATCCTGTCCCTATCCTCGGAAACCCAGTTTAAGAGCGACTACAACCATATACGGGAAGTAATGGATCAAGGTATTCCCGTGGTCTTCTTTGATCGTATTACGGATGAGATAGAATGCGATAAAGTTATTATAAATGATAGGGAGGGCGCTTACCAGGCGGTTGAAAAATTCATCGAATCCGGACGCAGGAATATAGCCTTGATTACCTCGGAAAATTTTTTGAACGTTAGCAACGATAGGGCGGAAGGATATTTTCAGGCCTTGAAGGATCATGGGATCGAGGTTTTGGAAGATCTGATTCTAAAATTGCCGTATATCGATATCGATGAAATAGTCGTTGAGAAGTTTTTTAGTCAAAATAACATTGATGCCGTGCTTAGTGTCAATGAGGTTTTCGCCGTTCAATGTATGCGTTTGGTACAAAAAATGGGGATGAAGGTTCCTGATGATATTTCCTTTATAGGTTTTACCGATGGTCTGTTGTCCAAATATGCTAGCCCAAGCCTGACCGCTATAAATCAACACGGGGAAGAAATGGGGGAAATTGCCGCCAAAATGCTGATTGAGAAAATTGAAAACGAATCGGATGAAGCTACCTATAAAACCGAAATTCTAAAGGCGACTATGGTGGAAAGGGCATCCACTATAAATTTGTCGAAAGAGGTTGGGAAAAAAGGATTGAGGGTTTAAAAGTCCAAGTTCAAGTATCAAGCTCAAATTTTAAGAGTTTATGGGTTTATATGTTTACGCGGCTGCTATTTTTTAAACCTTGAACCATCAACCATTATTAAGAAGAGCCAAGAATCAGGAACCAAGACTATAGAAAATAGAGAATAGACTAAAAAAGTTTATAAGTTTATGGGTTTATATGTTTACGCGGCTGCTATTTTTTAAACCTTAAACCAATTCCCACTAACCTACAATATATGAATAGAACCGGTTTTATATTCGATTTGGACGGGGTGATCGTCGATACGGCCAAATACCATTACAAGGCGTGGAAGGTGCTTGCGGATCAATTGGGAGTCCCATTTTCCAAGGAAAGGAACGAACAATTTAAAGGGGTTAGTCGCAAGCGCTGTTTGGAGCTGCTGTTGGAATGGGGAAACATACAGGCTACTCCCGAGCAGTTTGAAGAATGGATGGTGGAAAAGAACCGGGATTATCTCACCTATATTGATAAGATGGACGAGTCCGAGATACTGCCCGATGTCCCAAGAATACTACAATATTTAAAGTTGCACCACATGCCGATGGCCGTAGGCTCGGCAAGCAAAAATGCTGTCCCAATCTTGGAAAAGGTGAAGTTGTTGCCCTATTTTAATGTTGTGGTGGATGGCACCCAGGTTACCAAGGCCAAACCAGACCCCGAAGTTTTTCTGCTAGCGGCAAATAGGCTGGGGATTGCCCCTGCAAATTGCGTTGTATTTGAGGATGCGTTGGCAGGTGTCGAGGCGGCCAATGCCGCTGGGATGACAAGTATTGGGATTGGGGAAGGGGAAATACTCTCTAATGCCCACTATGTTTTTAGGGACTTTACAGATATAGGCCTTGATTTTATAAAGGATCTAATCGATAAGGGCGAAAGGTGAATGGTAAGAATAAGTTAATCATTAAGGGTAAATGGTAGGTTCCGTACAACTTAAGGCATTGAACCATTACTGCCAACGGAGACTGCCTACTGCAAGTGCCAACCGGATTACTCCCCTTCTTCCTTCACAACAATGATGGTGGCCTTGGCCCCGGTAGAAAGGTTCCACTTGTTGGCCATAATCAATTGTCCTTTATCGTCATAAACGTTCACCTGCGCGGTGTTTGGACCAGAGGTACCTTGATTTAAGGCCTCGAACTCCAGTCGGTTAAATCCAGGTTCCAAATCCAGATTGAGGCCATTAAAAGCACCGGTTAAAAGCAAGTTGGGATCTACTACTTTTCCATTAAGATAAATTCTCACCCTGTCCCCGTCCACATATTCGTGATCACGGCAAACTACCCCTACAAATTTACCATTGCTCTTCACATCTCCCAGATACATATCGCCATAATAGGTTTTATCATCTTTGTTTTCCTTTGGATATATCTTGGGATCCAATTTTAGGTCCCTACCAGCATCCACTAGTTCCCTGTCCGGCAACATTTTAACAGTACGCTGGTTCATGGATTCCAACAGGTTGGGGTTATTCTTTTTTTGCTCCTCCATGGAGGGAATCTTTAAGGAAGTGCCTTGGTTGGAGGATTTGAAATCCGACGTGTTGTTACTTTGAATGTTTAAAGGCTGGGTAATGCCAAAATCGGTCTGGCTCCAGCTTTTGGAACCACACAATAAAACAATAATAAAGAAAAAGCAAAATCTCATTCTCTCTGCCTCAATGGATTTATGGGATAAAAATAGCAAATACCTTGCCACGGGGAATTAAATTGCTGTTAAAATCGATTTGGGGAACCCACGGGGCCCAAATCTCCGTCAAAGTCGGTAAATTGTGCGTGTCGCATAACAAGAATAATACAGATTCTGGGTTTTTAGAGCCACACCTGCTAGTCCCAGATGTTTTGAAGAAAACGTATAAAATTTAGGTGCATGATGTTATCGATATCTTCATTGGTATATCCATTATTGCCCAGGAGAACAGGAATTTTTTGAAGGTCGGCGATGGTATCAATTTCGGTCGGTCCTTGTTCCTTTCCAAATCCGCCGTCCAGGTCGGTCCCAATTCCCACATGAAGGGAATTCCCAGAAAGTTGGCATATGTGGTCTATGTTTTGTAGGGTCTGCTGCAGGGAAACCCCCATCCCTTTCGGTGTCGATTTCCCTCTTACCCAACCAGGGACCATCATCCAGGCATCCAGGACCATCCCGATTACGGCACCCCTGTTCAGGAGTTCTTTAAGCTGTTCATCCGAAAATTGTCGATTACCGGGAACAAACTTTCTGCAGTTATTGTGGCTTGCCCAAACAGGTCCGTTATACACCTCCATAGTTTCCCAGAAGCTTTGATCGCACAGGTGGGTGGCGTCCAAAATCAGATTTAGGCGCTCAATTTCCTTTAGCAATTCCTTTCCCTTTGCCCCGATGCCACCAACGGAATCCGTGCCGTGGGCATAGGTGCCTGGTCCATAATGTCCAGGGCCAATAGCCCTTAATCCCTGGTTATAAGACCTCTCCAGATGATCAATGGTAATAATGGAATCAGCTCCCTCAAGGCTTAGGATATATCCTATTGGTTTTTTTCCGGGGGTGGTTTCCCACATTTTAAGGTGATCTTGTAATTGTTTTTTATTCGTTATCTGAACCATTTCACCGATTTCTTCCATGGACCGGTACCAAGCCAACTGCCCTTGGGTATGGGCCCAAGCTTGATGCGGGGAGTGCCACCCGGGAAGGGGGTTCTCTTTTTTCACGTAGCGGGCTATCTGCGTGGCAACGCACAGGCCTACGTTCCCCTTGCGCATGGCATCCAGGGAAACGGTATTCATGGTGCGATCGGGCTTATCGGTCATCCCGATTTCCCGTTTCCGGATTTCAGATACCGGTAGTGTAATGTCACGGTTCCAATCCATTGCGTTCATGGATAGATCTAGGTGGGCGTCAAATATAAACATGGTGTTATTTTTAATGGTTCGTTGTAAAGACGCAATGCTTGCGTCTCCGATGTACGGTTCTAAATCTTTTATGGAGACGCAAGCATTGCGTCTCTAAAACATTGAATATTTTTCTGGATACCCCTAATGATCTCTCGCCGATACCTTCCATGAGCCGGTCACCTTTCCATTTTCAACGGTTAAAGCCTCCGGATATTTGGATACGGTGGGACATATATGTAAGGGGATGGCATAAAATGCGTCACCAACATTGTATTTGTTTGCTTCCTTACAGCGGACTACCAAATGCTCTTCGCTCTGGCCAATTTGTTCGCTCCCTTCCAATCCCATAATTTCAACCCTTGGCAAACTCATTTCTGATGCTACCGATTTATGGCCCAAATCAAAGCAGAGCAGATCTGGTCGTGGTTTACTGATGATTCTGGTTAGCAGGACAGCAGCATTCAGAAACCCCATTTCTTTATATGACCTTCCGTATCCCGCGTCCCAAAGTGTGAAAGTGCCTGGACTTGTCACCAGTTTTTCATTTTTTGCATGGATGGGAAAGGAGGGCGAGCCACCGGCAACGATTCCCTCTACTTTTACCCCCATCTTTTCCAGATCGGCCTCCAATTTTAAAACAGGGGCAAAATCTGCATCACCAATTTTTTTCCTTTTGTCAAAATCCGGTTCACGGACGTGTCCGTCGTAAACATGCAGTCCCATAGCCTCTATGTTAGGATTTGCATCCAAGGCAAGGTAAAGTTGGATCGCTTTTTCCCCTGGGACGATTCCCGTTCGGTCCATTCCGTTGTTGATATCCAACCACAGACCTACCTTTCTATTTTTGGAGGATGCAATTAGGGCAAAAGCCTGCATGGATGATTCATTATCTACGATGGTTGAGAATTTGATCTTGGGAAATTGTTCCATCAGATCAAAGAAATGCTGAATGTTGGGGCCAACAGGTTGAAGGGCCAATAAAATATCCTTCGCGCCACATTTAGCTAGGAGTTTGGCTTCTGGTAGGGTAGCGCATTTAAATTTATAAATGCCTTGATTCATTTGTAGTTGGATGATCTCGGCCATTTTATGGGTCTTGATATGTGGCCTAACATGTTCGGTTCCTCCGGCAATACTTAACATTTTCCGTATGTTTTTTTCTATCCTTTCCGGATACACCAAGAGGGCAGGCGAGACTACATTTCCCGGTTCTCTAATTTCGTACCATTTTAAATTGTCCATCGAAGGGTTTTTCTGTTGTTTCAGGTTCCAAGTTTCTTGTTTTGGGTTTTTGTTGTTGTTCAAACTTTTGGTACTTGAGCTTTATTTCAATTGAAACACCGCTTCTACCTCCACCGGGATGTTGTCCGGTAACATCATGCCCACGGCACTTCTTACGCCTATTCCGAGCTCGGGTCCGAAAATGTCGGACATCAATTCACTAAAACCGTTTATGACCAAGGGTTGTTTGGCAAAGTCGGGGGTAGAATTCACCATCCCCAATACTTTTACCAACCGTTGTATTCGATCAAGGCTCCCAAAATGGGTCTGGATGGTGGAAATCATCGTCAGCCCCACCTGTCGTGCCGCCAATTTGGCCTCTTCCATGGTTAGGTCGTCCCCGGCCCTTCCTTTCATTAGCGAACCATCGAGGTTTATTGGTCCTTGGCCGGACACATATAAAAAATTATCCACTACCAAAATGGGTTTGTATACCCCTGCAGGCTTTGGCGCTGGGGGCAATTGCAATCCTAATTCTACGATTCTTTCCGAAGGTGATATATGCATGCGATTTATACTTTTAAATTAGTGATATAAGTTTAATGTGCTATCTCAAATTTACCATTTCCATTTGAACACTTGTCTTTCCTCTTTTATCTGCAGTCTTTCGTCTAAAGTCTCTTTTCTATATTCTATTCTCTATTTTTTTTACACAAACCGCTCCAGTACCAACACTCCGATCAATCCCATGACCCCTACCGTGGTTTCCATGACGGTCCATGATCTTAGGGTATCCTTGATAGATAGATTAAAATATTCCTTGAACAACCAAAAACCGCCGTCATTGACATGGGACAACATTAAACTCCCCGATCCTATGGCCAGCACCATCAATTCGGCATTTACGGTTCCGCCGGATACCAAGGGCATCACAATTCCCGCAGCGGTTAATCCCGCTACGGTTGCGGATCCTACGCAAACCCTTATTACCGTGGCAATCAACCAGGCCATTACCAGGGGGTCGATGGTAGAATCCTTTAGTAGGCCAGCGATGTAATCGCTTACCCCACTATCTACCAATACCTCTTTTAGGCCCCCGGCCCCTGCTATGATCAGCAAAACCATAGTGATTCCCGCAATGGAACTGGAAACAGAATCCATCACCTCGGTCATTTTTTTACCGCGGGCCAGGCCGAGAGTGTAAATGGCAACCAAGACTGAAATCAACATGGCTATTGCAGGGTTTCCCAGAAATACGATGATTTCCCTAAGCATGGAATCCTCCGTTAAAAAATGGGTCACAATCGTGGAGAAGCCTATAAGGATAACCGGCAATAGGGCCGTAAATATGCTGATGCCCACGCTGGGCATTTCTTCTTCCTTTAAAACGACCGGGTTGACAAATTCTTTTAATGGGGTGGCATTAATGTTCTTGAGCGTCCTGGAAAATAAGGGTCCGGCTATAATGATGGCCGGTATAGCTACTATAATCCCGTACAACAACGTTTTTCCAATGTCCGCATGGAACATAATGGCGATGGCCGTGGGGGCCGGATGGGGAGGCAAATAGCCGTGTGTTACCGACAGGGAGGCCAGCATTGGCAAACCTACATAGAGAAGGGGCAGGCCGGTGGCCGCCGCGACGGTAAAAACCAAGGGAATCAGGATGACGAACCCAACCGTGTAAAACATGGGGATGCCCACAATAAATCCGGTAAGCACAACGGCCCATTGTATGTTTTTTTTGCCGAATTTGGCAATGAGTTTAGTTGTAATCTGTTGGGCAGCACCACTATCGGCGACCAATTTGCCAAGCATGGCGCCCAAACCCAAAATCAAAACCAGAAATCCCAGGGTATTCCCAATGCCCTTCTGAATGGAATCTACGACCGACACCAATTGCATGCCCTCGGTAATTCCGATAAACAGGGAAACAATGATGAAAGAAATAAACGCATTGAGCTTAAATTTGACGATAAGTAGGAATAATAAAAGAATTCCCAGGATAACAATTAATAATGGCATGGTTGGTTTTTTGGTTTAAAATTTCAGAAGGACAAGATAGTGAAATTACCCAAAGTAATTGAACGCACTTTACATGCGGGCACAACAAATTCCCAAAACCCTTGGGTCAAAAAGGTTATTCGTTTTGCCATCCCCTATTATTTGCCTAACTTTAAGGTAATCCTAATTTGCTTAGGTATTTAGATTTAATTCAATACCATAATTATGAATCCATTGCTTTTGTTGGCCGTTATAATTTTTTTGTTTCTTTTTAGCGGATTGCGGGTTGTTTATGAGTACAAGAGGGCATTAAAATTTAGGTTTGGAAAATATATAGAGACATTGCAGCCGGGTCTAAGATGGATCATACCCTTTTTGGAAACCATTCAAAAAGTCGACATTCGTGTCATCACCTTCAATATAATTTCCCAGGAAGTAATGACCCAGGACAACGTTCCGTGTAGCATTGACGGGGTAGTCTTTTTTCGGATCAACGATCCTGAAAAAGCCGTTTTGGAGGTAGAGGAATATAATTTTGCCATCACTCAGCTTTCCCAGGCCGCCTTAAGGGATGTATGTGGAAAAGTGGAACTGGATACGATTTTGTCCAAACGGGAAGAAATGGGTCAGAACATTAAAGAGATCGTTGAGAATGAAACCGAGAAATGGGGTATCGATATCATCGATGTTAAGATCAAGGACATCCAATTGCCGGAAAATATGAAGAGGATGATGGCCAACCAGGCCGAGGCCGAACGTACCCGTAGGGCCAAAGTTATTTTGGCGGTGGCCGAGGAGCAGGCCGCAGGAAAATTATTGCAAGCTGGCCAACTCATAGACCAATCCCCCTCAGCCATAAAATTGAGGCTCTATCAAACCATGTCCGAGATTGCTGCTGAAAAGAACTCTACCATCCTGATTCCTTTTCCAGAGGAGATGTTAAGCCATTTTTCAAAGGACGTTAAAAAACAGGACCCTAAAACTTGAGGTTATCCCTGGAAAGCATCAACTGATAAAATGCGATCATAAGCACCCTAACTATGGATCCTTAAATTAGCCCATGTTCCAACACGGATCTTTTTTTCATAAATGGATGTAAATTCATAGCTTTACCTGTAATCACGTACTTGATTCTTTGCCGAATGAATCATTGTTTTCAATTTACTTTTCTAAGTCTTGCGATTTAAATTTATGATTTACCGAAACCTACAGCATAAACCGATCATTTGTCGTTTCACCTGTTTTTTGCTCTTGCTTGTTTTTGTGAACGGAATGCAAGCGCGCACAAAACCCTTGGAATCTGTAGCAGATACTTTAAATGTCGGTGTAGCCGGGAGTGAACCTTTTGTTCTCAGCAGCAATATTTCAGGTAACCTTCACGGTATCGCCATCGAGATTTGGGAAGATTTGGCCAGCAAAAAAAGTTGGCCTTACCGTTATAGGACTTTTAATATGGTGAATGAAGCTTTACAAGCCTTGGAAAATGGCTCCCTGGATTTGGTCGTAGGGCCCATAAGCATAACATCCCAACGTGTTTCACGAATGAGATTTTCCCAGCCCTATTATCAGTCAAGTCTTGCTATAGTTTCCCGTAAGGATGAAACTGGTCTATGGGAAAGGATCAGGCCGTTTTTTAGCACAAAATTATTGATTGCAGTAAGTATGTTTTTGTTTATACTTGCCGTAGTGGGGACTTTGTTTTGGTTGGCGGAGCGTAAAAAATCACCCGAACAATTTCCTTCGGGTCCTATAAGGGGCATTGGTAATGGCATGTGGCTCGCCATCGTAACAATGAGCACCACGGGCTATGGGGATATGGCACCCGTTACCTTGCGCGGTAGAATAATTGCCGGGGCATGGATGGTGATAACACTTATTTTCGCTACCTCCATGATTGCCGGTATTGCGAGTACGTTAACGCTTTCCGGACTGGGAAGTTCCACGGTAAGTAGCATTGAACAACTTTCGGGAAAAAAGGTGGCCACCATATTGGGCTCGCCATCGGAAGCCTTTTTAAAGGAGCACGGTTGTAAGGAGGTTGGTGTCAACGGTCTGGATGCGGCGTTTGTAAAATTGGCCGATAAAGAGGTAGATGCCGTGGTATATGATCGCCCCCAGTTATTGTATTATCTTAAGAACCATAAGGATGAAAACTTATATCTGGCCAAGGCGGAATATTACAGGCAAGGTTATGGTTTTGCATTTCCTTTAAACTCTACCCATGTTCAGGAAGTCAACAGATCTTTGCTCGAATTAGCCGAGGATCACGTGGTTGCGCGAACGATCGACTATTATTTGGGTGAGGATAAGTAAAACAATTTGTAAAAATCATTAACTTCCCCACAATTCCCTTTGGAATATGGATCCCATGAAACGAGCATTAATAAATTTTAAACGTGTGAAACAAAAAGCGTTTATTTTATTTATACTTCTTGGTCTTGTCGGACTGGTCTGGGCGATCCAGAACGGGGCGTTCGCAGGCGGGGGGGAGGACTACGTTGAACTGAAGGTGCCGGAGGTGGTGGACTATAACTTTGACATAAAGCCCATCCTGTCCGATCGTTGCTATAAATGCCATGGGCCGGATGCCAACAAAAGGGAGGCCGGATTGCGGATCGATGTGGAAGAGTCCGCCTTCTCGGAACTTCCCGAGAATCCCGGAAAATTCGCCATTGTCGCCGGGAGGCCCGACCAAAGCGAGCTGTACCGCCGGATCATGAGCGGGGATCCCGATCAGATGATGCCCCCTCCGGACTCCCAGCTGAGCTTGAGCCCCTATGAAAGGAAGTTGCTGAAGAAGTGGATAGATCAAGGGGGCAAGTTCGAAAAGCATTGGGCCTTTATCCCGCCCAAAAAGGCCGAACCGCCAAAAAACGGGTCCCAATGGGGACAGAACGAGATCGATGCCTTTGTGCTGGGGAAATTGGAGGACAATGGACTTGAACCCTCCCCCAAGGCCGACCATGCCACGTTGATCCGCAGGATCAGTTTGGATATTACCGGACTGCCCCCCACCCTTGAAATGGCAAGAAAGTTTGCCAAGGATTCCTCCGAGACCGCCATCGGGAAGGTGATCGACGGGTTTTTGGCTTCCCCGGCCTACGGGGAGCGCATGACCCAGACCTGGCTCGATGTCGCCCGCTATGCCGATTCCCATGGCTATCAGGACGACAGTTACCGCAGTATGTGGCCCTGGCGGGACTGGGTGATCCATGCCTTTAACGAGAACATGCACTACGACCGGTTCCTCACCTGGCAACTGGCGGGGGACCTGCTCCCCGATGCCAACAAGGAAGGGATATTGGCCACCGGGTTCAACCGCAACCATCCCATAACCCAGGAGGGCGGGGTGATCCAGGAGGAATACCGTTTTTACTATGTGGTGGACAGGACCAATACCCTGGGCACGGGGATTTTGGGCATCACCCTGGAGTGTGCCAAGTGCCATGACCACAAGTACGATCCCATCTCCCAAAAGAATTACTATGAAATGTATTCCTTTTTTAACAATGTGGACGAAAAAGGACTGCAGATGGATGCCGTGCAGGCGGCCAAAAAGAAATATTTTGCCGACGCCCCCTTCATCACCATTTCGGACGAGGATACCAAGGGAATCTTATCCTTTATCAATAAAAGGGAGGGCGACTCCGTAAAGGTCATGGTGATGGACGACGCTGAGCCAAGGGACGCCTTTGTATACAACCGGGGGAATTATGACGACCCGGGGGAAAAGGTAGTGCCCGGTACGCCCGAAGCGATCCTTCCCTTTTCGGACAAGCTCCCCAAGAACCGATTGGGCCTGGCCCAATGGATCACCGATAAAAATAACCCCCTGACCGCACGGGTATTTGTCAACCGCACGTGGGCCATGCTCTTTGGCAGGGGCCTTGTGGAAACGGTAGGGGACTTTGGGGTCCAGGGCAGCCTGCCCACCCATCCTGAACTGTTGGATTGGTTGGCGGCGGATTTTATGGACCACGATTGGGACATCAAATACCTGTTGAAGAAGATCATGCTGTCCGCAACGTACCAACAAAGCTCGGAGCTTGCCCCTGAGCTCAAGAAGGCCGACCCGGGGAACATCCTCCTGGCCAGGGCGCCCCGGTTCAGGATGAGCGGGGAGATGATCAGGGACTATATATTGGCCACCAGCGGTCTGCTGAACCGGGAACTGGGAGGGGCGAGCGTAAAGCCGTACCAGCCTGCCGGGCTTTGGGAAGAGACCAATGCCGGCGGGGGCCGGGGAATACTGACGGAATATGTGCCCGATACCGGGAAGGAGCTTTACCGCCGCTCCCTGTATACGTTTTGGAAACGGACCCTGCCACCGCCGAGCATGACCATTTTCGATGCGCCGACCCGGGATTTTTGCGAGGTAAGGCGGCAGAACACCAATACCCCCTTGCAGGCCTTGGCACTCCAGAACGACGAACAGCTCCTGGAGGCGGCCAGGGTGCTCGCACAGCAAACGGTAACGGAAAAATCCGGTGGATCGGCCCTGGTAAGCGACCTGTTCAAAAGAATTTTGATACGAAGCCCCAAGGATTCTGAGCTACGGCTCCTGGAGGACTATTACGAAAGTGCCCTGGCCGGATTCAATAAAGACGAGGGCAATGCCGAAAAGCTGTTAGCTCAGGGCAGCTACAAAAGTGCCGGTACCGATCCCGCAAGAACGGCGGCCCTGATGCTTACCGCACAGGTGATATACAACCTGGACGAAACCATAACAAAGGAATAAAGAAAGCGCCATGGAGGAGAACAATAAGAACGACGAGAATCCGCTGAAGGTAAACCGGCGGCACTTTTTTGGACAATTGAGCGTAGGGATAGGGTCCTTGGCCCTGGGCTCCATGTTGATCCCCGACCTTTTCGAGCGGAGCGCCCTGGAATCGGGCGGACAACAATTGGGCATCCCCCATTTTGCGCCCAAGGCCAAGCGGATCATCTATCTTTTTCAGGCCGGGGCGCCCTCACAACTGGAATCCTTTGATTACAAACCTACCTTGGCCAAACGGATGGGCGAGGACCTTCCCGAATCCATCAGGAACGGACAGCGGCTTACCGGGATGACCGCCGGGCAGAAAAGCTTTCCTTTGATGCCCTCGGCGACAAAATTCGCCCAGTACGGGGAGAGCGGGGCATGGGTCAGCGATTTTTTCCCCCATATCGCCAAGATCTCCGATGAGATCTGTATCGTGAGGAGCATGCACACGGAAGCCATCAACCACGATCCGGCCATCACGTTTTTCCAGACGGGGAGCCAACAATCGGGAAGGCCGAGCATGGGTTCCTGGATGAGCTATGGACTGGGCAGCGAAAACAAGAACCTGCCCTCCTTTGTGGTGCTCACCTCCCGTGGAAAGGGCAATAGCCAGGGGCTGTACTCCAAGTTATGGTCCAGCGGGTTTCTGGATTCCAAGCACCAAGGGGTGCTATTGCGCTCGGGCAAGGACCCGGTGCTGTACCTGAACGATCCCGAGGGGATCTCCCGCTCGGACAAACGGCATCTGCTAGATCACGTTTCGTCCCTGAACAAGATCCATCACGTGGAGACGGGGGACGACGAGATAGAATCCCGCATCGCCCAATACGAAATGGCCTATAGGATGCAAATGTCCGTACCCGACGTGATGGACATTAAAAAGGAACCGGAATCCATTATCAAACTATACGGGGAGGATTGCCAGGTCCCGGGCACCTATGCCGCCAATTGCCTGCAGGCAAGACGGCTCGCGGAGAACGGGGTGCGGTTCATCCAACTGTACCACCAAGGTTGGGACCAGCACGGCAACCTGCCCAACGAGATGGCAGGGCAGGCCAAGGATGTCGACCAGGCCTCGGCCGCATTGATCCTCGATCTCAAACAACGGGGCATGCTGGAGGACACCTTGGTGATCTGGGGGGGCGAGTTCGGCCGGACCAATTACTGCCAGGGCAATTTCGATCCCAAAAACTACGGCCGCGACCACCATCCAAGGGCGTTCAGTATCTGGATGGCCGGTGGGGGGATCAAGCCCGGGATCACCTTTGGGGAAACGGACGAGTTCGGGTACAATATAGTGAACAACCCCGTGCATATCAATGATTTTCACGCCACCCTGCTGCACACCATGGGCATCGACCACGAACAATTGGTGTACAAGTACCAGGGCCGCCGTTTTAGGCTTACCGATGTGGCGGGCAATGTTGTAAACGATATCTTGACCTGATCCATGGCCGGACCCTCGATTTCCAAATACTACCGTTTGGCGGACTATCTTGTTTTCGGACTTACCGTATTCCTGGCCTTTTGCCTGCTGTTCGAATCCCATTTAAAACTACCTGCCTTGGTCGGGTGGTTGGGACATTGGCACCCCGTCCTGCTCCACTTTCCGATCGTGCTGCTGTTGATCGCGGTATTCCTTTCGTTTACCAAGGGCGGTGTGCCCCGGCCCTTGCTGTCCGTCGCGGTCCTGTTTACCTTGGTCACGGCGGTGACCGGTTTTTTGTTGGGATTGGAATCGGGGGACAAGGGCCAATTGCTCACCCGGCACCAGTGGCTGGGCAGTGGGCTGGCCCTTATGGCGGTCGCCTGGTACTGGCTTGACGGCCTGGGCCTGGGAAGGCGGCCCTATACCCGGGCGTTGCAGGTCGTCCTGGCCGTGGCCGTCGGGCTTGCGGGGCATTATGGGGGGATGGTGACCCATGGGGAGGAGTTTTTGGCACTGCCGGGCCCAAGGGAAACCAAAAAAATCCCTGAGAACCCGTTGATCTATGGCGATATAGTTGCCCGCGTGCTCGACAATAGCTGTGTGTCCTGCCACAACCCGAACAAGCGAAAAGGGGAACTGGTCATGACCAGTTACAACGACCTGATGATGGGGGGCAAATCCAAGGGTACGGTCCTGCCTGGCGATGCGGGGAAGAGCGAACTGATAGTGCGGCTACACCTGCCCGCAACGGACGAGGACCACATGCCTCCGGAAAGTAAAAAACCGTTGTCGGACAGCGAGATCCAGATCTTGGAGCGATGGATCGCCCTGGGCGCATCGGATACCCTGAGATTAGACCGGTTGCCGAGCACCGAGCCGTTGGTGGCCCTGGTAAACGACATGAGGACGCCCGATCCCGTGCAGCAATGGGCCGATCTGCCCTTTGTGGCCGATAGCACCCTGGAAAACCTGGGCTCGGATTATCTGACCATAAAGAGGGTGGCCGGGAATTCCAACGCCCTGGCCATCAACATGTACATGCCCCCGGAATACGATCCGCAGCTGATCCTGGACCTAAAGCGCGTTTCGCCCAATATCGTGGAACTGGACCTGAGCGGCCTGCCCATAGGGGAAAGGGAAATGGGGCTTGTGTCGCTCTGTAGCAACCTGGATCGGTTGGAGATCGACCAGACCCCGGTTACCGATTCGCAGATGGCCCAACTAAAGGGGCTCTCCAAGCTCAGGTTGCTAAAGGTCTACGAAACGGGGATCGGGGACGGAAGCCTTCCCGTTCTCCAAGATCTGGCCAGCCTAAAAAAACTTTATCTCTGGAGGACCGGGGTCACGCAAAACGGTCTGGCGGGCCTAAAGGCCAAAAGGCCTGCGCTTTTGGTGGACAATGGGGTCGATCCAAAACTGCAGGTGTTTTTTGAGCCGAAGGATTCAACTTCCACAAAGGAGTAATTCTGCTAGATTCCCTGCCTGCTATTGCTTGCCGAATATTAGCGCAAATAATTCCAAAATCTGGGTGTTCTAACCCTCCGTCATTCCGCGAAGAACGGAATGCCACCTCCCTTCGTCCGCCTGCGTACCGCTGAAGCTTTAGGAACCAAAAGATGTTAAACTACTTCTTAAAATCCCCAGCGTTTACAACCGTCCATTCCTTATAAGGCTTAATGTACTTTTTGATGGCCTGGTTAACATCATCCACGGTTAGTTTTTTGGTCTTTTCTTCCAAGGATTTTTGGAAGTCCATCGTACGACCGTAGTAGAGGTTGTTATTGATCGTGCTGGCCAATTCATTATCCTTGGCACGGGATACGCTTTCTTCCTGAACCCATCCGTTGACCGCATTCTTTAGTTCCTCTTCCGTAATTCCGTCCTTGATAAATCGATCCAACTCTTCGGCGAAGTCCGTTTGTACCTTACCATAGTTGTCCGGGTTGTAGATGGCGTATAGGAACATACTGGAATTTTCATCCTCTTTTTCAGTACCCGCACTCAATTGGGCACCTACCCCGTAACTTACCCCGTCCTTTTGTCGCAAGCGATCTGCAAAGCGGGAATTTAGGAATCCACCTCCCAAAATGGTGGAAGCTATATTAAGGGCAGGGTAGTCCGGACTGTCCTGGCTCATTTTAACCCCGAGATTACCTAACGTAAAAGCATTTTTCTTGTCTGGGGTCAGGATGTCCTCGTGTACGTCTTTATTGGGCACAAAGGGATCCGCCAACCGTTGGTAGGCTGATTTGCTCTGGAAGTTCTTAAAATCATTTTCCATTTGGGACTTTATCCCATCAGCCTGTAAAGTGCCGATTCCAACCAAAATAGATTTTCCCAGGCCATAGAATTCATTATAAAATGATTTGACATCCTTAATTGTGGCTGCCTTTATGGCATCAGCTTGTTCCTCAAGGGTCATGTCGTAGAGCGGGTGTCCCTTTGGGAAGTGGTTGTTGATAATCCTTAATCTATAGGATGCCAAATATTGGGGGTCCGTTTTATTGTTCTCTATGGAGGCCAACATGGCCGTTTTTATTTTTTCCAGTTCGGAGGGCTCAAAGGAAGGGTTTTTTAGCATATCCGCCATTAGGGACAGGGTTGGCATCAGGTTTTCCTTTGTAGAATTCACACTGGCATAGACATTGCCGTTTCGTGCGCCAAACGATACGGAGGATTTTAGCTTACTCAGTTCATCCTCGATCTGTTGTCTGGTTTTGGACTTGGTCCCTTTGTTTAGCATAGCCGCGGTCAAAGAGGGGAGCACTCCCATGTTGGTCAGGGACTTGGCATCCCCATTGCGGATACTGAAACTTATACTCGCCGTATTGCCCCGGTTATTTTTATCTATCAAACCATAGATGATCCCATTGGTCAATTTTCCCCTGTCCAATCTTTTTTCTATGGCATCGTATCCCACATCAAAAGCTTCCCCGGTACCCATGCCTTCCTTACCTTTGTAATTGTCCACTAAACTAGCGAGACCTTCAGTATGCGGTATAAAGACCGTTTCAACAGGGGTTTTGGATGGATGAAACCTGCCAATGGTCCTGTTGGTCGTGATCAAATATTTTTGGGCAGCGGCGTTCACTTTGTCCAAGGTCATATTTTCTATACGGTCTCGGTGTATAAAGGCCAATCGCCAATCCCCGGCCCCTATAAATTCGCTCATATAGGTGCCTAAATAACCAGAGTTCCTAAAAAGCTGGTCAATTTGTTTTAGGATATTGGCCTTGGCCCTATCCAATTCATCTTGGGTCACCGGTTTGGATTTAAATCCGTTCAAGGTCTCCTTCAAGATTGCTTCAGCTTCATCAGCATTCTTTTCCGATGGGACCCTTACCTCAAAATACATAAATCCAGGCTCCTTGACGAAAGGAAAATCAGAGCTCACAGAAGAGGCCTTTTGGGTCTCCACCAAAGCTTTGTACAGTCTGCCGGAAGGTGCATCGGTCAAAACATTTTCTACGATAGACATGGCTGAATAATCCTCGGCCGATCCCGCTGGGGTATGGTAGAGCGCCGATACGAGCTGAAGGTCGCCGACCCGATTTACATTCACCCGTTTCTCACCATCTTGGGCGGGTTCCACGGTATAGGAATCGCTTAGTGGTTCACTGGGGTTTGTTATGTTCTCGAATTTTTTTTGAATCAGGTCCAAGGTTTTCTCGGGATCGAACTTTCCGGTTACCATAAGGACTGCATTATCGGGACGGTAGTACTTTTTATAAAAGGCCTTTAAATTGTCGATGGGGACCCTTTCAATATCGGAAAGGCTCCCAATGGTAGATTTTCCATAATTGTGCCAGAGATATGCGGCGTTGGTAACCTGTTCTTCCAACACGCCGGAAGGGTTGTTTTCGCCCATCTCAAACTCGTTCCGAACAACACTGAACTCGGAGTCCAGATCTTTTTTTGCTATAAATGAATTTACCATTCGGTCCGCTTCCAGGTCCAGGGCCCAATCCAAGTTATCTTCCGTGGCGTTGAAGGTTTCATAATAGTTGGTCCTGTCATACCAGGTGGTGCCATTGGGACGGGCACCGTGGGAACTCAATTCTTGTGGAATGTTCGGATGGCCGGGAGTGCCTTTAAAAGCCATATGCTCCAAAAGATGGGCCATACCTTTTTCCCCGTAGCCCTCGTTCCGAGAGCCTACCTTATAGGTAATGTTCACCGTAATGGTTTGGGAGGAGTTGTCCGGGAACAAAAGAACGGATAGGCCGTTATCCATTTTGTATTCGGTGATCCCCTCCACGGAGGTTACTTTTTTTAACTGGCCTTGTGCAAGATTAAAGGTGAATACTCCTGCTAACAGGAACAATGCGACTTTGGTATACATAGGAAAGGAAATTTATTTTGAAACAAAGCTCTAAAATTAACGAATTAAGGAAACTTAAACCAGCTTAAGAAGTTTTTTGGCAAAAGTTTAATTTTAGGCCTGCTGTGCCTTGCAAGGCAATTAAAAGTATTGGATTACCCAACGGAAGGCCTAAGGGGGCGAAATTGATATCTTGTTGCAAGGATTAACATTTTTACCCGTAAATATTACAATTGTATGTGCTATATTTACCGTCCTGTACCAATTTAACTTTAAAATGGTATAATTCTTTGATATCGGTGGGCCAATAAATTCTAAAGTGATTCTTGTCCTCAAGTTTTATTGAGCGTTCCCTATCTCCGAGATTTCTAATGTTTGTGTCAATGCCATTATTTTTTTCAATTTCTTCCAACATGTCCAACCTGGATTACACCTTTGAGGAAAAGGTTTTAGGCACAATCTATATTGCAACCAACATCAAATCAGAAAAAATCCAAACCAAAATTCAACCATGAAGAATGTTTTTTTATTGCTAATGGGGATATGCATTATGTCCCTATTAAGTTGCGAGGTAAGTAACAAAAGGGAGGGTGAGCCAAAAGTACTGGTATTCTCGAAAACCGCAGGTTTTAAACATGCCTCTATCCCGGCAGGCCTTGCCGCCATTCAAAAATTAGGGCAGGAAAACGGCTTTAAGGTGGACACCACCAAGAACGCCGAACTTTTTAATGAAGACAACCTCAAACAATATTCTGCCGTTATTTTCCTCAACACTACGGGCAACGTTTTGGATTACAGGCAAGAGGCGGCCTTTGAAAGATATATCCAGGCCGGCGGGGGATTCGTCGGCGTACATGCAGCTACCGATACAGAATACGATTGGGGCTGGTACGGCAAACTCGTGGGGGCCTATTTTAACGGGCATCCCAAAATACAAGAGGCCAAGTTTATTGTAAAGGACCAGGATTTTCCAGCTACAAAATTCTTTACGGACAGCGTATGGCAACGCAGTGACGAATTGTACAATTTTAAGAAGATAAACCCCGATATCCATGTTTTGCTCACCATTGACGAGGGTTCCTACGAGGGCGGCACCAATGGGGACTTCCATCCCATGAGCTGGTACCACGAATACGATGGCGGGAGGGCCTTTTATACGGAACTTGGGCATACGGACGAAAGCTATACCGAAGATAATTACCTAAAGCACTTGCTCGGAGGAATCCAATACGCCATTGGAGATAACGAAAAACTGGACTATTCCAAGGCAACGACCCAGTTTCCACCAGATGAGGACAGGTTTACCAAGACTGTTTTATCGCACGGTCAGTTTTTTGAGCCAACCGAAATGACCATCCTTCCAAATTTGGATATTTTGGTCATCCAAAGAAGGGGAGAGATAGTCCTTTATGACCATAAGACCCAAAATCTCAAAGAAGTAGGTAAATTGGACGTGTATTGGAAAACACTGCATACCCCTGGCGTAAATGCCGAAGAGGGAATGTTAGGGCTGCAAAAAGATCCCAACTTCGAAACGAACCATTGGATCTATATTTATTACAGCCCTTCTGAAAAATCCGTGAACCGGCTTTCCAGATTTACCTTTAAGGATAATACCTTCGATAAAAGTTCCGAAAAAATAATTTTGGAAGTGGGATCGCAGCGCGAAATTTGTTGTCATACTGGCGGTTCCATCGCCTTCGGCCCGGATGGTTTGCTATATGTTTCCTCAGGGGATAATTCAACTCCATTTAACGAAAAGGGCGTAAAATATGTGAATAGCGGCTATGCCCCCTTAAACGATATTCCGGGCCATCAACAATACGATGCGAGAAGATCATCCGGGAATACAAATGACCTTCGAGGAAAGATATTGCGCATCAAGGTCAACGATGATGGCAGTTATGATATTCCCGAGGGCAACCTTTTCCCTAAAGGCACGGAAAAGACCCGTCCTGAAATATATACCATGGGTCACCGCAATCCTTACCGTATTTCTGTCGATCAGAAAAACGGCACTTTGTACTGGGGTGAAGTAGGACCAGATGCCAGAGTGGATAGTCTCAATACCCGTGGCCCAAAGGGTTACGATGAGGTAAATCAAGCAATGAAGGCAGGCAATTATGGATGGCCGTTGTTTATAGGAAACAACTATCCCTATGTGCAGTACGATTATGCTACGGGCGCAAGCGGGCAAGCCTTTGATCCGGAAAAACCTGTCAATGATTCCAGGAACAACACGGGTCTTACCCAGCTACCACCTACACACCCCGCATTTATATGGTACCCCTATGATGCATCTCCCGACTTTCCGGAGGTAGGGACCGGGGGCAGGAATGCTATGGCCGGCCCGGTGTATTACAGTGATATGTATCCCAAGGAATCTGCGCTGCCAAGCTATTACGATGGCAAGCTCATTATCTATGAATGGATAAGGGGATGGATGAAGGCGGTAACCATGTTCCCTAATGGGGATTTTAACAAGATGGAGCCTTTTGCCCCGGGAATAAAGCTGAACGCATTGATCGATATGGAGGTGGGCCCAGATGGTAAAATCTATCTTCTTGAATACGGAAGCGGATGGTTTAGCCAGAATTCCGATTCCGGATTGGCACGAATCGATTATAACAGTGGAAACCGACCACCATTAGTGGAGAACCTTCAAGTAGACAAGCAGTCGGGGGTACTTCCCTTAACTATTAATGCCACCATTGAAGCCCGTGATCGTGAAAATGACGCGATGACCTATGTGTGGGATTTTGGTGATGGCAAAACAGAGGAGACCAACACACCACAGGCTTCCCATACTTTTGAATCCATGGGTAATTACTTTGTGTCCGTTACGGTAAAGGATGACAAGAATGCCGAGGCCAAAAGTGGGGTAATAGAGGTTTATGCAGGTAATGAACGTCCTAAAGTGAGTATAGTTTTGGAAGGTAACCAATCCATTTATATGGTCGGACAGCCCATTAAATATGAAGTAAAGGTGACCGATAACCCGGAATCCGGCCCGATAGACCCCGCTAATATTTATGTGTCCGTAGATTATGCCGAGGGTGTGGATAAAGCTTCCTTGGCCATGGGACATCAAGAAGCCACTGCCAATATTGGTGGAAAGGCCCTTGTATTTTCCCAGGATTGCAAGACCTGCCACAAGGAAAATGAAAAGTCTATAGGACCGTCCTTCTTGGATGTGGCCAACAAGTATAAGGAAGACAGGAAGGCCCAAGATTATTTGAGGAAAAAGATCATGGAAGGGGGCAGTGGTGTTTGGGGAGATGTTTCTATGCCGGCCCACCCCGATTTATCACCAGAGGACTTGCAGCAAATTACACAATGGATCGTTTCTTTGGCAGAGGACAACCAAGTGACGGTTAAGAAAACCTTACCTCCATCTGGAACGATTGTTCCCAAAAACGATAATCCCAACTCCTCTATGGTGATAACGGCAAGTTATACCGATAAGGGGGGTAACAACAGCAAACCCCTTACAGGGCGGGCAACAGCAGTATTGTCCAGCAGTACGATTTCAATGTCCGAAGATCTGAAGACAGATGGATTTTCCGCCATCAAGTTCAATGGGATAGAATTTTTGTTATTGCCCGCTACCAATGGCTGGTTTGCCTTGGATGGTATCGATTTGACAGGAGTCACAGCTATCGATATAAACGTGGGTTGGCAAGGGGAACTGCCCATAGGATTGGATTTTGGGATGCACTTGGACTCCCCCGATGGAAAATTGATAGGAAAAGGCGGTATGCCCACACCTCCCAGTTCCGATCAGCCGCAATCCTTTGGAAAGGCAACCTTAAAATTAACTCCGGTAACCGATGGCAAATTACACCAGGTTTATTTCACTTATGCCTCACAAGACCCCAAGGTCACCGCAAAAGTTAACGCCGTTGTAGCATCGGTACAGTTAAAAAAAGAATAGACGAATATTTTAAAATTAGAAAACCCCGAGAATTAATTTCCCGGGGTTTCTTTTTTGGAAGGATCATGCTTATTCAAACGGATGTTCCTTTAGTAGCTCCTCTGGGGAATAGAACCCGGTCTTGTCCTTGATCTGCTCACGGACCTTCTCCACTTTTTCGGCTGTGATCACCGAGGCTTTATTGCCAAAGCTATTCCTTACGTAAGTGAGTACGGCCGCGGTTTCCTTGGAAGTAAGCAATTTGCCAAACGGGGTCATCGGGACCTGGCCCGGATAGGTTTTCCCGTTAACTTCCAGCGGCCCCATAAGTCCGTTTGTAACGAGCTTTATAAGTCTTTCCTCGTTGCCCGTCACCCATTTTGATCCGGCGATCGGTGGAAACCCAGAAGATTCGAGTCCTTTTCCATCCTTTTGGTGACAGGTAGCACAATATCCGTCCCTTTCAAATATTTCTTTCCCGGAAACCAATTGGTCCAGTTCCTTACCCTTTAGATCGCTTTCTATGACTTTCTTTGGACCTTCACCGATTCTATGTCCGTTGAGATGTGCGAGAGCAGCCTCATAGGGTTTTTCCATCCATTTGTCCAGTCCTTTTTTGCCTGCCTCGGTTACAATGGGTATCCCGGTTTCCTTGTCTAGCCATGATGCGGCGACCAATGCCTCCAATCTTACCCTTGGGTTGTCATCCTTGGCGGCCTGCATCAAAAGATCCGCTTGATCGTCTATCTGATGTCCCGCATATCGGAGGACGCCCACGGCAGCGGCACGGGCCCTAAAATCTTTGGCCTGGAGTACTTGTTTCAGTAACTGCTCATCTACTTTGTTCACGCCCCAGGATACCCATAATGCCTCCAATAAATTGTGTTCATAATTGGGATCGTCCTTGTCCAACGCCGCTGCCCAGGTTTTTAATTTTGATAATACTTGGGCGGAATCCCTGCCACGCAGCTCCCTTTTCGTCCGATAGCGTGTCCGGTACTCGGGTAGCTTTAGGTTGTCCAACAGTTCATCGATACTCGCATCTACTATCTTTGCGGGCTTTACCAATGGTCTTGACGGATAGGTAATGCGATATATCCTTCCGTGAACGTGATCTCGAAGGGGGTCCCGGGCATTGTGCTGCATGTGCCCGATCAGTACATTGCTCCAATCGATAAGGTATAAAGAGCCGTCGGGCGCAAATTCCATGTCCACGGGCCTAAAATTCGCATCGCTGGAAAAAACAAGATCTTGTCTCCACCGACTTAGGTAGCCGGCCGTTTTTGGGTCATCGACCATGGTGTGCTCCTTGGTCCCCAGGAATCCAATGGTGTTATTGATAAGTACATCCCCCTGAATATTATCCGGGAAATGCCGACTGGAAACAAATTCGAGCCCAGACGTCGGCCGGACCCGTTGTTTATCCTCGATCAGGTTTTCGGGAAGGGGCGAGGCCTCCCCGTAACGGGGCTTGATGGTCCCTGGCATCATCCAGGTCATATCGGGCCCAGAGGTATGCTCAAAGAAGGGCTGGCCCCAGTCGTCGAAGGCTATTCCCCATGGATTGGGGATGGATAATTGGGCGGTCCGTTCCAGGTAATGCCTCTGGGGGCTATAACGATAAAACCCGCCATTGGTGCCTCGAACGGGACCATAAGCGGTCTCTACGTTCGTATGCAGGAAGACCCCTTCCCCCATATAAATGGCCCCGGAGGGATCGGCGGTAAATGCCCCTATGGCGTGATGGGTGTCATGGTCGTCAAAATCGTTCAGTAGTATCTCTGTTTTGTCCGCCTTGTCATCCCCGTCGGTATCCGTTAAGAGCGAGAGGGTGTTGCCCTGTGAAAGGTATACGCCTTCCGGTGCAAATTCGAAGCCAATGGGGCGGCTGAGGCCATCGGCGAAAATGGTCTGCTTGTCGGCCTTGTTGTCGCCGTCCGTATCCTCTAGGATAAGCAGTTTGTCATTCGGCTTTGGATCACCGGGCTTATAGTGGGGATAGCTGGGCATTACGGCTACCCATAATCGTCCCTTGTTGTCAAAGGAAAGTTGTACCGGATTGGCGAGATCGGGAAATTCCTCTTCCGTGGCAAACTGTTCGATCTTATAGCCCGGAGCTACCTTGATCTTATCCAGAGCCTCCTGTCCGTATAGATATTCCGGGGTTCCGTTCCCATCGCTCGGCGTATAATTGGTTTTGACGGGGGGCAATTTTCTAGTTTTCGCATCGGCCGCGGCCAGGTCCATTTTTTTGCCCTGAAGCGCTTCCCAGATGGCGGTATCCCGGATGGCGGTCATTTGGCGGATCTTTTCGATCTCAAACGGGTAATTGTCCGGTCCAAAGGGATCGTATCGCCTTCCATAAACGTGGACCCCGTTTGGCACCTTGAAATCGTCGTGCCAAAACCAGTTTTTTTCGTTCACCGCATCGTTCACCAATTGACGGTTCTTTTCTTCATTATTGTTGGTCTTCCCAAATATGTTGTCGGCCAACAACTTCGCAAATTTTTGATAGCCCTGGTCCGTCAGTTGAAATCCGTCTTGGGTCAGGTCGGTACTCTCTGTATCGTACCACTTTTTTGTTGGATCAAAGGCATCCACAAAGAGAACGCTGTCCTTGGCGGCCACCTCCCTCATCGCCTCGGTGTAGAGTTTAAGGTTCTTGTTTTCCTTTGTTCCGTCGGGCAGGTCCATCTTGGCGGACAGATCCTCAAAGGCAATGGGCGACACGAGTGCTAACTGGGGAGCGCTTGTCCCATTATATTTTTGGCTCTTGGTGTGTTCGATAAAGGCGTGCAGTTCGGCCTTGTAGTTTTCCAGATTATTTGGGCCGTCAAAGGATTCGTTATAACCGAAGAAGGCGATGATTATATCGGCCTTTAGGTTGTGCAGCCATTCGTCCTCGGTTGGGAAATGCCCTATACTGCCAGAAGGGGTGGAGAGCTCGCTGTTTTTGTAGAATTCTTCCGCCCCCGGGAAGGCCCATGGCGATTTTCTTGACGGGTGCGGCCGAAACCCCGGCGTGTTGCCAGCATCGCTCATATTCCTAATGTACAACGAGTCTTGCGGATACCGCAGCTGCATCTCGGTCTCAAAATGCCCGAAATTCATCATTCTAGATCCCAAATTATTTCCGATCATCACAATATGAGAGTTCTTGCTTACTGTTAAGGTATTGTCCTCTTGTTTGGTACAACTGTAGAAAACTAAGGTCGTGAATAGCAGCATATATGCTTTTCGGAGGGCAACTTTTTTCATAAAGCTCATAATTTTTGGTTCTTGACGAATTATTCTATATATATAAATTTAAGTGTCCGGGCACTAGTTTTTTATAATTGGCAATGGGCGGTTGTCGAATTTCATGGAGGTAGACCTATTCAAAATTTACGTGGATGCCTTCCTTAACGGAACGTTCGCAAGCCTCTATAATTCGCTGGCAGGTAATGGCATCTTCCAAGCTGGATAGGGGCTCCTCCCCTTCGCGCAGCACATTGTCGATAAAATGCGTTGCCGTATTTTTGATGGATTCCGGATAACAATAATACGTCTGGGAATGGGGCCCATTTCTTTCGTTGATTACCCAATCGCGATAACTGTAACGGGTACTGCCCTTGGTGCCCAACACTTTTATGATACAGGTCCAAGGGTCTCCGGCTTGGTCGTCATTCGCAAAGCTTGCACTTAAATGGCTTAGCGTTCCGTTCTGCATTTGTATGTTGGCCATGGCCACATTCTCCTGTGGGGCCAAGGTGGGATCTACCGTATGCTTTAGACAGGAAATGGTTTTTGGCCTCCCGGCCAGATAAAGCATCGTATAACTATGGTGGGTCAAGATCTGATGGATTACGCCCGGGTAGCGTGCCCGGATATCATCGGCATGATGGATGTTGTACATCATGTAAAATTGGCTGATATCGCCCAGTTTACCGCTTTGGATCATCGTTTTTGCCCGCTTGATCCCCGCTTCGTAAATATAGTTGTGGACGGGCATGCATTTCACGTTCGCTTTGTTAACGGCCCGTTTCATTCGCTCCAATTCCTCAATATTGGAACCAGCTGGTTTTTCAACTAAAATATGTTTCCCGGCCTCGGCCGCTAAAAGGGTGTATTCACAATGCGTTTCCACATTGGTCAAGATAAAGACGGCGTCAATTTCTTCGTTTTGTAGCAGGTCATTAACTGAGGAAAAGGTCTTGCAGCCAAATTTCTCCGCCTTGGCCGCTCCTTTTTCAAAAGTGCGGTTCCAAAGTCCGATGAGTTTCGCTCCGGGCAAACTGTTGATGGCCTCCGCATGCAGGTCGGCTATATCCCCGGCACCTATAAATCCTATTCCTATGGTTTTCATGATTCCGCTTTTGAGTATTCCAAAGTCCCCTTTTCCGCCATTTTTTTAAATTCTACCAAAGATTTGCGTACTCCATCCTCGATCGTGGTCAACGGAAGGTCTTTAAATGTACGGGCTATTTTTTCATGGCTGAGGTCGGATACAAATAGGTTGGGCGGGGCACCTTGTGCGATGGACAATTTTGCAAACTCCCCAAGCCCTAGATCTTGGGCCTGTTTTTGCACTATACCCAAAAATTCTTCAATTGCGATGGTCTTGCCCTTAATATTGAAAGCGCCGAACCCCTCGTACGGTTGTAAGGCGCATGCGGCAAAATGGGCACCGACGTCCTCAACAAAATGATAATTTTCACGGCCCTGATACGGCATTTCAAATGGGATAGCATTGCCTTCCACGGAACCCATGGCAATTGCCTTTAGCGCATTTGTGGGAGCAGAAGTTTTTCCTTTGTCCCTGCCCTTGCCATAAGTGGTATTGATGCGAAGGCACACCGTAGGCACCTTGGTATTGTCATAAAATAGACGGGCCAGATGTTCCCCTCCCAGTTTCCAGATGCCGTAATGGTTGGGAGGTGCCAATTGGGCATCTTCCGTGATGCCCGGGTTAGGGTACATGGCCCTCATTCCGTACACGGCGGCAGAACTGGCAAATACAAAGCGTTGAAGGTTGGGCAGCTTCTCGGCAATATCGAAGAGTGCCATGGTACCTCCTGTATTGATCTCCATGCCCTGAATGTGATATTTGGAGCAGTCGGGGCTTTGGTAGGCGCCCAAGTGAATAATACGGGTCGGATCCACCTTGGTAACCACCTCTTCCATGGCTCTGTAATCGGCTACATCCAACTTCACAAATTCAATACGGGGATCAAGATCCTCGCCCAACCATAACTTTAACGGTGCCGTATTGTTCGATCGCGTGGCGATTACAATTTTCCCAACTTCATCGGATTGCAATAATTTGTAAATAGTGACCGAACCGATACAGCCTGTACCTCCTGTAATAAATATGGTGTGCATGTTTTTTTAGACGTTAGATGTTAGACTATAGACGTTAGATTTTAGATGTTGGCGGGCAGTCATTTTATTTAAATTGATTTTGGTTCTATTATGATTTGTGGGAAATAAGATTATAGAGTTCAGAAGATGGATTCATAACTCATTACTACTAAAAATTTGATTTGACGGATCCTCCCCTTTTTTCAAGGGGAGGTGCCGCAGGCGGAGGGGTAACCAAGCAACTAATTTTATTAATATTATTTTTTATCTCAAATCCCATGTCTAACATCTAATATCTATTTTCAATTCATTTTCACGACCGCCTTCATGTTGTTGGCTTTTATAGAATCCTCAAAAGCTTTGTTGATATCCTTAAAATCGTAATAATCGGTATAATGTTCGGAAGGGAAAATGCCGGTTACCATCAGTTTTTGGGCCGACATGTAATCCGCCCTGCAAGATCCCATGGAACCCCTCATGTTCAGGGAGGTACGGGTAAGGTGGGTGGCATTGATCTGCACATCCGTGCCATAGGTGGCAATAACACAGATATCCCCTTCCGGTCTTACTACCCCGATCGCTTCGGTAAGAACCTGTGGTACCCCCGAACATTCTATGAGCAGATCAATCTTTCCGTGGGAACCAAAGGGAATTCCGTTTCCATCGCTAATGCCATGCTGCAATTGTGTGGTCAGGGAGTTTTCGGGTGAAACCTCTATGGTAATGAAACCCCTGTCCCTAGCCCTTTTTAAGCGGATGTCCCGATCATGGGCAACCCCGGTAACGGCAACCCTGGCACCGGATGCACGGGCAACTTCGGCGGACATCATTCCTATGATCCCGCAACCCGTAACGACTACATCCTGCCCTGGTTTAATGTTGCATTTGTTATATAGGGCATTGGTGATAATGGATAAAGGCTCGACCAACGCCCCTTGGGCGGGGGTAAGCCCTTTCATCAAGGGAACTACCCGGTCCGACTCCAATACTACCTGTTGTCCAAATCCCCCGTTTCTATGAAAGCCGATTATTTCCTTTTTGGGGCATAGGTTCCATTTGGCCACGCTACAGGCAGGACAATCCTCTTCCTGGCAGCCCAACATGGCCAAGGGGGTAAAAATATCCCCGACTTTAAGGTCGCCATGGTCGCCCGGGCCCAATTCCAGCACCTCGGCACTAAATTCGTGCCCAATGACCCGTGGACGTTGTACCCAATCAAAATTGGCCTTGCCTATTGTTGCGCTATTGTCCGATCCGCAAATTCCGGTATAAAGCGTTTTCGCTAAAATTTCCCCTTCCTTTAAAGGAGGGATCTCCATGTCTACCACCGCCGAATTGCTCAATACCGACACAGCTGTATTTGGATAGATCTTTTCATTGGATTGAAGGCAAAATCCTTTTATTGGTCTGTTCATTTTGTTTTATTGGTTGATAGTTGATTGTTGTTGGTTTATGGAAAGCTCAGCACAACGTAATTAACTTTTGTTTTATTTTTTGATCCCTGTTTCTTTTTGTAATTCTTAGGCTTTCTTTTTGGTTAATTGCCGACTGCTACTGCCAACTGGATACTACTATTGCCAACTGCTTACCAAGTCACTCCAGTATCCGTCCAACTTCTTGTTCTTGCGGAGTCCAAGACGGCCTCACAAACCTTTTGAGTCTCTTGGGCTTCCTTAAAGGTAGGGGAACAGATCGTATTGTCCTCGATACTTTTTAGGAAATCGGCCACTTGATGTACAAAGGTGTGCTCATAACCAATGGACAATCCCGGTACCCACCACTTGTCCATATAGGGCTGATCCCCATCGGTTACGTGTATGGACCGCCATCCGCGTATTATGGACTCGTCCCTATGATCAAAATATTCCAAGCGGTGAAGGTCGTGCAGGTCCCATCTGATCGAGGCGTGCTCCCCGTTGATCTCAAAGGTGTTCAGGGCCTTGTGCCCACGGGCGTAACGGGTAGATTCAAAAACGCCCAGCGAACCGTTGTCGAAGTGGCAATGGAAGATACAGGCATCATCGATATCCACCTTTTGTTTTTTTCCGGTCCCCGTGTGTACCCTTTCCTTGATAAAGGTTTCGGTTACCGCGGAAACATCCTTGATGCCCCCGTTAAGCCACATGGCAGTATCTATACAATGGGCCAGGAGATCCCCGGTAACCCCGGAGCCAGCGGCATCGTTGTCCAATCGCCATAATCCTTCCCCACCCTGGGGCAGTTCCGGGCTAATGGTCCAATCCTGTAAGAAATTGGCACGGTAGTGGAATATTTTCCCCAGCTTACCCGCATCGATCAATTGTTTGGCCAGGGTAACCGCGGGCACCCTTCTATAATTGTACCATACCGTGTTCCTTACGCCTGCCTTTTCAACGGCATCGACCATCGGTTGGGCTTCCGCAACCGTTCTCGCGAGCGGTTTTTCGCAGAGCACCATTTTACCAGCTTTGGCCGCTGCGATGGCAATTTCAGCGTGCATGTTGTTCGGGGTACAGATATCTATTGCATCGATGTCCTCACGGGCAATAAGTGCTTTCCAATCGGTTTCAATGGACTGATAGCCCCATTGATCCGCGAATGCCTTAACGCGTTCTTGGTTACGTGCACATACGGCTTTTAGAACGGGAACATATTGCAGTTCCGGGAAAAAATTAGGGACCCGGAGATAGGCGTTGGAATGGGTCCTGCCCATAAATCCATATCCCACCAATCCGATTCTAAGTTCTTTTTTATTTGACATTATATTAAAGTTATTGATTTTTATATGAAACGTTTTTAGAATAATTAGCCTTTGTACATTCCCCTTAATTCTCTATCAAAGGGGAATACCTTTCATGGAACTTTGTGAATCAATCTGGTCCCCAAAAAGCGACAAACCTACCGCTAGCTTTTAAAGGATAACTTCGTATTTCGTACCTCGTGCCTTTTTATACGGTAACAACAGGGCCCTGCCAACTGCAACCGTCTACTGCCTACTTGGAAGTTACTCCGCTTCGTACCAACCGTGTTTCTGGCGGACCTTGATCATTACGGCCAAAATATCGTCCCACGTTTTTGGTTGCATCATTACCGCGTTTGGGAACATACAACCGTCCCAGCAGATATGCCTCAGTTTTTTGGTGAGGTTTCCGTTTTCGTCCCGCAACCAATGTCCGGCATCCACCGCAATATCCAATTTTCCGTTGGGATCATTGGCTTGGCAATGTCTTCCCGTCTTTTCGTGGGACCCCGATCCGAACACCGTACCATCGTTTTGGGCCACATGAAAATCAATGGTCCAAGGCCGCAGGGCAGCGGTTACCATTTTGAGTCCCTCGGTCAAGGTTGCCCGATCGTTCCAATCGAAATCCTGGGGCAATATCCGTTCGTCCTCTTTGTTGTAGCCCAAGAGATATAATAAGGTATGTGCCATATCGGCTTGAAACCCAATGTTTGGCCGGTCTACGGCTTCCAAGGTATGCACCATGGTTTTCCAGCCGTGCATTCCGCCCCAACAAATTTCTCCTTCGGCAGCAAGGAATTCCCCATAATCCGCCGCAACATCACACGCTTCCCGAAACGTTTGGGCAATCAATTTTGAGTTGCCCACGGGATCTGCGTCCCAGCTTACAGGATCAACGGACGAGTCGATACGGATTACACCATTTGGGCGTATGCCCAGGTCGCGCAGTTTTTTTCCGATCTTACAGGCTTTGCGTACCTGTGTAACAAATTGTTTGCGTTCCGTGGCCGTTCCCATAGCGGACCCACCACCTGTTCCGGCCCACACGGGGGCAACCAAGCTTCCTATCTCCAGATTTTTGGATCGGGCCTTGTCCGCCATTTTTTTTATGCCGTCATCGTTGGAATCGATATCCAAATGGGGATCAGCGGCAAAAAGGTCGAATCCGTCAAATTTAACTCCGTTTACCTCCGCATTGGCGGTCAGCTCGATCATGGTGTCGATGGATATAGGTGGCTCCGAATCTAGTCCTTTTCCTACCACGCCGGGCCACGAAGCGTTGTGGAGTTTGGGATAATTGTTCTCTTGCATTCTTTATAGGGTTTATCTTTTTCTTTTAATTCTTATTGTAGCGCGATGTCGTTTTTGCAAAACCATGGTAAATTAAGTATTTTGATAAGATTCTACAAACTTAATATGTATATCCCGCTCGGGGTTTCCAACAAAGTTTAAATAAAACATTCCAGGCGAAAAATCATCCCATAAATTGAATCCAAGAGTGCAAAACAAACGGCTGTTAATCAGTAATTTGTTGATGCTGTTCTAAAAAAATTATGAATATCTTAAAAAAAGCAGTAAACTTACAAGTCGATAACATATAGACCAACTATCGATAATCGTTAAGAATCTAATCTAAATTAAAAACTAATTAACCAATGAAAACTATTGACAACCAAGTTGGTGTAAATGCCAACAGACTTTTTTACGGTAGTTGCTTTGCCTTGATTACTACCGCTCTCTCGTTTAGTATAAGAGCTGGAATATTGCCTCAATTGGGAGAAGAACTGAGCCTGTCGGCAGAGCAGCTGGGCTTTATCAATTCCATGTGGTTTTTGGGCTTTCCCATATCAATGGTCATCGGTGGATTGATTTATCATAAGGTAGGGGGAAAAGCGATCATGCAATTTGCTTTTTTTGCCCATGCAGTGGGAATTATTTTGACAATTTATGCGGGCAGTTATGTCGGATTGCTGATTTCGACCTTGCTTATCGGACTAGGTAACGGCTGTACTGAGGCAGCTTGTAACCCCATGATCGCCGATGCTTATCAAGGAACAAGAATGAGTAAAATGTTGAATCGATTCCATATGTGGTTTCCAGGAGGTATCGTAGTTGGAAGCCTGGTGTCCAAGTTTATGACAGATCATGGAATGAGCTGGCAATCCCAAATATGGGTTATCATTATTCCTGCTTTAATCTATGCCTATTTATTTTTTGGCCAGCCATGGCCAAAGGCAAAAGTTCAGGAAGGCGCTACGCTTAAAGGCAATTTAAAAGCCATGTTTTCCCCATTGTTTTTGTTTATGGTCGTATGTATGTCATTAACCGCGGCATCAGAATTTATACCACAGCAGTGGACGAGCATTATTTTGTCCAAAAGTGGGGCCCAGCCCATGTTAATTCTAGCGTTGGTGACCGGTATTATGGCTGTTGCCCGTTATTTTGGTGGAGAAATGGTCGCAAAATTTGACCAAACTGGAGTCCTTCTGGGGTCCGCGATTTTAGCAGCGATTGGAATCTATTTGTTCAGTACGCAAACGGGATCAATGGCCTATGTGGCGGCTATCGTTTTTGCTTTGGGAGTCGCATATTTTTGGCCTAATATGATTGGTTTTATTGCCGATAAGATTCCGAAAAGTGGTGCCTTGGGTATGTCTATACTTGGTGCAGTGGGAATGTTTTCTCAAACCATTTTTCAACCTATTACGGGTCATTGGATTGATGAGAATATGGCAGGGGCAGCCGAAATGGGTCTTACCGGGGATGAATTGGAGCTTGTGGCGGGTCAAGAAACGATGCGCTCCATTACTATATTTCCAATCTTGTTGATTGTGCTGTTTACGATTCTATGGTTCTGGGTAAAGAAACGAAAAGCAAATTCCGCAGCCGAGGCACTTAGCGGTAATCCGGCTACGGAGCTTTAATGTATGGGATTCCCGTCTTCACGGGAATTATAAAAGTGGTTATATATGAAAATTGGAATGAACATGCTCCTCTGGACCAACCATGTCACTGAGGAGCATTATCACATCATAGACCGACTCAAAACAACGGGATACGACGGTATCGAATTGTTTCTTGGGGAAGGCAACGAAAGACATTACGCCAAATTGGGCAACCATTTCTCCGATATTAAGATGGGGGTAACCGCAGTTGCCGCTCTGGCACCGGAAGAGAACATCGCCAGCCCTGATTTAAAGTTTCGTAATGCTGGACTGGACAAATTAAAGTGGTCCATCGATATGGCGGCGGCGGCCAATGTTGAGGTTATATGCGGACCTTTCCATTCCACCTTCGCCTACTTTACAAGACAGCCCCCAACTTTGCAGGAAAAGCAGTGGAGTAACGAGATGCTGCGGCAGGCTGCGGAATATGCACAAAAAGTCAACATTATCCTTGCCCCAGAGGCGGTCAATCGGTTCGAATGTTACCTTTATAATACTATGGCCGATTTGGGTGCTATGGTAAAAGAAGTGAATCACCCTAATTTGGGGGCCATGTTCGACACCCACCACGCCAATATCGAGGAGAAAAGTCAGGCCGGGGCCATTAAAACGATCGCTCCCTATTTAAGGCATGTGCACATTAGCGAGAACGATCGGGGAACACCTGGCCGGGGGCAGGTGAACTGGACCGATGCCTTTTCAGCATTAAGGGAAATACAATACGACGGCTGGCTGACCATTGAGGCCTTTAGCACCATTATTCCCGAGTTTGCCAATGCCATCAACGTTTGGCGTGATTACTCCCCATCCGAAGAAATATATACCGAAGGCCTGAAATTGATAAAAGAGGGAATGGGCCTTAAATGAAGTACGAAGTTAAGGGTACGGGGTGCGAAGATATCTTAAAGTTATGAGTCTAGAGTTATGGGTTCAGAGTGTGGTGGCCTGAAATCGAAGTTTGAAATTTAGGCTTACGAAACGAAATCAGCTTTGAATCTGAGGTTGAACGTAGCCAAAACCAGAAAGGGATTTTCGGCTGTAAAAGGCTTAGAGATTTGTAAATAGATTCATCTATAATTCACTAAAAATGTGATTTAATGGGTCCTCCCCTTTTTGCAAGGGGAGGTGCCGAAGGCGGAGGGGTGACTTAGGGAGATATTAAATTTTGAAAATATTACAAAGACGAACATGGCGAGCCAAAAGGATAAATTCAAAACTAACTTTTGACCTTTAAGTTGCTTATCCAATGTTCACATTAATCCAAAATATGAAAAAGATAATCCGTTGTGTTTTAATGAGCCTGGTGTTGGTGGCCTGTGGGCAAAAGAAAGAGACCAAAGAGAAGGCGGTCGAAATGGCCCAAACTACCGATACGACCAAACAGTGGCTGACTTTCGAGGGTGCCGATAAAAATGCCAAACACATCGTATTGATTTCCGGGGACGAAGAATATCGCTCGGAGGAGGCGTTGCCCCAGTTGGCCAAGATTTTATCTAAACGACATGGTTTTAATTGTACGGTATTGTTTGCCCAAGATCCGGAGAAGCCAGGTATTGTAAACCCCGATTATCTTAAAAACATACCAGGGCTGGAAGCCTTGACCTCGGCAGATATGATGATCATCTTTACCAGGTTCCGCGCGTTGCCCGATGATCAGATGCAATTTATAGACGATTATCTCAAAGCGGGCAAACCCGTTATGGGTATCCGCACCGCTACCCATGCCTTTAATTTTGACAAGGATTCGGTCTCCAATTTTGTACATTACGGTAATTACTATAATGGCGATAAAACGGAATGGGAAGGTGGTTTTGGCCGTTTAATATTGGGCGAGAAATGGATAGCCCACCACGGCCAGCACAAACAGCAAAGTACACGGGGAATTATTGCCAAAGGGGCCGAACCTACTGGAGTTGCGCACGGTCTTGCCGATGGCGATGTATGGGGGGCCAGCGACGTTTATGAGGTGCGATTGCCACTCCCAGGGGATGCCCAACCCATTGTTTTGGGCGAAGTGATGAACAGGAAAGGGGAGTATGACGAAAACGATATTTTCTACGGAATGAAACCTTCGGATAGCGATGCGGCAACAACCAACAAGGAGGGGATAAATGTAAACGACCCCATGATGCCCATCGCCTGGATAAAAAGCTACCAAATCCCCGGGGGCGAAAAGGGCAGGGCGTTTGCCTCTACCATCGGGGCAGCAAACGACATGCTGATCGAAGGTACGCGCAGACTACTGGTGAACGGGGTGTTCTGGGCCATGGATTTGGAAGTGCCCGAGAAGACGGATGTGCGTTTGGTGGGCGACTATCATCCTACAAAATTTGAGTTTAGGGACGAGGCATATTGGATCCAAAAGCAGGTAAGGGTAGGAAGCTTCGAATAAAAGTCCGATATTATGGGGAGCTTGAAATTTAGGGTATTTACGGGTTGTTTTTTAATGCTGATCGGTTGTGCCGACAGCAATAAGAAACCGGATGATGATAATAGGAACCCTAACGTTGTATTTATATTGGTAGATGACCTAGGTCTGGTAGACCTTGGTTTTACAGGTAGTAAATATTACGAAACGCCCCATATAGACCAATTGGCCCGAGAGGGAATGATCTTTACCCAGGGCTATGCCGCCAGCAGGGTCTGCAGCCCTTCCAGGGCAAGTATAATGACAGGTAAATTTACGGCAAGACACGGTATAACGGATTGGATCGGGGCAAAATCCGGTACGGATTGGCGTTCCCTGAACAGGCATGACAAACTGCTGCCGGCAGAATATGTGCATCAACTGCCCAAAGCCGATATTACATTGGCGGAAGCGATGAAAGCCGCTGGTTATAAAACCTTTTTTGCAGGTAAATGGCATCTAGGGGATAAGGGATCCTATCCCGAAGACCACGGTTTTGATATCAATAAAGGGGGATGGGAGGTCGGTAGCCCAATTGGAGGCTATTTTTCACCTTGGAAGAATCCCAGCTTGCCCAACAAAGAGCCGGGCGAGAACCTCTCCATGCGCCTGGCCAAGGAAACATCGAACTTTATAAAAGAAAATAAGGATTCCAACTTTTTTGCATTTTTATCCTTTTATGCGGTACATGGCGCAATTGAAACCACCGATCAAAAGTGGAAAAAATATAGGGATAAAGCCGAAGAACAAGGTATAGCCAACACAGGTTTTAAGATGGAGCGGGTATTGCCCATCCGTACTGTGCAGGACAACCCGGTTTATGCGGGATTGGTGGAAAGCATGGACGATGCGGTAGGCTTGGTTCTGGAAACCTTAAAATCCCAAGGCCTGGAGAACAATACCATTGTAATTTTCACGTCGGACAATGGAGGGGTAGCCTCTGGGGATTCTTTTTCAACTTCGAACTTGCCGTTAAGGGGTGGGAAGGGGTATCAGTGGGAAGGCGGCATTCGGGAACCTTTTGTTATCAAGGTGCCTTGGCTACCCAACGGGGGATCAACAAATGGGACACCTGTAACCGGAACGGATTTTTATCCTACAATTTTGGATTTGGCCGGTGTGGAACTTAGACCCGAACAACATAGGGACGGGTTGAGCCTTAAACCAATCTTGGAAGGCCATAAAATTGCGGACAGGCCTCTGTATTGGCACTATCCACATTACGGAAATCAAGGAGGTGAACCCTCCTCAATAATACAGGAGAACGGTTGGAAGCTTATCCATTATTGGGAAGATGGAAGGGATGAACTGTACAATCTGGCATCGGACGGATCTGAACAAACAGATCTAGCCAAGTCGATGCCCCAAATTACAAGGGAATTAAGATATAAATTGGATGTTTGGTTGTCTGGGATGAAGGCCAAACTTCCCGTTCCAGACCCCGAATACGATTCCAATTTATCAGAAAAAAGGCATGAAAATATAGTAAAGGAGTTGCTTCCGAAAAAAGAGGAAGAACGTTTACAATTGTTGTCGGCCGATTACAGTCCCAATGCGGATTGGTGGGGCAGTAAGGTGACCAAGGACTAATTCTATAAAACAAATACCAAGCAAAAGGCCGTTCCCTAGGGAACGGCCTTTTGCTTGGTAAAATGCTAAGGGTTATACCCTTGGCAGATCCCCATCGCCCTTCAAGGGCAAGTGTGATGATCCCATTAAATACTTATCTATATGATGTGCTGCCTCCCGGCCTTCAGAGATTGCCCAAACGATTAGGGATTGCCCCCTGCGCTGGTCTCCTGCAACAAAAACTCCGGGCACGTTGGTCATATAGTTCTTGGGCGTTGCCTTGATGTTGGTTCTTGGATCTACTTCCAGTCCCAATTGTTCGGCCACGGTCATTTCTGAACCGGTAAAACCTAGTGCCAACAGAGCTAGTTCGCACTTCCATTCCTTTTCGGTACCTGGAAGCTCTTTTAAAATGGGACGTTTGCCAGGTTCGGTGATCCATTCCACTTCGGCGGTCACCAACCCTGTTAAGTTGCCGTCCTTATCGCCTACAAACCGCTTGGTTGAAATACTGAAGAAACGTTCTGCTCCCTCCTTGTGGGAAGAACTTGTCCTTAATCTCATGGGCCAAAATGGCCATGGTTGGTCACTGGGACGATCTAATGAAGGCTTCCCTAAAATTTCAAAGTTGGAGACGGATTTAGCACCATGTCGAAAAGAGGTGCCTATACAATCCGAGCCCGTATCCCCGCCCCCGATGACAACAACGTCCTTGTCCGTGGCCAATATTTCGTGCCCGGTGAATTTTAGGCCATCTACACGCCTATTGTTCTGGGAAAGGAAATCCATGGCTTGTTCCACTCCTTTAAGGTCGGCGCCCTCAATGGGCAAATTTCTCCGAACGGTGGCCCCACCACATAATACGATGGAATCGAACTCTTTTTTTAGTTCGTCCGTTTTAATATCTACGCCTACATTAACTCCGTTTTTAAAGACGATACCTTCCTCCTCCAAAAGACTCACACGTCTGTCGATGATTTTCTTTTCCATCTTAAAATCTGGAATCCCGTAACGCAATAGACCGCCTGGTTTTTCGTCCCTTTCAAAAACGGTAACCCAATGTCCGGCCCTGTTCAATTGTTGTGCCGCGGCAAGTCCCGCTGGCCCAGATCCTATTACGGCCACCTTCTTCCCAGTTCTCACCTCGGGTGGTTCCGGTTTTATCCAACCGTTTTTAAAGGCGGTTTCCACGATGTTCTTTTCAATGTTCTCAATGGACACTGGATCTTCGTTTATGCCTAGGACACATGCTTCCTCACAGGGAGCGGGACACAATCTTCCAGTAAACTCCGGGTAATTGTTGGTAGACAACAGTATTTTGGCCGCTTTTTCCCATTTTCCACGATACACTGCATCATTAAAGTCGGGTATAAGATTGCCCAGCGGACAACCGCTATGACAAAATGGAACACCACAATCCATACAGCGGGCACCCTGTTCCTGCAGTTCCTTTTCTTTTAATGGAATAGTAAATTCCTTATAATTTTTAACGCGCTCCTCTACGGGAGCGTATGCTTCTACTTTTCTATCGAATTCTAAAAATCCGGTTATCTTTCCCATAATAAAGATTAATTATGCCGTTCCCAAATAGGTGGGAATCTTGGCATGGTGATTGTCAATTTGATCTAGTGTCCGAACTGGAAAGTGCGAGAACGTGGTTTGCAAGGCCCGGCCGAACGCCAGCCCGACAGTATCATTCTGTCGGAGTACTGGCAGGTTTTTAAAACCGACAATCTTACTAGTGTAAATGTCTGTTTTAAAAATGGGCATAACGCAGTTATCGGACTCTAAAGACACTAAATCGTTTCTAATTTTTCCTTTTCCAACCGAATCAAAGCCTGCTTGTATTCCTCAGGGAATATTTTGACGAACTTGGGCAAAGATTCTTCCCAATGCTCCAAAATACGCTGGGCAAGTGGACTTAGGGTTGCATTGTAATGATTTTCTATGAGTTCGCGTAATTCGGCGATATCATTGTCCTCGTCCACGGGTAAAAGGTTGAGGTCCTCAATGTTGCATTTTTTTGCAAATGTGTTTTTCTCATCAAAGATAAAGGCAATGCCACCGCTCATTCCTGCACCAAAGTTTCGTCCAACCTCGCCAAGGATTACGGCAACGCCACCTGTCATATACTCACATCCGTGGTCGCCAATTCCCTCCACAACCGCTTTGGCTCCTGAATTTCTAACACAGAATCTTTCCCCTGCCTTCCCGTTTATATAGGCTTCGCCGGAAGTGGCCCCGTAAAGGGTGACGTTTCCGGTGATAACATTGTCTTCGGGCTTAAGGGTAGATTTGTAAGGCACCTTGATGATCAATTTGGCACCAGAAAGTCCCTTGCCCAGATAATCATTGGTATTTCCGTTGACCACCATAGTGAGACCTTTGGTGGCAAAAGCCCCAAAACTCTGTCCGGCGGATCCCGTAAAATTGAGTTTCAATGTATTGTCAGGCAGTCCTTCAGCTCCGTAAATTTTGGAGATTTCATTGCTGATAATGGCGCCCACAGCCCTATCCGTATTGTGGATCGGGGAATCAATGGTCAATTTCTCCTTTCTAAAAAGGGAAGGATGTGCCTTTTCAATAATTTCAAATTCAATGGATTTATCTACATCGTGAACTTGCTTTTGGGTATTGTAAAATTTAGTGCCAGCCGGAACATCTACCTGGTACAAAATAGGTGTAAGGTCTATACCTCCGGCCTTAAAATGTGAAATAGCCTTGGACCTATCCAGTTTTTGAACCTGGCCAACCATTTCCTGAACGGTCCTAAAGCCCAGTTGGGCCATAATTTCCCTAAGCTCTTGGGCGATAAAATACATATAGTTAACCACGTGTTCTGGCTTGCCCTCAAATTTCTTGCGCAATTCCGGGTTCTGGGTCGCGATGCCAACAGGACAGGTGTTTAAGTGGCATACGCGCATCATAATACAACCTGATGCAACCAGTGGTGCCGTTGCGAAGCCAAACTCTTCCGCACCTAGGAGACAGGCGATAGCTACGTCCCTCCCGGTCTTTAACTGTCCGTCACATTCCAATACAACACGGTTTCTTAGGTCGTTCAGCACCAAGGTCTGTTGTGCTTCTGCAATCCCTAATTCCCAAGGTAGTCCGGCGTGTTTTAAGGAAGTCAGGGGAGATGCCCCTGTTCCCCCATCGTGTCCGGAAATCAGGATCACATCGGCTTTAGCCTTGGATACCCCTGCTGCCACCGTACCAACGCCGACTTCCGAAACCAATTTTACATTGATTCGGGCTTCCCTATTCGCCGATTTTAGATCATAGATCAATTGGGATAAATCCTCGATGGAATAAATATCGTGGTGGGGGGGAGGGGATATCAACCCTACATAAGGGGTGGAATTCCTTGTTTTGGCAATAGCCGGATCCACTTTTGGTCCTGGCAATTGGCCTCCTTCCCCAGGTTTTGCTCCCTGGGCCATTTTAATTTGGATTTCCTTGGCACTCGTCAAATAATTGGAGGTAACCCCAAAACGACCGGAAGCGACCTGCTTGATAGCGCTGTTTCTCCAATCCCCGCTTTGGTTCTTGTAAAAACGATCGGCATCCTCACCACCTTCGCCGGAATTGCTCTTACCTCCGATCCGGTTCATGGCAATGGCCAAATTTTCATGGGCCTCCTTGCTGATCGATCCGTAGGACATGGCACCCGTTTTGAACCGTTTTACGATTTCCGTCCACGGTTCCACTTCATCAAGTGGTACGGGGTCGTAGTTGGAAAACTCGAACAGCCCACGAATGGTCATAAGGCTTTTGGATTGCTCATTGATCAAGTTGGAAAATTCCTTATAGGTATCAGGCTCGTTGTTCCGAACCGATTTTTGAAGCTTGGCGATGGTCAATGGGTTGAACATATGCTTTTCCCCATCCCGTCTCCATCGGTATTCCCCACCGATTTCCAGCTCTAAATTGGCAGGCACATGTTGGTTCTCAAAAGCCTTTTGGTGTCTTTTTGCGATTTCTTTCTCCAACTCGTAAAGTCCAATTCCCTGTATACGGGTAGGGGTGGTGGGGAAATATTTGTTTACCGCATTTGTGTTGATGCCAATGCACTCGAACAATTGTGATCCGCGGTAGGAATTAAGGGTAGAGATCCCTATTTTGTTCATTACCTTCAGGATACCTTTTCCAATGGCCTTGTTGTAGTTCTTAATGGCCTCTTCAAATGTGTATTCGGTAATATCGTGTTCCTCTATCTGTTCCGCAATAATTTCATTGACAAGATACGGGTTGATGGCACTCGCTCCAAATCCGAAGAGCAAGGCAAAATGATGTACCTCCCGAGGTTCGGCCGATTCGATTATTACGCTCATTTTAGAGCGCTTCCCTAAACGTTGCAACCCACTGTTTACATAAGAACAGGCCAAAAGTGCAGGAATGGGGGCCATTTCGGAATTTACGTTCCTATCCGACAGGATCAAGATATTGGTGCCTTCATCAATCGCTTTCTCAGCCTGGTCCAAAATGGATTCGAGGGCATCTTCCAATCCGTTGAGACCTTTTGTAATTTCGTAAAGCATTGGGATTTCCACCACTTTATAATCGGGGCTGGAATCGTAATTTTTTATTTTATCCAGATCCTCCTTCGAAATCACCGGATTTTGAATCTTTAATTTTCGACAGTGAAGCTCGGTAAAGTCGAAGATGTTTTGGTCGCTGCCCAGGGTAAGGCTGATATCGGTAATCAATTCTTCCCGAATCCCATCCAAAGGTGGGTTGGTCACCTGGGCAAACAATTGCTTAAAATAGTTGTAGATCAACTGGGGTCTTTCGGAAAGGACAGCGATAGGGGTATCGGATCCCATAGAACCGATTGGTTCCTTGGCACTTTTGCCCATTGGAAGGATGATTGTATTTATATCCTCCAAGGTATATCCAAAGATAGCCTTTCGCTTTTCCAAAGTGGCCTCGCCTAAAAATAAGGGGCAGTCGTTATATGGGATGTCCCGTAAATGAACTAAATTCTTGTCCAGCCATTGTTTGTACGGATGACGCTGGGCGATTTCTTCCTTTATTTCCTCATCGTTTATAATACGGCCCTCTTCCATGTTTACCAAGAACATTTTCCCTGGCTCCAAACGGCCGTGGAATTCTATGTTTTCCGGTGCAATTTCCAATACGCCGGTTTCGGAGGACATGATTACGAAGCCACCTTTGGTAACCGTGTACCTTGATGGGCGCAGCCCGTTCCTATCCAATACGGCTCCGATATAATTGCCATCGGTAAAGGGAATGGAGGCGGGTCCGTCCCAAGGCTCCATTAGGCAAGAGTTGTATTCGTAAAATGCGCGTTTGGCCTCGGACATGTCCGGGTTTTTCTCCCATGCTTCGGGCACCAACATCATCATTACTTCGGGTAGGGAACGGCCGGTCATCAACAATAGTTCCACGACCATATCCATTGTGGCGGAATCTGATTTTCCAGGTAGCACAACGGGGAGTATGTTCTTTATATCCTCTCCAAACCAATCGCTCTTCATCAGTTCTTCCCTTGAGTGCATTCTGGAGACATTGCCACGTAGGGTGTTGATCTCCCCGTTGTGGCACATATATCTAAAAGGTTGGGCCAAGTCCCACGTGGGGAATGTATTGGTAGAAAACCGTTGGTGAACGAGGGCCAATCTCGTAATTACCCTTGGGTCCATTAGGTCCTTATAATATAGGCTGATATCTTCCGGCATCAAAAGGCCCTTAAAGATAATTACCTTAGTGGAAAGGCTGGGGACATAAAAGTAATTGCTTTCCGAAAGTTTTGACTCCAAAATTGCATGCTCGGTAACTTTTCTGGCAATAAACAGCTTTAGATTAAAATCAAAATAACTCTGTTCCTCGTTTTCCTTGGCGACAAAGAGTTGCTGGATATAGGGCTCCGTCTCCATGGCAATTCTGCCAGGTACCGATCTGTTTACGGGTACTTTGCGCCATCCTAGGAGCTTAAGACCTTGTTTTTCTATATTCTTTTCGAAGACGGAAATACAATGTTCCCTTTGATTTTCCTTTTGGGGAAGAAAAATATTGCCAACAGCGTATGATCCAGGTTCGGGTAGGTCAAAATCGCATACTTCCTTAAAGAAATCGTGGGGGATATCTATCAAGATTCCCGCGCCATCCCCGGTTTTTCCGTCGGAGCTAACTGCGCCCCGGTGTTCCAATTTCTCCAAAATTTCCAATGCCTTGTGAATAATGTCATTGGATTTATTTCCTTTTAGGCTACAGATAAAACCTGCGCCACAGTTGTCGTGTTCAAATTCCGGCAGGTACAACCCTTGCTTAATCAACTTCATATATTACGGTATTTGTTCAAAAATATCAATTTATTTTATGAATATTCTTTAATCTTTAGCTTTATCGAGAAAAAATTCAACGTTTGGAATTAAACGTTAAAAAAAATGCAATTCGAAATTTTTACCCCTGTTAATTTATGATTTTAGTAAAATGGCCTATCTGTAAACAAAGGGTAGGACATTTTGCGAGACGTGCGGTAAAAAAGGGGGGGTAAATTTACGATAAATCCATTAATATAAAATGGGGATGGAATCGGAGATTAGTTATAAATGTAACAAGAAGGCCAACCGATTGGGGATGTGAAAATTCACATTACGCCAAGAGAACGGCCTCGTAAGAAACCTTTATGGCACGGGCCAAGGGAAATAATATCAGGGGTTGGTTACCTTCAGCTGTTCAAGATGCTCCTAGAAATAACAATTTTTTGAATTTCCGAGGTGCCCTCATAGATTTGTGTAATCTTGGCATCCCGCATTAAGCGTTCCACGTGGTACTCCTTTACATAGCCGTTGCCGCCATGGATTTGTACCGCTTCAATAGTGGTGTCCATGGCTACTTGGGAGGCAAACAATTTGGCCATAGCGCTAGAGAGGCTGTAGTCCTTTCCGTTGTCTTTTTCCCAAGCCGACTTGTAGACGAGTTGACGGGCCGCCTCGATCTGGGTATGCATATCCGCCAATTTAAAGGCAATGGCTTGGTGGTTGGCGATCTCTGTTCCAAAAGTTTTACGTTCCTTAGCGTACTTTTTGGCAAGGTCATAGGCGCCAGCTGCGATTCCCAAGGCTTGGGAGGCTATTCCGATCCGCCCGCCCGCCAAGGTTTTCATGGCAAATTTAAAACCAAAACCATCTTCCCCTATTCTGTTTTCCTTAGGAACACGGACATCGTTAAAATTAAGGGAATGGGTATCGCTGCCACGAATGCCCAGCTTGTTTTCCTTGGGTCCTATCTTGAACCCCTCCATGCCTTTTTCCACGATCAAGGCATTGATGCCATGATGGCCTTTTTCTGGATGGGTCTGGGCCATGACGAGATATATTTCGGCAGAGCTGCCGTTGGTGATCCAGTTTTTGGTGCCATTGAGCAGATAGTGATCTCCCTTGTCGATTGCGGTGGTTTTTTGGGAAGTGGCGTCGCTTCCCGCCTCGGGTTCCGAGAGACAGAAGGCTCCGATGCATTCTCCCGTTGCCAATCTGGTAAGATAATTTTTCTTTTGGGATTCGTTGCCAAACATTTCCAGGCCCCAGCAAACCAGGGAATTGTTGACCGACATTATAACCGAGGCAGAAGCGTCTATCTTGGAGATTTCCTCCATGGCAAGGGCATAGGATACCGTTCCCAATCCGCTGCCTCCGTATTTTGGGTCTACCATCATGCCCATAAACCCCAATTCCCCCATTTTTCGGATAAGATCTACAGGAAATTTTTGAGATTCATCCCGATCCAGTACGCCAGGCAGCAATTCCGTTTGGGCAAAATCCTTGGCCGCTTGTTGAATCATTAGTTGTTCTTCTGATAGGCTAAAATCCATAGGAATAAATTTTTACATCAAATGGACAAATATAAGATTATGATGTTGAAGATTCCTAACAGGTGAGGTTTTATTCACTTATTTTTGTCCTTGAATTGGAATTGGCGCCATTTAAAAAATATTTCTACAAACGAGAGCAATAAAAAGGGCAAAATCAATTCAATATTTTAAATTTGTTCGCTATGTTTGTTCCGACCGGCAATAAAATAAATTCCAAAATTGCTAAGAAATATGTTATTTAACTAAAACCAACGGATATGGAAACCATAATTATTATTGTATTTTTTGTAGGTTATTTGGGGATTACCCTGGAGCACAATCTGAAGGTGGACAAGCTTATTCCTGCCCTTGCCATGATGGCCATTTTGTGGGCGATCATTGCGCTTGCAAATATGCCCGTTTTTGAGGTAAATACGGATCTTCGGGAGTTGGAGGCCACCCATTTGGATGATATTTTACTCCATCATTTGGGGAAGACCGCCGAGATATTGGTGTTCTTGCTCGGTGCGATGACCATCGTTGAAATTATTGATTATTTTGACGGATTTGCGACGATCAAGGGCTTTATCAAAACCAGAAGTAAAAAGAAATTGTTATGGCTTTTTTCAATTTTGGCTTTCATCCTATCAGCCATAATCGATAACCTTACCGCAACAATCGTATTGGTCACCATTCTGCAAAAGGTAATCAAGGACAGGGAAGTTAAGTGGTGGTTTGCAGGTATTATCATCATTGCCGCAAATGCTGGTGGCGCTTGGTCCCCGATAGGCGATGTTACCACTACTATGTTATGGATTGCCAAAAAAGTTTCAGCGGCCCAGTTGATAGAACATGTGTTGGTGCCGTCTATTGTGTGCTTGGTAATCCCTGTTTTGATCGCAAGCAGATACAAGGCCTTTCAGGGTAACATAGACGATATTTCGGACGGTGAGGAGGGAGCGAGTTCCAAATTTGGATCTACCATGTTGTATTTGGGATTGGGAGCTATCGTTTTCGTGCCCTTTTTTAAGACCATTACGCACCTTCCCCCCTATATGGGCATGATGTTGTCATTGGCCGTAGTTGCTACTTTCGCGGAGATTTTCAGTAATACCAAATTCAACATCTCCAATTTGGATGGTAATGGGGAGGAAGTATCGCACCATAGTCCGGTGCATCATTCACTTTCCAAGATCGAATTGCCAAGTATTCTGTTCTTTTTGGGAATTTTGTTGGCGGTGGCCGCATTGGAATCCCTCGGTTATCTTTTCCATTTCGCGGAAACGTTGGATCGTACCATGCCTATGATGGGAACGGAGTCCCATGGGGAATTGGTATCCGATCTGGTCGTCTTGATATTGGGTGTAGCCTCTGCGGTAATAGATAACGTGCCTTTGGTGGCGGCGAGTATTGGTATGTTCTCGGTTCCCATAGATGATCCCGTTTGGCATTTTATTGCTTACTCTGCGGGTACGGGAGGTAGTATGTTGATTATTGGGTCTGCCGCTGGTGTGGTAGCCATGGGAATGGAAAAGATAGATTTTTTCTGGTATCTTAAGAAAATCGCTTGGCTGGCGCTAATTGGATTTCTATCAGGAGCGGCAAGTTTTATGTTGATTAGAAATTTTGTGTTGAACGCATAATTTTATTGGAATTAATCCGTTATTAGGGCAATTATAATTAGAGATATATGATATTATTACAGGACGTCGCCGCAGGGGTACAGGCGGGCGAGGTCATTTCAGAGGAAAAAACACTTTCGGTAATCGATTTAATAGTTGATGGGGGAGCGGGAAGTATTATAATTATTGCAGTACTTTTTGTGTTGCTGTTCGTGGCATTGTACATTTATTTTGAAAGGTTGTTCGCTATAAAGGCAGCCTCCAAAATAGATAAAAATTTCATGAACCAGATACGGGACCATGTAACCAATGGAAAATTGGAGGCGGCAAAAATATTGTGTGCCCAAACCGATTCGCCCGTGGCGCGTTTAACCGAAAAGGGCATTTCCAGAATTGGCAAGCCCTTGGATGATATCAATACGGCCATTGAGAATGCCGGAACATTGGAGGTCTACAAATTGGAGCGGAATGTTAGTGTCCTTGCTACCGTAGCTGGGGCGGCCCCCATGATAGGGTTTCTTGGTACGGTTATTGGTATGATTTTGGCATTCCACCAAATGGCGAGCAGTGGCGGACAAGCAGAGATGGGGTCCTTGGCATCGGGTATTTATACAGCGATGACCACTACAGTTGCGGGTTTAATAGTGGGTATTATCGCTTATATCGGTTATAACCACATTGTGAACCGAACGGACAAGGTGATCCATAAAATGGAGGCCAATGCTGTGGAGTTCCTGGATTTATTGAACGAGCCACTTTAAGGAAAATAAAGAATATAGAGAATAGAACATAGAACATAGAACATAGAACATAGAGAATAGACTAGGGCAAGAGATTTTTATGTAGATGCCAGAATGGTTTTCGTAAAGTGTCCGTCTTTCATCTGTGTCCTTTTTTCTCAAAAAAACATCAATTTGAAATTAAGAGGAAGAAATAAAGTAAGCCCGGATTTTAGCATGTCTTCCATGACGGACATTGTGTTCTTATTATTGGTGTTCTTTATGCTTACATCCAATTCCCCCAACGCACTGGACCTTTTGTTGCCCAAGGCTAAAGGGAAGTCGACCAATACGCAAAACGTAACGGTGAGTATAGACAAGAACGAGGACTACTTTGTTAATAACCAAAAGATTAATGGGGAATATCTGGAAATTGAATTAAAAAAGGCACTAAAAGGAAAGGAAAAACCCACTATTATCCTTAGGGCGGAAGAGAGCGTGCCTGTTAAGGATGCTGTCAACGTAATGGATATAGCCAATAGGAACAATTACAAGGTTATCCTGGCCGTGCGACCAAATTAATGTCATTGCTTAATACAGAACACGAGAAAAAATCCTTTACACTTACCACGCTGCTGTTAAGTGCGCTTCTGCTTGTGCTTTTTTATATCGGTCTTTCTTATATGGATCCGCCACTCGAGAGCGGAATATCGGTCAACTTTGGTACAACCACTTTTGGGATGGGCAAGGAGCAGCCCAAAGAAAAAATAAGATCCCAGCCTGCGGAAACCCAGCCAGTGGTGGAGGAAAAGGTGGTAGAGGAAAAGCAGGTAGCCCCTGTCAAAGAGGTAGCAAAGGAGGAGGTAGTGGATAAACCGGCCGAAAAAATTCTTACCCAGGAATCTGAGGAGTCCATTGTCATTAAAAAGCAGCAGGAGGCCAAGCGGAAAGCGGATGAAGCCGCTAAACAGGCAAAGGCAGAAGAGGAACGTTTGGAAAAGGAAAAAAGAGACGCTGAAGAGAAGGCAAGGCAGGAAAAGGAGGCCAAAAAACAAAAGTTGGATGCGCTTATGGGCGGTCTCAACAAATCTGATGGAACCGCTAAGGGCGGGGAGGGAGATGACAATAAACCGGGGGACAAGGGACAGCCCGATGGCGATCCTTATGCGACCAGTTATTACGGTAGCGCCGGAAGTGGAACTGGAGGAGGTGGAGGTTATGGCCTTAATGGCAGGTCTCTTGTAGGGAAAGGCAAGGTGCAGCAAGAATGCAATGAAGAGGGCAGGGTTGTTGTAAAGATAGTGGTAGACCGTAATGGAAAAGTGATAAGTGCCACACCTGGGGTAAAGGGAACTACGAACAATGATCCGTGTTTATTGGAGCCTGCAAAAAAGACTGCCTTTATGCATAAATGGAACGTTGATGAAAATGCTCCGAGCCAACAAGTGGGATTCGTAGTGGTCAATTTTAAATTGGGGGAGTAATATTCTGGGTCTGACCTATTTTTTTACATCTTTTTCTTCAAAATCCCGCATACATATTAACTTCGTGCATTTGGTTCTTGATAACTTCATTTGGTAAAATGACCTATAGGAATACGCTGGATTGGATGTTTTCGCAACTTCCGATGTACCAGCAAAAGGGAGCGTCGGCATTAAATGCCAAACTGGACAACATTCAGCTTTTTGCCAACCATTTGGGGCATCCGGAGAAAAAATTCAAGAGTATCCATGTGGCCGGCACCAATGGCAAAGGTTCCAGTAGCCATATGTTGGCCTCCGTTCTACAGGAGGCGGGCTATAAGGTAGGACTCTATACTTCGCCCCATTTAAAGGATTTTCGGGAACGCATTCGAATAAATGGCAAGCCAGTAAGCCAAAAATTCGTTGTGGACTTTATCAAAAGAAACAAAGACTTTTTAAGCGTAAACCATCTTTCCTTTTTTGAGATGACTGTAGGAATGGCTTTTGACTATTTCTATTTGGAAAAGGTGGATATAGCCATAATAGAAGTTGGTCTAGGGGGCCGGTTGGATTCCACCAATATTATTGTTCCCGAGGTTACTTTGATTACCAACATTGGGATGGATCACAAGGAGATATTGGGGGACACTTTGGCCAAAATCGCTGTTGAAAAGGCAGGAATTATCAAGAATAACGTTCCGGTAGTCATAAGCGAATTTCAAGAAGGGATTGCTTCCGTTTTTGTTGCGGAAGCCAAGAAATTTGATAACAGGATTTTATTTGCCAGTGAGGCCATCAAGGAAACATACGCTACGGATCTTTTAGGAAACTACCAGAAAAGGAATATAAAAGGTGTGGTTGCAACTTTAAGGGAACTGAATGGATTTAAGGTGAGCAGGGAAAATATAGTAGAAGGGCTCCAAAATGTGGTTAAAAACACCGGATTGATGGGAAGGTGGCAAATTTTGCAGAAGCGACCTACCGTTGTTTGTGATACCGCCCATAATAAGGAAGGTTTTAGTGTGGTCATGGAGCAATTGGGACAACTGCATTTTGATCGATTGCACTTCGTGATTGGATTTGTAAAAGACAAGTCTATCGAAGAAATACTGGCACTTTTGCCCCAGGATGCTTTGTATTATTTTGTTAAGCCCGATATATGGAGGGGTTTGGATGTGGAAATTTTAAAGAGGAAAGCCTGCGAATTTGGTTTGCTCGGGAAATCATATCCATCTGTAAAAGAAGCACTTAATGCAAGTTTAAGGGATGCTAACAGGAATGATTTGATCTATGTCGGAGGCAGTAATTTTATAGTAGCCGAAGTGGTCTAATTTTTTTTCTTTTTTTCTTTTTGATGAGTAAAAACTATTCTATATTTGCACTCGCTTCTTAAGAGGGGCAAATTTATTGATTTGAATACTTTTCGGGCTCTTAGCTCAGCTGGTTCAGAGCACCTGCCTTACAAGCAGGGGGTCACTGGTTCGAACCCAGTAGGGCCCACCTAGTAAACACAAGGCCTCCAAGAGATTGGGGGCTTTTTTATTTTGAGTGGGTACAACATAGATACGAGCCATTTGGACTCAAATGGAAATTTATTGTACCATTGCTTTCCCAAGTAGCACTATTGCATTTCAAACACTGGATCTATTCCCATTGACTATAAAATACACCAAGGGCTTAGCTTGTACCGTGCATGGCCTGATTGGTTTTTTGTCAGCTAAATTGGTTATACGCTTCTTGCACCGATTGTTACAATTGATTTAAAAACTATCAAGGCTAGTGCGTTAAGATTTTTATATTTGCCCAATCGCGATATTATATGAAAAGAATGTTTGCTACAATTTGCTGTTTATTCTTTGCTTTTACAAGTCTGCCCAGAAATCATCCTTGGAGAAAAAGTTCTTGGTGAAAAGTAAATTAATTCTATTCCCTATAAACAGTAATGGCAAAAAGTACAACCTCGACTTCAGTGCGGGCGATTTCAAAACTTATTTTGATTTGAGGCTTGCTTCCCATGCGGACAGTACGGACTATTGGGTCTTTATGGATGTAAGCAAGTTTCAGGGTCAACTAGTAAATACTAGTAAATATTGGTGCCGAAAATAATATCGGGATAAAATACCTGGAAATCCATGAATTGAACGCTATCTGGTAATTGGGGTATAAGAAATAAAAAACACCCGACCATCGCTTCTCCCATCAGGCCGAGGCAGCTTCCACATATCGCGGGTCTTGTATATAGTCCTGTTTTTGCATTTTGACGGCCTCGATGCTCAAAAACCCGAATTCGCTTACCACTTTGCCATAAAATCGATAAATGCCCTTGCCCATAAAATTGTACTTAGCGGCCACTGGAGGGAAAAGCACCGTGTCGAAAACCTCTCCCTGCTGGTCCATCAAGGTGGCAAAATACATTCGTTTCCCGGTATGGGTGCGGGTGTTTTTTACCGTTATCAGATACCCATAAATATCGATATATCTTCCCAAGTAGCGTTCTAGATCCTTGCTGCCGTGGGAGTTTCTTGGGGTTTCCTTGAGCAATTGAAATGGGCTGCACAGACAAAATCCCAGAAGTTCCAATTGGGTAAAGGCCGTCTCAAGGTCAGTGGTTCGGAGCTGGGGAATCTTAAAATCTTGATGCTTGGGAGGAAACAGTTTTGGGTGGTCTATTTTCATGTTCTTGTTCAGGAACAGATGGGCCTTCCACAGGAGTTCGTGCTTGTTTGTTCCAGTGCACCGAAAGGCATCGACCCTGATCAATATGGCCACTTGATCTATGGGGATAAACACCCTGTCCAAAAAATCTTCCAAGGAGGTGAAATCCCCATTGTGCGATCTTTCCCTTAAAATCCGTTCCATGACCCTGCCCTCAAGATCTCGTAGGTACATATAGCCCAAATACAGGTCTTTTCCATAGATACAATTGATCGCAAAACTCTTGTTTATACAGGGAGCGTGTATGGAGGCCCCCATCATACGGGCTTCGTGCACATAGAATTCCGTACGGTAGAATCCGCCGCCATTGTTGAGGACGGCCACCATATATTCCAATGGATAGTAGGTCTTTAAAAATAGGGTTTGATAGCTTTCTACGGCATAGGAGGCGGAATGTCCTTTGGCAAAGGCATAGCCCGCAAAGCTGGCGACCTGGTCCCATATCTCGAAAATCAATGTATCGGTATATCCTTTTTTTCTACAGTTGTCGATGAACTTTTCCCTAACCTTTTCAAATTCTTCCCGGGAACGGAACTTACCGCTCATCCCCCTGCGCAGTACGTCGGCCTGGCCCAGGGTAAGGCCGGCAAAATGATGGGCCACTTTGATCACATCTTCCTGATAGACCATAACGCCATAGGTTTCGGGCATAATGTTCAGCATTACGGGGTGTGCTTTTTCTTTGGCCCTATCCTTGTCCCGATGTCGTAGAATATACTCCCGCATCATTCCGCTTTTGGCCACACCGGGACGAATGATGGAACTTGCCGCCACCAGTCCCAAATAATTGTCCACCTCCAATTTTTTAAGCAACATACGCATGGCAGGCGATTCCACATAAAAACACCCCATACATTGAGCCGTTTTTATAAGGTTGTTTACCTTGGGATCTTTTTTGAATTTTCGGATATCGTGTATGTCCAACTTGGAGAATTCATCGGGACGGTTTTGGGCCAGTACCTCCATGGCTTCCTTGATTTTGGCCAGCCCCCGTTGTCCCAAAATATCAAATTTGTAGAGACCTACATCCTCGGCGATGACCATGTCGAACATGGTGGTGGCAAATCCCTTGGGTGGCAAATGGGTGGCCGAGAAATAGTGCAAAGGCCGTTCACTGATCAAGATACCCCCCGCATGGATGCTCAAGTAGTTCGGCATGTCCTTGATCAGACGCCCATATTTTAGGACCAGTTGGGAGACCTCGTCCAATTCGATTATCCGGTGCCGACCTTCGGACAGGGCATCGATCTCTTCCTTGGGCAGACCAAAGACCTTTCCCAGCTCGCGGATAACCCCTTTTTCTTGAAAGGTGACATAGGATCCCAACAAGGCTACATTTTGAAATCTTTCGAATATATATTGCGTTATTTCTTCCCGGTCCTTCCAGGAGAAATCAATATCAAAGTCGGGCGGATTGGCCCGGTAGAGGTTCATGAACCGTTCAAAATACAGATCCAGGTCTATGGGGTCCACATCGGTAATCCTCAATAGATAGGCTACGATACTATTGGCCCCGCTGCCCCGGCCCACGTAAAAAAACCCTCTTTTTCGGGCTTCGGTGACAATGTCCCAATTGATCAGAAAATAGGATACATAGCCCATTTTCTTGATGAGGTCCAATTCTTTTCGCAGCCGGTCGTGGATTTTTTGATCGGGATTTTCATATCGGCTTGGCAGTCCTTCCAAACACAATCTTTCGATCATTTCCTCATCTGCCGATCGGGTATCGTTGTAGGTGTGCAGGTTTTGGGGCTTCCGCCCCTCGGAAAAATCAAAATGAATGTGACAGGAATTCATCAACCGCTCCGTATTCTCCAAGATAAAGGAATGTTCGGAGAAGGCCGCTGCCAGGTTTTGTACGGGGTACATTTTTTCATCTTCCTCCGCCTCCTCTGTTTTGGGAAGTTTGCTCAACAACATGTTGTTGTCTATGGCGCGGAGGAGGCGGTGCGCATTAAAGTCGCGCTTGTTCCGGAACGTAACCGGCTGCTGTACCACCAATCTGTCCTTTAGTTGCATCAACCTTGAAAAGGGCAACCGTCTTAGATTGCCAATGGAGACCCCTATAAACTCGTGCCCTTTAAACGTTTTTTGGTCGTTTAGCATTGCTTTTTCAAAGGGATAAATGATATAGGCTTCTTTAAAATCGGGGGCGATGGTGGGCAGTTTTTTTTGATGGTGGAGGTGGTGGGACAAAAAGGAGTTCAGTTCTTGATATCCGTCGTTGTTTTTAGCAATGCCCACATAACATGGGTCCACCCCGTTCCTAAAGTCTATGCCCAAAATGGGTTTGATGTCAAATTCCACTGCCTTTCTTACAAAATTGAGACAGGCCGAGGTGTTGTTGATATCGGTCAATGCCAATTGGGACACTTGGTTCTGCTGTGCCAATTGCAGCAGTTCCACCTCGGAAAAGGTGCCGTAGCGAAGACTGTAGTAGGTGTGGCAATTTAAGTACATTAAAGTTTAAGGTTTAAAGTTCAAGGTTCAAGGTCAAGAGTCAAGTTCAATCCCGTCCCGATAATTATCGGGAGCTATCGGGACAAGCTCAAGTTCAAGTTGAAAAAGTTTATAGGTTTATGCGTTTATAAATTCGTTTATTGTTTGCGTTTCAGTGTATTACAAAAGGTGAGTATGATATTTCAAACTATTTTAAAACAGGCTTTTTAGTGGGTCCTCCCTTATTTTCAAGGGGAGCCAGCCCGACAAAATAATTCCCCGTCCGAACGCCAGCCCGACATGGCCATTCTGGCGGGGTGCCGAAGGCGGAGGGATCAATGATGGCAATAATGTTGATAAAATTCATTTTTTGTTGTAATCACTAACTCATCACTTTTTACTGCCCACTGCGTACTGAATTACTGAGTTCTATGCGCCAGTACCACCGGTGGTAATCCATTGAACGGGTTGTGCATTCTGCCAATGGTCTTGGCGCCCATGGCCGAGGCGCGTATAACGCTCTTGTCCCCATATCGGTTTCTGATGTGATCCATGGCGGCATAGAGGTTCAACGCCTCTTCGGTGTCATCAAACAGGTCTATCTGATAATTGCCACCGACCAGATGGCTGAACTTAACGCCTATTAGCCTAACCAGTAACCTCCTGTTGTACAATTGGGCGAACATCTCCAAAATCTTTGGAATCAGGATATGGTCGGCGCTCGTATAGGGGATCCGCAACTGTTTGGAATAGGTATTAAAATCGGAATACCGGATCTTTACCGCGATACAGGCGGTCAGTTTTTCGCCCCGGCGCAACTGGTAGGCCAAATTTTCGGTCATGGCGATAAGGATGCCCCGTAGTTTTATAACATCGATGGTGTCTTTGCCGAAAGTGCGTTCCGTTGATATGGATTTCCGTTCGCAAAAGGGGATTACGGGCGTACGATCTATCCCGTTGGCACGGTTCCAGATCACCCTGCCATTGGCGCCCAGTACACGTTGCATAACGTCTATCGGCATTTCTTGTATGGTCCGTACTTGACGTAGTCCCAAGTTTCGTAGGGTTTGATAGGTCTTATCGCCCACCATGGGTATTTTCTTGATGGACAGGGGTGCCAAAAAAGACTTCTCACAACCCAGGTCTATTTTTAATTGATTATTGGGTTTGGCCTCGTTGGTGGCCACTTTGGAAACCACTTTGTTTGCCGAGAGCCCAAAGGAAATGGGGAGTCCTGTTTCCCGTACGATGCGTTGTCGCAATTCCGATGCATACTTATAGGAACCGAAAAAACGGTCCATTCCCGATAGGTCGGCATAAAACTCATCAATGCTCGCCTTTTCAAAGAGGGGCACATGTTCCTTGATAATTTCGGTTACTATATCCGAATGCTGGCTGTAAGTTCCTGCATTTCCCTTAATGACGACCGCTTCGGGGCATAGCTCCCGGGCCATTTTCATGGGCATGCCCGAATGTACCCCAAAACCCCGGGTCTCATAACTACAGGCGGCGACCACGCCCCTATTGCTGGTGCCCCCTACGAGCAATGGACGGTTTTCTAACCGACTGTTGAGAAGGCGTTCCACAGAGACGTAAAAAGTATCCAGGTCCATATGGAGAATAGTGCTGTTCATAGTTTATTAAAAATGGGTTCTGCTTTTATTTTAATGAAAGGGTTTGGGGTCTTGTATAAGAGACCAATGATCCTTCCGTTTCGCCTTGCGCCATATGCTTTATTTTTTTGCGATAAGCGCATGGCGTTTGGCAATCGCCTTTTCCGATTAGATCGGGCTAAAAAAATCACTGGTGCCGCTCAATTTAAAAGAGTGCTCTAAAAAGCGCAAGCTAAAATATGGAATATTTCCAATATAATGGATTATATCCAAGTTAAATTTTTTTAAAATCGATGATAACATGTTTTTGGTTCTGGAGGGATCGCTTATGTTTCATAGCCTGTCGGTCGAAGCAGTTGGGGAGAGGGCTGCGTGAACAAAAACGGAAATTTGTCGCATCCCCTTTCTTGCAGAATCCAAATAATTTGTATATTTGCACCGCTGAAAGAGTATTTACGTATTCATGAGGGGACTAATAGTCCCCTCTTTTGTTGGCAATAGTTACTCATTTCGAATAAAATTTGAGGAATTCAGTATACGATGTTCAAGGATCGGGTAAAGACATTATTGGAGGAGGCATTAGCGGAAAAGGAAGATTTGTTTCTGATAGATTTCCAAATAAGCCAGGACAACAAGATCAAGGTGATCTTGGACGGTGACCAAGGAGTTACCCTGCAGGATTGCATGGATGTTAGTCGGGGCATAGAGCACAATTTGGATCGGGAAGAAGAAGATTTTTCTTTGGAAGTGGCATCGGCAGGCGCTACATCTCCCTTGGTCATTCCGCGTCAGTACAAAAAGAATATGGGCAGAATATTGGAAGTAAGGACTGCGGAGCGTAATTTTGAAGGAAAACTGATCGCTGCCACAGAAGAACACATCACCTTGGAATGGAAGGACAGGGAGCCTAAACCTGTCGGTAAGGGGAAAATAACGGTTCAGAAAAAGCAGGAAATCGCGATTTCTGATATCCAAGAAGCAAAAGTTGTATTAAAATTTTAATTGTAGAGCAAAATGGAAAATATTGCGCTGATCGAATCCTTTTCAGAATTTAAGGACGATAAGTTCATTGACAGGGTAACGCTAATGGCGATTTTGGAAGATGTCTTCAGAAGTGCCCTGAAAAGAAAGTTTGGATCGGATGATAATTTTGATATCATCATCAACCCGGATAAAGGGGATTTGGAGATTTGGCGGAACAGGGTCGTTGTAGTAGACGGTGAGGTAGAGGATCCAAACGAACAGATCTCGCTTTCCGAGGCACGAAAAATCGAGCCCGATTTTGAAGTGGGTGAAGATGTTTCCGAAGAGGTAAAATTGATCGATCTGGGAAGAAGGGCCATTTTGGCATTGCGACAGAATCTTATCTCCAAGATCCATGAGCACGATAATACCACCATCTACAAGCATTTTAAGGACTTGGAGGGTGAGATATATACAGCAGAGGTACACCATATAAGACACAAGGCAATAATTTTATTGGATGATGAAGGGAACGAGATCATCATGCCCAAGGAAAAGCAGATTCCGTCCGACTTTTTTAGGAAAGGGGACAACGTACGCGGTATCATAGAAAGTGTAGAGCTCAAGGGCAACAAACCTATGATTATCATGTCCAGAACCTCTCCCGTGTTTTTGGAGCAATTGTTTTTCCAGGAAATTCCAGAGGTTTTCGACGGACTTATCACCATTAAAAAGGCGGTCAGGATTCCAGGCGAAAAGGCCAAAGTGGCGGTCGATTCCTATGATGATAGGATAGATCCGGTAGGTGCCTGCGTAGGGATGAAAGGTTCCAGGATCCACGGTATCGTTAGGGAATTGGGCAACGAGAATATCGACGTCATCAACTGGACGAGCAATCCCCAGCTGTTGGTGACCAGGGCATTAAGTCCGGCAAGGGTATCCTCCGTTAAACTTAACGATGAAAAAATGACGGCTCAGGTTTACCTTAGGCCAGAGGAGGTCTCCAAGGCCATTGGCCGTGGAGGTCACAATATTCGTCTTGCAGGCCAGTTAACGGGGTATGAGATAGATGTGTTTAGGGAAGGGGTAGAGGAAGACGTAGAGCTTACCGAATTTTCCGATGAAATTGAAGCATGGATCATCGACGAATTCAAGAAAATAGGCTTGGATACGGCACGGAGTGTGATGGAACAAGACGTGGACGATTTGGTTAAAAGAACGGATTTGGAAGAGGAGACTATTTTGGAAGTTGTCCGCATTCTGAAAGAAGAATTAGAAGATTAAGCTATATATTAGCACGAAATTAGAAGAATACGAATACTTGTTTATGGCAGATAATGCAACGATAAGGCTTAATAAAGTCCTCAGGGAATTGAATATTTCGTTGGACAGGGCGGTGGATTACCTAGCCTCCCAAGGACACGACGTGGATGCAAGGCCTACCACGAAAATCTCCGATGAAGTATATCAGGTCCTTTTGGATGAGTTCCAAACGGATATGAGCAAGAAGGTTGCATCCAAGGAAGTAGGCGAAGAAAAACGGAAGGAAAAGGAGGCCCTAAGGTTACAGCTAGAGCAGGAGCAGGAACAAAAAAGATTGGCCCGCGAAAAGACCGAACATGTTGTAAAGGCCAAAGTGGAACTTTCAGGTCCAAAAACCGTGGGCAAGATAGATTTGGAACCTAAAAAAGGGACTCCAAAACAGGAAGCACCCACACCCGAGGTTCCAAAACAAGAGTCCGTACCGCAAGAAAAGAAGGTCGAAGCTTCCCAGAAAAAGGAGGAGGAAATTCCTGTAAAACAACCAGAAGAGGTTCAGGTAAAAGCGCCACAAGAGAAAGTGAAGATTCCCGTCAAGGATGCTGAGTCCCAGGTGATAAAGGAAGAATCCGAAAAGGCGGCCGAGTCCGAAACCTTGACTACGCAATATCAAAAACTTTCCGGTCCCAAAATTACCGGGGACAAAATCGACCTATCAAAATTTGCCAAGCCAAAGAAGAAAAAGGAAGCGCCCAAGGAGGGCAGTGGGGCGGACAAAAAGAAGAGAAGGAAGCGTATCATAAGCCATCCAACGGACAGTTCTGCAGCAGGTGCGGCAAAAGGAAAAGGCGGCCCAGCGAGAAAAGGTCCAGGACAACGTTTTGCAACGGTCTCCAAGGCCGAGCCTACCGAGGAAGAAGTGCAAAAACAGGTTAGGGAAACCCTGGAGAAATTACAGGGAAAATCCAAAAAAGGTAAGGGGGCAAAATATAGAAGGGACAAAAGGGATCAGCACCGACAACAGACCGAGAAAGATCTGGAACAACAGGAATTGGAAAGCAAGATCCTTAAGGTAACGGAATTTGTCACCGCTAGCGAAGTAGCTACGATGATGGATGTGCCTACCACCAAAATTATATCGGCCTGTATGTCCTTGGGCATTATGGTCACCATGAACCAACGCTTGGATGCCGAGACACTTTCCATTGTCGCCGACGAGTTTGGGTACGAGGTGGAATTTGTTTCCGCAGATATAGAAGAAACCATCGAGACCGCCAAGGATGCACCTGAGGACCTTAAGCCGAGAGCTCCAATTGTTACCGTTATGGGTCATGTGGATCACGGAAAGACTTCCTTGCTGGATTATATAAGAAAGGAAAATGTGATTGCCGGTGAGAGCGGGGGTATTACACAGCACATTGGTGCATATGGGGTAACCCTGGAAAACGGACAAAAAATGGCATTTTTGGATACTCCCGGCCACGAGGCGTTTACCGCCATGCGTGCACGTGGGGCCCAGGTTACGGATATCGCAATTATAGTGGTAGCTGCGGACGATGCAATCATGCCACAGACCAAGGAGGCGATAAGTCATGCCCAGGCAGCTGGTGTTCCTATTGTTTTTGCCATCAATAAAATTGATAAACCTACCGCCAATCCCGATAAAATTAAAGAGGGCCTTGCGAGTATGAACTTATTGGTCGAAGATTGGGGGGGTAAGATCCAATCCCATGATATTTCTGCCAAAACAGGTCAGGGAGTAAAGGAGCTTTTGGAAAAGGTGCTCTTGGAGGCCGAACTTTTGGAATTGAAGGCGAATCCGGATAAATTGGCCAATGGTACGGTAGTCGAGGCCTTTTTAGATAAAGGTAGGGGATACGTTTCAACTGTTTTGGTACAGGCGGGCACCCTGAGAATTGGGGATTATGTGCTTGCAGGTACCTGTAGCGGTAAAATTAAGGCCATGCAGGACGAACGCGGCAACAATATTAAGGAAGCGGCCCCGTCTACGCCAATATCCATACTGGGATTGGACGGTGCGCCTCAGGCCGGGGACAAGTTCAACGTGTTGCAGGATGAAAGGGAAGCCAAACAACTGGCTGCCAAACGGTCCCAGCTCATGCGGGAACAATCGGTGAGGACCCAACGCCATATCACTTTGGACGAAATTGGAAGGAGAATTGCATTGGGCGACTTTAAGGAACTGAACATTATTCTAAAAGGGGATGTGGATGGTTCTGTGGAGGCCTTGACCGATTCTTTCCAGAAATTGTCCACAGACGAAATTCAGGTAAATATTATTCACAAAGCGGTTGGACCCATTACAGAGTCCGACGTGCTGTTGGCTTCTGCCTCGGACGCGGTAATCATCGGGTTTAACGTAAGGCCCATGGGCAACGCAAGGTCCATTGCGGAGAAGGAGGAAATCGACATCAGGATGTATTCCATTATATATGATGCCATCAACGATCTTAAGGATGCGATGGAAGGAATGCTCTCTCCGGTGATGAAGGAAGAAATTACGGGTAACGCAGAGATACGGGAAACGTTCAAAATCTCAAAAATTGGGACTATTGCCGGATGTATGGTGACCAGTGGTAAGATATTCCGAAACTCCAAGATTCGATTGATACGGGACGGAGTGGTAGTATTTACTGGCGAACTTTCATCGCTGAAGAGATTTAAGGATGATGTTAAGGAAGTGGCCAAGGGCTATGATTGTGGTCTACAGATCAAGAATTACAACGATATCCAAGTAGATGATATTGTTGAGGCCTTCCAAGAGGTAGCCGTCAAGAAAAAACTGAAATAAAGGCCACTTGCCTCCCTCTTTTTGTGGGAGGCGGGAATGAGGACAAAAAAAAAACGACCTATTTGGTCGTTTTTTCTGGTTTTAGCAACATCGCTGCCGGATATTTTAGTCGTACTTCTTGCAATTCGCGCTCGGCATCCAGCTTATTTTTGAATTTTCCTATTCGCACCCGGTAACTTGGCGATTCAAATTTGATCTCCGAAAACCAACCGG